>JBILBC010000096.1:0-4213 GCA_044353885.1 Candidatus Planktophila sp. | reverse complement strand
ATTCCTGTGCGCGTCTTTGCCTCAACTCGTAGCGTTGATGGGCTACTTCCAGGTCAGACAATTAGCGTTCAAGCAAAGGTCTTAGAGAGTAAAGAGCGACGCGTTGCAGCGCTGCTAATAGTTAAGAACAAGGTGAAGGTAGTAACGCCACCATCTCGATGGGCTAACTCTCTTGCAACGATTCGATTGGGCTTGCGGCAGGCGACCGGTACAGGAGATGCGGGCGCACTCATTCCCGGAATGGTTATCGGAGATGTCAGTAAGCAGAGCGTTGATTTTAAAAACGATATGCGCAGATCAGGTCTGTCTCACCTCGTTGCAGTCAGTGGCGCCAACTTTGCCATCGTTTCAACATTTGTTCTTTGGGGAATGCAGTTCATCTTTCGAAAGCTCAATCATCGCCTGATTGCAACGGCGATATGTCTTGCTGCATTTATCGCACTTGTGCGCCCATCGCCATCAGTGTTGCGGGCAGCAGCTATGGCTGCAGTCCTTCTCTTTGCCTATGGAAGGCGACAAGGTCGCGATTCACTTCCAGCACTTGGCTTTGCCATTGGAGCTGTGGTGATTGCAGATCCCTTTCAAGCGCGCGATCCTGGCTTTGCACTCTCTGTCCTTGCAACAGCAGGGCTATTACTTCTTGCACCAAAGATAAAGCCAAAGTTCTTAGCACCACCGATTGCAGCGATGGTCTTTTGTGCTCCGGTGATCGTCTCCCTATCTGGATATATCAGCCCCATCAGCGTCCTTGCTAACTTGCTAGCTGCCCCTGCCGTCACTCCCATCACGATTGTGGGTTTTATTGCAGCGCTGATATCTCCTATCGCACCCTTCATCTCAGCAGGACTGATATTTCTGGTCAAGCCCTTGGCAACATGGATTGCATGGGTTGCAGAGTGGAGCGCGCAATTTCCAGTCTTCACTCTCAAGACAGGGCTCTATGGATTTCTCGCCGCAGCACTGATAGTTGCTGCCATCTACTTTGGTCGCGCAAAGTTTGGGATTGCTCTATTGATTCTCATCATCGCCTTCTCCTGGATACAGCGATTTCCTGCAGGTCAGTGGCATATTGCCAATTGCGATATCGGACAAGGTGATGCGATGGTAATCAACCTCAACAATGGCCGGGGGATTGTCATTGATGTGGGACCGGATCCGCAGTTAATGGATAGGTGCTTGCATCAATTGGGAATAAGAGAGATTCCACTACTCATTCTGACTCATGTGCATGCAGATCACGTGGGTGGGCTGCAAGGGCTTAAGAAGAATCGAAAAGTTGGCACAACATGGTTTGGAAATATCAACGCGGGAGCAAAGGCGCGCATTGATGGAATTGATATCGAGGTGATCTGGCCTCAAGTGGGTGACTTCGATGGCAATCCCAATAACGCAAGCATCGCTGCAATCTTTCGCTCCAAAGATTTCACTCTCTTCACAGCAGGTGATATTGAACCTCCCGTGCAGAGCGTGCTGCGATCTCGTGTGGGAAAGGTCGATATCTATAAAGTTGCACATCACGGTTCTCGCTACCAAGACTTGGATTTAATGCGCGAACTCTCACCTGCCCTGGCAGTCATCAGCGTTGGCGAGGGCAATAGCTATGGACATCCTGCTGCGAGCACTATCTCAGCCTTGACCGACTTACACGCTAAGGTATTGCGTACTGATATTGATGGGGCAGTTGCCATTCGCGCAGAGCGCCATCACTTATCAATCCAGCGCAGTAAGCGCTGGCTTAGGTTTTTCTTCTGGAGTTAGGAGCTGAGATGAACGCCTTCTATCTCCTGCTTGGCTCAGAAGGTGCTCTTGCAGATCGCGCTCTTGCAAAGCTGCAGGCAGAGTTTAAAGAAGAGAGCGCGGAAATCACCACCATCGATGCATCTGATGCACTGGTTGGCGATATCGCAGATGCTTTAGCACCTTCGCTTTTCTCTGAGCGTCGCGCCCTCATCATCAAAGATTTACAAGATCTGCCGGAGGATTCAAAAGCCGAAGTCACTCGCTATCTTGATCAAATAGATCCCACCATGACGGTGGTCTTTGTCCATAAGGGTGGCGTTAAAGGCAAAGCACTTCTCGATGCGATTAAGAAGGCAAAGCCTGAAATCGTTGCCTGTGATGCGATTAAGAAAGAATCTGAGAAAGAAGATTTCGTTAAAGGTTTATTCCAAGATGCAGGGCGCAAGGCAACACCGGGTGCGATTAAGGCGATGGTGGGTGCACTCGGTAATGATCTGCGCGAGCTGCAATCGGCTGTTTCACAGATTGCACTCGATGCTCCTGCCGGCGCTATTGATGAGGCGATGGTGGATAAATTCCATCAGGGGCGAATTGAAACAACTGGCTTTGATGTTGCAGATGCAACGATTGATGGCAACTTACCTGTTGCACTTATCACCTTGCGCAGCGCACTCGAGACTGGCACAGATCCCGTCATGGTCACATCAGCGATTGCATCATCACTGCGCTCTCTTGCAAAAGTTTCGGGCACAAATCGTGGAACAAAATCATTTGAATTAGCAGGACAACTTGGAATGGCTCCATGGCAGATTGATAAGGCTCGTCGCCAGCTGCAATCGTGGACTCCTCGTGGAATTGCATCTGCTGTTGAGGCGATCGCCAAGGCAGATGCCGATGTGAAGGGGGCCTCATCTGACCCCATCTACGCGCTTGAAAAAGCCCTGCAGACCATCGCCGCAGCCCGCGCTCAAAGGTAATTACGGGGCTAATCCTCGATTTTGGGCTCGCCCCCTTGCGCTGATAACCTACGCGTCTGCACAAATCACAAGGTTTGGCTAAAAAGAGATAAATCGGAGCAATACACGTGGCAAATATCAAGTCGCAGATCAAGCGTATTAAGACAAACGAGAAGGCATACCTTCGCAACAAGTCTGTCTCATCATCTATCAAGACTGCTGTTCGCAAGTTTCGCGAAGCTGTCGCTAAGGGTGACGCTGCAACAACTACGACTGAACTACGCGCAGCTTCAAAGGCTCTCGACATTGCAGTTGCAAAGGGCGTTATCCATAAGAACGCTGCAGCTAATAAGAAGTCTTCAATGGCTAAGGCTGCTGCTAAAGCCGGCGTTCGTTAATTCCCACCGAACCAACAAGGTAAAGGTCTCTTAAGTGCCTGCAATATCCATTGCTAAGGCGCCACAACCAGCTTCTACAAATCCGGCGCAGATTCGCAATTTCTGCATCATTGCCCATATCGATCACGGCAAATCAACTCTTGCCGATCGCATGCTCCAAATTACTGAGGTAGTAGATGCACGCAATATGCGCGCACAGTATCTCGACCGTATGGATATTGAGCGTGAACGCGGAATCACTATTAAGTCTCAAGCTGTTCGCCTTCCATGGCGCAGCGGTATAGATGGCCAGGAATACATCCTGAATATGATCGACACGCCAGGTCACGTTGACTTCACCTATGAAGTCTCACGTTCCCTTGCTGCATGCGAAGGCGCAGTTCTACTTGTCGATTGCGCGCAAGGAATTGAAGCGCAGACTCTTGCCAACCTTTATCTTGCGATGGAGAACAACCTCACCATCATTCCTGTTCTTAACAAGATCGATCTGCCGAATGCACAACCTGAGAAGTTTGCTGCAGAACTTGCAGGTCTTATCGGTTGCAAAGTTGAAGATGTTTTGCGCGTTTCAGGAAAGACTGGCGATGGCGTTGCAGATCTTCTTGATCAAATCATTGCTCTTATTCCAGCACCTACGGGAGATGCCGATGCACCAGCACGCGCACTGATCTTCGACTCTGTCTATGATTCTTATCGCGGCGTTGTTACCTATGTGCGCGTCATTGATGGTCACATCAATCCACGCGAGCAGATTCAGATGTATTCAACAGGTGTGAAGCATGAAGCACTTGAAGTCGGTGTGATTAGCCCTGAACCACTTCCATCAAAGGGTCTTGGTGTGGGCGAAGTGGGTTACTTGATTACTGGTGTGAAAGATGTGCGCCAATCACGAGTGGGTGACACCATTACTAACTTTGCACGTCCAACGAAAGAGCCATTGGGTGGATATAAAGATCCTAAGCCGATGGTCTTCTCAGGTTTGTTCCCACTCGATGGCGCAGATTTTCCTGTCTTGCGCGATGCGCTAGAGAAGTTGCAACTTAACGATGCTGCACTTGTCTATGAACCAGAGAGCTCTGCAGCGCTCGGCTTTGGTTTTCGCTGTGGCTTCCTTGGCCT
>JBILBC010000020.1:0-17734 GCA_044353885.1 Candidatus Planktophila sp. | reverse complement strand
GTTCGACCATTTTTCTCTTCTTTCGAAGCGTGCCCCCAACGGGATTCGAACCCGTGTTACCGCCGTGAAAGGGCGATGTCCTAGGCCCCTAGACGATGGGGACGTTTGAGGCTCGCAAATCGTACCTTCTTAAGCGTGCACGACCAAACTCGGTGAAAATGCCCCTAAAAAGCAGGTGCTTTTAGAGCAGCGCCCACTGCACTGTCACAGAGATGGTGACATCTTGCTGACCTAAATCAATAACAGTCGCATCATTTTCTGCCTTAGCAACTCCCATGACAGGTGTGTAATTTGTTGGCGAAGAATTTTCAACAAGGTAATTCACTTTGCCAAGCTTTACACCCATCAACTTCGCATAAGAAGTTGCCTTTGCTTTAGCGCTCTTTACAGCAGCAGCGCGAGCAGCTTCTAGTGACTTTGTTGAATCAAGGATAAATGGAGTTGCTCCATTGATCTGTAGGTTATCGCCACCTGCTGCAACTAGTGCGTCAACGAGTGATCCTGCAGTATCAGCTGCGCGCACAGTGATAGTAAATGACTGAGATGCGCGGTATCCGGTCAGAGTGGAGCCACCATCATTGGTGTATTTATATTCTGGATAGACGCTGACGCTCTGAGTTGCAATATCTTTGGTATCAATCTTTGCTGTCTTCAGTGCAGCACGGACCGCAGTTGAAGTCTTGGCGGTAGCTGCGAGTGCTTCCTTACTCGTTGCAGCGACAGCTGTAGCGGTTGCATTAATTCGCACTGCATCGGGGACAACTTTGACCGCACCTTGTGCTGAGACTGTGATGTAGCGAGTAGCTGCAGCTTCTGCAGCTGGAGTGATTACGCCTGCAACAGCAATTGTCAGAAGGGCAATGAGGGAGATACTTTTACGAATTGTCATACACGTATTATCCCTTACTTCCTGTGGCTACGGTTATAGATCTCTGTGTGATCTCGGAGCATTCGCTCCAGTGAGAAGAACTCGTGTGCATGGATTTTTCCAGCAGCGCCAAGGCGATTTCGAAGCGCTTCATCCGTTGCAAGTGCGCTTAAAGCACTTGCCATGGCACCTGGTTGTGGTGAAGTCAGAAAGCCTGTCTTATCGTTTTCGACAATATCTGAAATAGAACCAACGGCAGGTGCAAGGATGGGAAGTCCTGCCTGGGCTGCTTGAATCAAGGTCAGTGGAATACCTTCGTTATCGCTGGAAAGAATTGCTATATCACTGGCTGCAAAGAGATCATCAATATCTTTGCGCCAGCCTAAGAATGTGACGGGCAATTTCTCTGCGGCAGCTCGTGCTTTAGAACTTTCAAAGAGTTCGCCTTCACCGGCAATAAGGAAGTGAATAGCAACTTCGCGCTTGAGCATAGCTGCTGCAACATCGAGCAAACGATCTGGGCGCTTAATCTGAGTTAGGCGTCCTACGAAGGTGCAGTAGATAGCGGTGGGATCTAGTTCAAGGTTCTTTCGAATCTCTGCCTTGCTTGCTGTGTGAGGCTCAGGTAGTCCTGGGAAGAAGACGCTGTATTGACTTGCAGTTCCAATTCCGGCTGCGATTAATTCCCGTTTTACTTCAGTGCCAATGGCAATGAGGTGCTGTGTGCGCTTTGCAAAGAATTTTTCAATCAAGACAACAAGCTTCGTTTTCCACCCTGCAAAATATCCATGAAGGAGATGGCCGTGGAATGTGTGAATGCGAATAGCGCCACGACCGGCGATGATGGAAGCTAAACGACCCAGCACGCCAGCTTTGGCTGTGTGGGTATGGATGACATCTGGCTTAAAAGTCTTGATGGTTTTAATGAGTCCTAGAAAGGCTGTGAAATCTGCAATGGGAGAGACAGAGCGACCAAGACCTGCAATACGCGTTGCCTTGATATCGGTGGCAACTTCATCGAGGAAGTCAGCTTCTGTTTCATCGCAATAACCAGTGATCAGAATCTGTTCAAATCGAGAGGAATCAATTCCTCGCATTAATTCGGCAACGATGACGGCCGGTCCACCCACATTCATGCGGGCGATGATCTGCATTACTTTGATGCGCTCGGCCATGTGGTTATCTTCTCGCAAAAAGGCTGGATAATTGAACTTATGACCAGCGGGCAATTCGTATCCAACTGCACAGCAGATGCGATGGCTCGTGCGGCACAGAGTTTGAAATCAGGCTCTCTCATCGCTTTCCCCACTGAGACTGTCTATGGACTCGGCGCAGATGCAACCAACCAGCAGGCTGTGGCACGAATATATGAAGTAAAGGGCCGTCCTGCCGATCATCCACTCATTGTGCATGTGGCAGATATGCAAGATATTGGCCAGTGGTCTGATGACATTCCCGATTACGCAATCGCACTTGCTCGCGCATTTTGGCCAGGACCTATGACGCTGATTCTCAAGCGCTCATCACTTGCTCAAGATTTCATCACCGGGGGACAAGAGACTGTGGGGCTGCGCGTTCCTGATCATGTGATTGCACTGGCATTACTCAGTGAGTTTAAGAAAATTGGTGGCAAAGGAATTGCTGCCCCTAGCGCCAATCGTTTCGGCCACGTCTCACCCACAACTGCACAAGCTGTCAGCGATGAGCTCTCTCAATATTTAGCACCTGATGATTTGCTCCTTGATGGTGGGCCATCAGAGGTGGGAGTTGAATCCACCATTATTGATTGCACAACCGAAAGCCCCAAGATTTTGCGACCCGGTGCTATTACGGAGGAGATGATTGAAGAAGTGACCAAGCTTGATTTGTCATATGACGCAACTGAGATTCGTGTCAGTGGATCTCTTGAAAATCACTACTCACCATCTGCACAAGTGATTCTTGATGTTGCACCAGTTGCAGGAGATGGATTTATTGCACTCTCTGATATCCCAACTCCCGATGGTGTTATCCGATTGGCATCTCCTACAAGCAATGAAGATTTTGCACGAGTGCTCTATGCCGCGCTACGAAGTGCTGATGAGCAATCGTTATCGCGTGTAGTTGTGCAGCAGCCTTCTGGTGATGACATTTCGGTAGCAATTCGGGACCGATTACTGCGTGCTAGCCGTGGGCGCTAAAGAACTCAGTGAATTGAGCTTTGACTTGGTCGCCCAACAGCTATCCACTTGCGCAAATTCTCAGAGGAGAAGAGTTCATTAATAACCATCTCCACTGCCCCCACAAGGCCTGCTTCATCTGAAGATTCGCTGATTCGAACTTGTAAATCTCTCGTTGCAAGAGGTAACGATCTTTTTAATACTATCTCACGGATGGATGCAAGGAGCTTATCTCCGGCTGCTGAGACGCTTCCACCGATAACGATTAATGACGGGTTGTGGAAATTCACAAGCGTCGCAAGGACGCCTCCCAAGTCATTACCTGCTTTAACAATTCGCTCCACGCACCATCTATCACCACTATTTGATCCATCAATCACATCTCCTACTTTGATGCGCGACTTTGCCTTTTTCTTTGCACCAAGGAATGCGCTCTCATTATTCGCTGCAGCAACTTCAGCATCGCGAGTGAGTGCTAAGCCACCTGAGACGGCTTCCAAGCAACCCAAATTGCCACAGCGACATTGCACGTCCTCACTCGTTGAAATCGCAATATGTCCGATATCGCCGGCGCAGCCTTGAGCACCTCGATGCAACTGACCATGAGTCAAAATGCCAGCACCTATTCCGCTACCGATTTTTACGAAGATGAGCTCATTGGTAATTGGATCTTTGCGTAGAGCATGCTCACCAAGAGCCATCAAATTCACATCATTGTCAACCCACACGGGAACTTTGTACTGGCTAGAAAAACGCTCACGTAGAGGGAATTTGTCCCAGCCAGGCATGATTGGAGGTGAGATTGGTAAACCTGTTGCAAACTCAACAGGACCAGGAACGCCGATACCAATTCCCCACAAATTCTTAATCTTGAAACTAGCGATCAACTCTTCAAATGAATCCTCGACAAGAGAGAGAACTTCTTCTGGCCCCTTAGAAATATCAGCAGGTGTATAAGAAGTGGATAATAAATTGCCGTACAAATCCGATAGAGCAACGCTAAAGCCCGTTGCACCCAGCTCAGCGACCAAGATTGATCCAGCACTGGAATTAAAGTTGACCATCCTTGGCGCACGCCCACCGCTAGATTGACCTACTTCGCCATTACGGAGCAGGTTGAGCTCAATAGCGATATCGATGTATTTTGTAGCGAGACCACGTGAAAGGCCAGTAGAGACGGAGATTTCAGGACGAGCCACGGAACGGGCTCTACGCACGAATGTGATGATTTGAGCGAGGGAATTAGCCCCGTCCACATCTAATTCAATGGTGGCTGGAGCTGCTTTCGAAGCCATCTGCCTGCCACCTCCTTAATCCATGCGCTCGAAAGGCTATCACCGCGCTTCTGAGCTTATGGCGGGAACTTTATAACATTTGTATAAATTTTAGCAACTTTAGCCAAAAATGTCTTGACTTATGTTTATTTCAGCATAAGTTTAGCTCAAGTTCACAGGAGGTAAGAAAATGAAACTTGGCTACCAAACGATTACTTGGGGTGGAGTTGTAGGTCAGGCACAGGGAGTCACAAGCATTAAGGATCTCTTTTATCAGACCTACGGTTCTACAGCTAAGGCTTGTCAGGATATCGCTGCCGCGGGATACACGGGCATTGAAATCTTTGACGGCAATCTAGCTGAATATGCAACTGATCCAGATTCCTTTAAGAATCTTCTATCACAACATAAGCTCGAATTAGTAAGCGTTTATACAGGTGCCAATTTCATCTATAACGACATCCTTGTTGATGAATTCCACAAGATTAAGCAAGCAATTTCCTTTGCTAAATCTATGGGTGCAATCAACCTTATTGTTGGTGGAGGTGCAAAACGTTCAACTGGAACTACGGAAGAGGATTACCGTATGTTGGCAAAAGGCTTGGATCAAGTGACCGATCTAGCTGCTGCTGCTGGTTTAACTGCTTGTTATCACCCACATCTAACAACAATTGTTGAAACTACTGCCGAGCTGGACAAGATTATGGGTCTTTCAAAGATTCATTTCTGCCCAGACACCGCTCACTTAACTGCGGGCGGCGTTGATGCTGCAGCAGCTATCCGAAAGTATGGAAATCGTGTTCGCCACGTTCATCTTAAGGATTACACAGCAAATCCATTTGCCTTCTTGCCACTCGGTAAGGGTGAAATCGATTTTGCAAATATCTTCTCCGCACTCAAGGAAGTCTCTTACGACGGTTGGCTAGTAGTCGAACTTGATGGATATGACGGCGATCCAAAGGAAGCCGCTGATATCAGCATGAAGTTCATTAAAGAAAATCTGAAGTAAGAATTTCAAAATCCATAGTTGTAAAAATCAAATTCCGAGGAGGAATCATGAAGGCTAGTAACAAATCAAAGGTTGTGTTGGCAGCGCTAACTGCAGCACTTCTTGGAGTATCAACAATCTCTGCTGTAGGTGCAGAATCTGCAGCATCGATTGCAAAAAAGGGTTTGGCTGAGCTTGCTAAGGGCGTTTATTCAACAGGACCTAATGGCGAGACAGCTGCACCTGCAGCTTCACTTACTTTCACATCAGCTGAACTTGCAAAGTTAAAGGGAATGAATGCAACAGCTGCAATCGCATTCCACTTGACTTCAGATTGGACATCAGGACAGCAGGCAGGTCTTACAAAGCGCTTCGGTGAATTGGGTATCAAGATTGTTGGAGTCACACAAGCTGACTTCAAGGCTGATGTTCAGGTTTCACAGATTCAGACTCTGATGGCTAAGAAGCCAAATATTTTGGTTTCAATTCCAGTAGATGGTCAGGCAACAGCTGAGGCATACAAGGCAGCAGCTGCAGCTGGCGCAAAGATTGTTTTCATGGACAACACAGCAGCAGGGCTCACAGTTGGCAAGGATTATGTTTCTGTAGTTTCTGCAGATAATTATGCAAACGGTGCAGCTTCAGCTTATATCTTGGGTCGTGAGCTCAAGGGTAAGGGAACAATCGCCCTTATCCACCACGCTGCAGACTTCTGGGTAACTAAGCAGCGTTGGAATGGTTTCAAGGAAACAATTACAAAGAAGTTCCCAGGGATCAAGATTGTTGAAGATCAAGGAATCTCAGGTCCAGACTTTGCTGGAGACGCTCAAAAGGCAGCAACAGCAATTCTTACCAAGAACCCTAAGCTCAGTGCAATCTGGGCAGTATGGGATACACCAGCGGAAGGTGTAATGGCTGCGCTTCGCGATGCAGGAAATACAACAACAAAAATTGCAACACAGGATCTTGGTGCAAACGTTGCGATTTCCTTAGCGAAGAAGGGTCCAGTTATTGGACTTGGAGCTCAGCGTCCATACGATGCAGGAGTAACAGAAGCAAACCTTGCTGCTTACGCTCTTCTCGGCAAGAAGGCACCTGCATATATCGCAATGCCTGCACTAGCAGTTGACCACGCTGGAGTTTTGAAGGCTTGGCAGACTGTTTACAGCGCATCAGCTCCAGCTGATCTCAAAGCTTCTTTCAAGAAGTAGTTGCGCATAGTCCCCTTTTAGGGACACATTAGGAAATGCCACCCCGGGTGTAAAACCCCGGGGTGGCCACTAAAACTAAGGGATATCAAAATGAAAAAGTTAAATGTTGGGTTAATTGGCGCAGGTTTCATGGGCAAAGCCCACTCACTTGCATATGTGGCTATGCCCATGTTCTTCTGGCCAGCACCTGCAATACCTGTTCGTAAATCAATCGTGGATATCAACGATTCAGTTGCTGCAGAGGCAGCTCAACGTTTTGGCTTCGAAAAGAGTAGTTCTGACTGGCGCTCTGTTGTTGAAGATCCCGAGATCGACATCATTGACATTGCAACGCCAAATCATTTGCACGCTGAAATTGCAATCGCAGCAGCAGCCGCAGGAAAACATATTATTAGTGAAAAGCCACTTGCCCGTAGTGGTGAAGAAGCAAAGACAATGTATGACGCAGTGAAGAATGCTGGAATCGTGCATATGGTTGCTTTCAACTATCGCCGTACACCGGCTGTTGCACTTGCCAAGAAATACATTGATGAAGGCGCACTCGGAGATATTCTGAACTTTAGAGGAACTTACCTTCAAGATTGGTCTGCAGATCCAGATGGACCACTTTCGTGGAGATTCCAAAAGAGCATTGCAGGCTCTGGCTCTCTTGGAGATATTGGAACTCACGTAGTGGACATGGCTCGCTACCTTTGCGGTGAAATTACGCAAGTCAACACTCAGTTAAAAACCTGGGTGAAGACTCGCCCACTTCAAGCAGGTGGCGTAGACAAGCTTGGTGCAAGCACCAAAGACTCCACTGCTCCACGCGGTGAAGTCGATGTCGACGATGAAGTTCTCTCGCTCCTCGAATTCCAAAATGGAGCAATCGGATCTTTGGAGGCAACACGAAATGCGCACGGAAGAAATAACTTCCTGACATTTGAAATCCATGGAACTTTGGGATCTGTTTACTTCAACTACGAACGTCGTGATGAGCTACAGGTTGCCTTCGCAGCGGATCAGTCCGATCGCAAAGGTTTCCGTACTGTTTATACCGGCCCAGCTCACCCATACGGAGAAGGATTGTGGCCAATCCCAGCACTCGGAATTGGGTATGGCGAAACGAAGATCATTGAAACTTATGACTTCATCAAAGCAATTATGGAGGGCGGAGAAGTTAGTCCAAACTTCAAGGATGGATATCAGATCAATCTCATTGCAGATGCAATGGCAGCTTCATCCCAATCTCGATCATGGACTCAAGTCCAGTTAGTTAAGTAAGGTAGAAAAGGAATAGCCTATGTCTAGCAACTTTAACGTCGTAGAAATGCTTGACATTTCTAAGTCGTTCTTTGGCGTTAAAGTGCTAGACGAGGTTTGTTTCAGCGTTTCTTCTGGAGAAATTCACGCACTTGCTGGCGAAAATGGAGCTGGCAAATCAACTCTGATGAAGATTCTTCAAGGTGTCTACTCAATGGACTCTGGGGAAATCCGGATTGCAGGAAAGAAAGTTTCGATAGACACTTTCCAAGATGCCCGCAAGCATGGAATCGGAATGGTCTTCCAGGAATTCTCTCTAGTTCCTGAACTCTCAGTCGCACAAAATATCTTCTTAGATAGAGAGCATAAGAACCGATTTGGGTTCTTTGATGAGAAGGTAACCATCAGTAAGTCAAGAATGGTTATGGAAGAACTCGGTTTGGCGATAGATGTCACTGCGAAAGTCTCAACACTTGGTCGCGCATATCAACAGCTAACTGAAATTGCGAAAGCAATCGCAGGAGATGCCAAAATCCTTATCTTGGATGAACCCACTGCATCACTGGCAAAGGAAGAAGTGGATGCCCTCTTTAAAGTTTTGAAGCAATTAACTCTTCGAGGTGTATCAATCGTCTATATCAGCCACAGAATGGATGAGATCTATCAAATCTGTGATCGGATAACCATTTTGCGTGATGGAAAGAAAATTGCGGTATCCCCACTTGCAGAAATTACTCCCCAAGAAATCATCGCTCACATCACAGGTCGTAAAGATGTTCAAATGTTGTCTCATGAAGGCAAATCTGTAGAACGCTCGGTGGTGCCGATTTTTGAAGGCATCGGAATATGCGTTGGAGAGCGTGTCAATAATGTTTCTTTCAAGCTCTATCCTGGT
Organism: Candidatus Planktophila sp.; assembly: GCA_044353885.1. Classification (GTDB taxonomy): domain Bacteria; phylum Actinomycetota; class Actinomycetes; order Nanopelagicales; family Nanopelagicaceae; genus Planktophila. The sequence continues at coordinate 9,097 of JBILBC010000020.1, read as the reverse complement.
GAGATTCTTGGTCTAGCCGGTCTTATGGGTAGCGGGCGAACAGAGCTCGTGCGAGCAATCTTTGGCATGGATAAGAAAGATGAAGGGATAGTCAGTATTGAAGGCAAGGAGGTAAGTATTAAATCTCCACGAGATGCGATGTCTCATGGAATCGCCTTTATCCCAGAAGATCGCCGTCGCCAAGGTTTGGTTATGGAGCACTCTGTAAAACAAAATATTCTGAGCGCAAACCTGTCTTCACTTTCGCATAAAAGTTTTCTCAACTTCTCCAAGATAAATACCGTGGTCCAAGATTCGATTATCAATTTTGAAGTTAGGCCAGCTGAGGCTAACCGAGAAGTTCGCCTCCTCTCTGGCGGCAATCAACAAAAAGTGGTCATTGCAAAGTGGATGGCGACCAATCCGAAAATAGTTTTAATGGATGAACCAACAGTGGGTGTCGATATTGGAACCAAAGTCGAGATTATGAAGCTTGTTCGATCTATTGCAGCAGAAGGTAAATCTGTGATCCTCGTGTCGTCAGAACTACCAGAATTATTAGGTGTGTGTGATCGAATTCTTGTGATTCGAAAAGGCGAGATTGCAGAAGAGTTGGACAGAAGAGAAATAAGAGATGAAGACCATCTTCAAATGATTGTTCAAGGGATAAGAATATGAAACTACCTAATGTAAGAAATATCGATCTACGTGCGACTCTTATCTATTGGATGTTTGCAGGGATTTTCCTATTCTTTGCCATCTTGCTTTATGATGATGGCTTCCTTCAATCAAACAACCTACTCAATATCTTGCGCCAGACTGCGACAATCACAGTAATGGCAGTTGGCATGACCTTTGTAATCTCTGCAGCTGAAATCGACTTGTCTATTGGTGGAGTAGCAGGCCTCACTAGTGTTGTTTGTGCGCTCATGCTCCGTGACTACGGCCTGATTCAAGGCATATTGGGTGGTTTGGCAATCGGACTCATCGTGGGTTCTTTAAATGGCTTACTCGTATCGCGAGTAGGAATACCCAGCTTCTTGGTAACACTGGGAATGCAAGGTGTTGCTATCGGATTTGCAGCACTGATTACTAATTACTACCCAATTCCAATTTTGAACGACACTTTTAACACGCTCTTTGGGTCAGGAAAAATTGGCTGGTTCCCAGGGTTATTGGTGTGGAGCTTTACTGCTGTCATCATCGGATGGGTAACTCTTACTAAGACAACATTTGGCCGCCGAGTACTGGCCACAGGCGGTAATCGTGATGCCGCAGAATTCAATGGGATTAATACTAAGAACGTTAAGTTCAAAGTGATGCTGATTTCCTCAGTCGTTGCATCCATCGCTGGCCTTTTATATGCAGGACGTTTGCAAACTGGTAGATATGAATGGGGTGCTGGAGATGAACTCTCTGCTATTGCTGCAGTAATTTTGGGTGGCACAAGCTTGTTCGGTGGAAGCGGCACAATTATTGGAACATTCTTCGGTGCACTTCTCGTCGGTCTAATTAACAATGGACTCATTCTGGCTGGTCTACCTGTCAGTCAACAGCAGATCATTCGCGGAATGATAATCATTCTTGCGGTAGCACTTGCGAAGAAAAAGTGAAATGACAACTACATTCTCCCGCGACGAAGTAATCGATACTCCGCAACTAGTCATTAATGCAGGTGTGATTGGTTTTGGTTTTATTGGTGAAGTACACGTACGAGCTATTAGAGCATCAGGTGGCGTAGTCACAGCAATTGCTGCAAAGACACTGGACGAAGCGAGTAGTGCTGCTCAGAAGATGGGCATTGCTAAGGCGCTCACCATTGATGAGATGTTGAGTGATGAAGACATCGACGTCATCCATATCTGCACTCCGAATGTTTTCCATGCTGAGTTAGCAGAGCAAGTAATTCGCTCAGGTAAGCACGTAATTTGCGAAAAGCCACTAGCTACCACTGTTGCCCAGGCACAACATCTCAATGATTTAGCGCTTGCTAAAGACGTTATTGCAACAGTTCCGTTTGTCTATCGATATCACCCATCAGTCCGTGAGGCTCGCTCTCGAGTCTCACATTTAAAAGAGCCTCTCAATCTTTTGCACGGTTACTACCTGCAAGATTGGCTTTCACGCGAAACAACCGTTAACTGGCGCTTAGATTCACGTATCGGGGGCCCATCACGTGCATTTGGCGATATTGGAGTGCACTGGTGTGATTTGCTTGAATTTGTGACAGGCCATCGAATTACACATCTCAATGCGCAATTGATGAAGGTATTTCAGAACCGTGGCGAGAAATTTGAAATTGATACTGAAGATGGTGCCACGATGATTTTTAGAACAGATAAAGGTGCTCAGGGATCCCTTGTGCTGAGCCAAGTATCCGCCGGGCGAAAGAATAAATTGTGGTTCTCATTCGAGAGCCCAAGCGAAAGCTTTGTCTTCGACCAAGAGTCACCAGAATCCTTGTGGATCGGTGGACTTGCCTCCAATCAAATTGTGATGCGCGGAGTGAATGAAGAGTCAACAGGTGCCAAGTCGTATTCAATTCTTCCAGCTGGCCATCCACAGGGCTACCAAGACTGCTTTAATTCATTTGTGAGTGATACCTATCGGTCAATTGGTGGAGCAGAAATAGAGGGCCTACCCAATTTCAAGGATGGGCTTCGCGCTGCGAAATTAACTGAAGCTGTATTAACTTCAGCAAAAACAGGAAATTGGGTAGAGATTAAATGAAACTTGGTTTCTTGACAGCATGTTTACCGAAACTCTCGTTAGAGCAAATTGCTGATTGGGCAGTGCAAGAGGGCTATGAATCACTAGAAGTAGCTGCGTGGCCAGATCTTGGCGAGAGACCATTTATTGCAACTCATATCGATGCTGAAAAAAGCGATCCTGGATACATCGCCTCTGTTAAGAAGATTTTCACTGATCGCAAGTTAACTCTATCTTCCCTTGCCTTTTACGATAATAATTTGCATCCCGACCAAAGCTCGCGCGATGCCATTAACGCACACGTCATCAAATGTATTGATACTGCAGCGGCGCTAGGTGTCGAAACCGTAGGAACATTTATCGGACGCGATTGGAACAAGCCAGTTCGAGAGAATCTTGCAATGGCCAAGGATGTATTTGCACCCCTTGTGAAGCATGCGGATTCAAAAGGTGTCAAAATTATTATTGAAAACTGCGTCATGGAAGGATGGCATCCAGATGGCTATCCAGGCAACCTGGCATATTCGCCAGAACTATGGGAGTGGATGTTCAATCTCGGTCTGTATTTGAATTACGATCCTTCACACTTAGTGTGGATGGGTATTGATCCGATAGAGGCAGTCAAGCCATATATTGATCGCATTCCACATGCTCAGGCAAAAGATATTGAAGTAAATACAGCGCAGAGAAATATTTATGGCTATCCAGGAAAGTCTGTGGTTCGCGAGAATCCATGGGATGTGGGTTGGTGGCGTTACCGAGTTCCAGGATTAGGTGATGTGGATTGGCGCAGATTAATTGATGTCATGTATGAAGGCGGTTTTAATGGAACGCTTTCTGTCGAACATGAAGATCCATTGTGGGGTGGCACCGAAGAAAAAGTCAAAGTTGGATTACAAATTGCCTATAAAACACTTCGTCCGCACATCGTGAAATGAGTTTCCTTGATGGGTAATGAAGAAATATTTATGTGCGCACGTTTCCAAGCAAAGGAAGAGAAATTAGACGAGCTTCGCTCTCGCCTCCTACAAATGGTTGAGTTTACTTCACAAGAAGAAGGCTGCCTTTTCTATAATTTACACATTGACCGTAATGACCCAACAGTCTTCTATTTTCTAGAGGGCTGGAAGAACTCGGCTGCGTTGGCTTTTCATGATCAAACACCCTACGTACAGGCAATTATCCAGGATGCACCGGAACTCACCACCGATGGTATCAAAGTCAATTTTATGTCTAAAATTTCCTAATTGAATTGAGAGCAACAAGCACCTACCGCTCTATTTCAAGCCAGGCATTTCATTAATTTGGACTTACTTGACTAACGGTTACACTTCTCCAGCATCGTATCTACGTATGGTGTGTCTGCGTGGGGCCTATAGCTCAGTCGGTAGAGCAACGGACTTTTAATCCGTGGGTCGACAGTTCGAGCCTGTCTGGGCCCACACCTGTATCTTCACGATATGAAAAGTAAGTCTTGGCTACCTTCATATCTAGCCCTTGGTTGCGTGTGGGGTTGTTCATTTATCTTCATCAAATTAGGCCTTGAATTTCTTACTCCCTTTGGCGTTGCCTTTGGTCGTTGCGCCTTAGGCGCACTCACCTTGGTTCTCTTTGCCAAGATCCAAGGCGCTCCGATGATTTCAGATAAGAAACTACTTCTTCATCTGTGGGTCGTTGCGATGCTTCTGAATGTCATTCCTGGAGTTCTCTTTGCGCTGGCTCAGACAGAGGTGACATCAGTTCTTGCCGGAATTATTAATGCGGTCACACCTCTGATGACGCTGATTGCAATTCTTATTGTGCATAGGGAAGAGAAACCAAAAAGCTTTCAATTCGTTGGGATCATCATCGGATTCACCGGAGTACTAATTGTTCTAGGAGCATGGCGTGGTCTTGGTGATAATCCGCTCTGGGCAATCTTGGTATTACTTGCAGCTGTTTCTTGCTATGGCATTTCATTTCCCTACACGCGAAAGTATGTGATTCCTTATAAGGCAAAACCAGAATCTATTGTTGCAACACAGCTAACACTGGCTGCGGCAACTCTTCTTCCCTTTTATCTCATCGATGGAATTGCCAAAGATGAATATCTCCTTGTGCCTGTTCTGGGGATGATTGCCCTTGGAGTATTTGGAAGTGGATTTGCCTACATCTGGAACTTCAAAGTGATGGAGTTAGCCGGTAGTGCGATTGCAAGTAGCGTGACGTATTTGACCCCGGTTGTGGCGGTCATTGTGGGAGTAATTTTCTTGAATGAAGAGGTAACGTGGCATGAACCAGTTGGCGCTCTAGTCGTTCTACTCGGTGCTGCGATTGCTCAAGAGCGAATCAGATTTAGGAAAGTGTAAAACCGACGGGTAGTTCAAGTCGATGAGTACCGAGCAACTTTTCATTCTTTAAAATTGACTCAGTTTTATCGTCGGCCACAATAATTCCTCCTGAGAGGATTACTGCTCTTTCACAAAGTTCGTATGCATAGGGAAGGTCATGGGTCACCATCACGATAGTGACATCGAGTGAGCGCAAAATGTCGGCCAACTCTCTGCGGCTAGCCGGATCAAGATTTGATGAGGGTTCATCCATGACCAAGATTTCAGGTTTCATCGCAAGAACTGTGGCAACTGCAACTCGTCTGCGCTGTCCAAAGGAGAGGTGATGCGGAGGACGATCTTTATATTCACTCATGCCGACTAATTTCAGGGCATCGTCAACAATCGCCTCTAGCTCTGCGCCTCGCACTCCCATGTTGTAAGGACCAAATGCAACGTCTTCACCAACTGTTGGCATAAACAGCTGATCATCAGGATCTTGAAAAACGATTCCAACTTTTGAGCGAATACTTCTAATTGATTCCTTATTTTTGGAATCTACTTTTTCGCCTCCAATAAATACTTCACCCTGCATTGTTTGGTGGATGCCATTCATATGCAGCACAAGAGTGGTCTTACCTGCTCCATTAGGACCAAGGAGTGCTACGCGCTCTCCCTTCTCAACTCGAAGGTTCACACCATAAAGAGCTTGATTGCCATCAGGATAAGCAAATGCCAAATTATTGATTAGTAAGCTCGGGTGATTGCTCATCTTTTAACCGTTCATTCTGAAGAAGATAGAAATTATGAGTGCGGATGTAGGAATACTAAGGGCCTTTAACCATGTCAGATAACCGACAGATCTCACTTCAGTATGTGGCAGCTCACCATCAAATCCACGAGAGAGCATGGCCAGATGCACTCGTTCTCCACGTTCATAAGAACGAATAAATAGCGCTGCTGCTGATGTTGCAATAACTTTCCAATGCTTGACACCTGTTGCATCGAAACCACGAGATAGTCGTGCAATCTTCATCCGTTCCATCTCATCGCTGATTACATTTATGTAGCGGAGCATGAATGATGCAATCTGGACCATGATTATGGGCAGCCGAAGTCGTTCTAGACCGCGCAAGATCTCGCGAGCAGTAGTTGTTGTTGAAAGTATGACTGCGCTCAAGACTCCTAAAGTTCCCTTGGCAACAATTGAAATGCCAGCCAAGAGACCATCTCTGTAAAGATTGAAAGGTCCGAGCTCAAAGCGTTCACCAGTTCCAACAAATGGCATCAGAACTGCGAAGAATATGAAGGGCACTTCAATCAGTGCTCGTTTTGAAAGTGTGAGTACTGAGATCTTTCCAGCCAGTGAGGAGGCAATCACAAGGAGTAGGAATCCCACAAAAGCTGGCCAGTACGTGATGGGAGTAGATACAACTACTAAGACGAATAGAAGAACTGCGACGATCTTTACATGTGAGGGTAACGAGTGCACAACCGAGTGGCGGTGAATGTAGAGCCTTTCGCCCACATCATGTCCATGGTGATGGCCATGAGAGTGAACCTGGCTCTTTTCTGAGGATAAAGTTTCTACTTGCTTGCGCCATTCTTGCGTCGAAGAATTAAGAAGAGCGCTGAAGAGACACCTGCAGTGGCGAGTACGCCAATGACTCCGGCCGCTCCCGTGGAAAGCCGTTCATTCTCAACGCCTTTTACTCCGTAGTCAGCAAGCAATCCATCTGCATTCTTGCTCTCTTTGGCATTTTCAAGGAACCCAATATCTTGCGCAACTTTCTCCAGACCATCTGGACTAGAGGATGCATAGTTAGAGACAACTCCAGCTAAAAATAAGGAGAGAACAAATCCAACAATAATTACTTTACTTTGCTTCTTCATTACTTCACTCTCGTTTCCAACAATTGTGTACTTCCTTTATATCCGTAGACAAGATCTGATCGGCTCGCCATTACTGCGCCTACGGCGAGTGCAGTGATTACTCCTTCACCGATACCAATAAGGAAGTGGGTGCCTAGCATCGCTGTGAGTACCTGCGAAATTGAAAATGTTGCAGTTCCACCTATTGCGTACTGAAGAACGAATCCCGCTGCAGCAAAAGGCACTGAGATCAATCCGGCAAGGAATGCAGCAACCGAAATCGAGGACTTATTTTTCGGCAGAAGCTTTTTGACGAGGGTGAAAATCAAGTAACCAACCCAAACTCCGATCAACGACATATTAAAGACGTTGAGGCCAAGGGCTGTCAGACCGCCGTCAGCAAAGAGCAGAGCTTGCATCAGTAAGACAACTGTCAGCGCCAACGATGCTGCCCACGGTCCAACGAGAACGGCAGCTAGCGCTCCACCAAGTAAGTGACCGCTTGTTCCTGCTGCAACTGGGAAGTTGAGCATCTGCACGGCAAAGATAAATGTGGCTGTAAGGCCTGCAAGAGGCGCCGTCTTCTCATCGAGAGTCGATTTTGCGCCTTTCAGTGAGATAGCGACGCCTGTGGCAGCTAAACCGGCAAAGGCGACTGAAGTTGGGATATCGATAAATCCATCAGGGATATGCATGGGTAAAGGTTAATGCAAATGATTCGCATCTGCCACCCGTAAGCAATAACACTTAACCCCGTGTACACCTGAAATATCGGCGCCCCGCGGGGCGTTAGGTCTACAGTGCAGGAATCTCGAGTAACCGTGGGGGGTCTTTAGATGGGCGAGGACGAAGGCCAGGACGATCTTGTCACTGAGGAGATGCTCTGGGATCGCATCCCTGAGGTCCATGGTGAAGAACGAGCCAATACCTATTACGAACTCTCTGCCCGCATCTTTGCTCGCGGCCAATATGACGAAGCGCTCGCGCTCGCTGAAACTGCGCGAGATATCTTCTCTGAACTTGGAGCATCTGCTCCCAGTGAAGGTTTAGCGCAGGCATATTCTGCAATTGGTTACAACCTCAATCAGTTAAAGCGTATGGATGAGGCAGCAACTGCAATGAGTAAAGCTGTTGCCATCTTGCGTGAGAACAAATCTCCGATTGCACTTGAGCTCGCCTGCACACTCGGTGAGTGGTGGTATGCCTCAAAGAATTATGAAAAAGTAATTGAGACTATGTATGAATGTTCACAAGAACATTTGGTTGATGGCAACACCATCGGCGCTGCTAACGATATGCATCTCATTGGTTGTGCCCAGCGCGAACTCAAGAATTTCACCGAAGCCATCATCTGCTTCCAGGAAGCACGCAAGATGTTTAAGTTAGAAAAAGAAGTTATTCATGTTGCTCGCTGTGATCAGAAGATTGCATCATGCTATGTCGAGCTCGGCGATGGTGAGAAAGCGCTCGATGCTGCCCGCAAATCAATTGACGTCTTTGAAACTGCCCATGATCACCGCCGCGAAACTTTTGCACTCTTTGAGTACGGAAAAGCAGAGATTCTTCTTGGGAAGTTAGAGGATGGCCTATCCACGCTAGATGGCGTCCTTCAAATCATTACTGACGATGAACCGAAAGATTTTGAATTCATTCTCGATATCGAAGACCGTATGGTTGCTGTCATGCGACAACTAGGCCGCATGGAAGAAGCAGATGAGGTTGAACGTCGATTGAAGTCAGTACGTGAAGCTCTCGCTGATGAACCTGCATCAGATGCAGATGTCACACTCAACGATTAGATCTTGTGCGGTAGGTGCTGCAAAGCCCAGTGATACATCGCGATAGCACCAGCAGCAGATGCATTCATTGAGCGCGTAGAGCCATATTGCTCAATGGCATAGAGAACGTGGCAGATCTCAATTCCTTCATCTGACATTCCAGCACCTTCTTGGCCAAAGAGAAGTACGCATTTCTCGGGAAGTTCTGCACCTTCTAAATGCTTTGATCCTGGAACGTTATCGATGCCGATTATCGGGGTCTGATTCTCAGCACACCACTGTGCAAATTCAGCGACGGTTGGGTGATGTAGGACGGTCAGATATCGATCTGTCACCATCGCACCACGCTTATTCCAGTCACGTTTTCCAATGATGTGAACATAGGAAGCATTGAATGCATTTGCTGTGCGAACGATGGAACCAATATTTAAATCATGTTGCCAGTTCTCA
>JBILBC010000019.1:0-17835 GCA_044353885.1 Candidatus Planktophila sp. | reverse complement strand
GAGAAATGATTGATGCTGCAGGAATCGTCGGTAAAGACCCTGAGGTTGCATTGAAAGATGGAAGTGCAATGGATCATTGGCGTCGCATGATTAGTGCGCAAGGAGGAGATCCTGATGCAGCACTTCCTGTTGCTCGCGAGACCCACGTTGTGAAGGCGGCAAATAGTGGAACCATCACAACGATGGATGCGATGAAGGTCGGCGTGAGCGCTTGGCGCTTGGGTGCAGGACGCTCTAAGCAGGGCGAGAAGGTCCAAGCTGGTGCGGGCATCGAACTCCACGCTAAACCCGGTGATTACATCACTGCAGGCTCTCCACTCATGACTCTGCACACCGATGAAGCTGCCCGCTTTGCTCGCGCGCTAGAAATTCTTGAAGGTGCTGTCACAATAGTTGAAGGTGGAACGGTCAATCGTCTGCCTCTAGTGTTAGAGAGAATTTAAGTAATGAGTGACTTAACGAAGAAGCCAACTGCAGAGCAGGTAAAGCGTCTACCTAAAGCTCTTCTGCATGATCACCTCGATGGTGGGCTGCGTCCTCAAACAATTATTGATATTGCAAAAGAGATTGGCCATGAGCTTCCTACCTACGATCCAGCAGAGCTTGCTGAATGGTTCCGTAGTTCATGCGATTCAGGCTCGCTCGTTCTCTATCTAGAAACTTTTGCCCACACTGTTGCGGTGATGCAACGCAAGCAAGACATTGTGCGCGTTGCTCGTGAATGCGCGGTAGATCTGGCTCGCGATGGCGTTGTCTATGCCGAAGTACGCATGGCACCTGAACTCATCACCGAAAAGGGTTTAACCCTCTCTCAAGCAATTGAGGCAATTCTTGAAGGTTTCCGCGAAGGCGAGGCAGAAGCTAAGGCTGAAGGCAATGTTATCCGTGTGATGTCACTGCTCTGCGGAATGCGCCAGAATGAATTATCACAAGTGGTCGCAGAGCTTGCCGTGAAGTATCGCGATCAAGGTGTTGTGGGATTTGATATCGCAGGACCAGAAGATGGTTTTCCACCAAGTGATCAGCTCGATACCTTTGAATTCTTACGTCGTGAAAATGCACACTTCACTATCCACGCAGGTGAGGCATATGGACTTCCATCTATCTGGGAAGCAATTCAATTGTGTGGCGCTGAGCGTTTAGGCCACGGTGTTCGCATCACAGACGATATCGATTTCAATCACACACCACCGCGCCTTGGAAGACTTGCTGCCTACGTGCGCGATCGTCGCGTTCCACTGGAGATGTGTCCATCATCAAATATTCAGACAGGTGTTGCAGATTCATTTGCCCACCACCCACTTGCTCGCCTTGCAAAGCTTCGCTTTCGCGTCACCATCAACACAGATAATCGTTTAATGTCAGCAACATCGATGTCACGAGAGATGACAGAGATGGTTAACCAATGTGATTGGACCTTCCAGGATCTGCAGCGCGTGACTATTAATGCGCTCAAGAGCTCATTTATTCCATTTGAGGAGCGTCTTGCGATTATCGAAAGCGTTGTAAAGCCTGGCTACCTAAAGATTGCTGGAGAGTAAGAACTTAAACTCCGACTGAGTGCCAAACAGTTTTAGATTCCATAAAGGCAAGAATTCGCGCAGGAGTCTTGCCTGATCCAAATGAATGGATTCTCTTGAGGTTTTCAGCACCTGCTTCTTTGAGTGCACCATGCTTCTTCTTAGCAATTCCAGAGATATCAAAGCCATCGATATCCATGTGAGAAGCGGCCCATGGAGCAAGTTCATCAAGTGAACCTGTGAGGATATTGATGACGCCGGCTGGAAGATCACTTGTTGCAAGCACTTCAGCAAATGACATTGCAGGAACTGCTAAGGAACCTGGAACAAGGATAACTGATGTGTTGCCTGAAACTACCGCTGCAGCAATTGCATCAATAAATTCAAGGAAGCTATCTGAAGATGCGATGGCAACTACGCCTTGAGGTTCAGAGATTGAAAAGTTAAAGAAAGGTCCAGAGACTGGGTTCGTTGCACCGCTCACGGCTTGAAGCTTGTCGCTCCAGCCCGCATACCAAACCCATCGATCGATTGCTTCAGAGACAAGAGCCTTTACCTTTGCAGAAGTTATCTGTGAGGTGAGCGCAATCTCAGATTCAAATTGATCTGCACGACCTTCAAGCATCTCTGCAATTCTGTAGAGAATCTGGCCGCGGTTATAGGCTGTTGCCTTTGACCACCCAGATTGGGCTGCGCGTGCTGCAGTGACTGCATCACGCAGATCCTTACGGGATGCAAGTGCTGGATTTGCAATGAAGTCGCCATTTTTTGCAGTGACTTCGAAGACGCGTCCTGATTCACTGCGGGGGAATGCTCCGTTGATAAAGAGTTTGTATGTCTTCTTCACTTCTACGCGAGAGTCCTTTTTGGTAGCCATTTACTTCGCCCCCGTTTCTTTACCATTTTTTAAATATGCAGCTAATCCATGCTTACCGCCTTCGCGGCCCCAGCCAGATTCTTTATAACCACCGAAAGGTGATGCTGGATCAAACTTATTAAAGGTATTCGCCCAGATAACTCCTGCCTTGAGATGCTGGCTTGCCCAGAAAATACGCGAGCCTTTCTCACTCCAGACTCCTGCAGATAATCCAAAGGGAGTGTTATTTGCCTTATCCATCGCCTCTTGTGGGGTTCTAAAGGTTAAGACTGAAAGGACTGGGCCGAATATCTCCTCCTGCGCAATGCGATTGGCTTGTGTGACACCTGTAAAGATAGTGGGAGCAAACCAGAAGCCTTTATCGGAGAGATTGCACTGTGGGCTCCAACGTGTCGCACCTTCAGCATCGCCAATAGCAGAGAGCTCCTTGATTTTAATGAGCTGTTCTTTGGAATTTATCGCACCTAAATCAGTGTTTTTATCGAGAGGATCACCTACTCGAATCTTTGCCATTCTTACTTTGAGCTTTTCGATAATCTCTTCAGCGATACTTTCCTGAACAATCAGGCGAGATCCTGCACAACAGACATGGCCTTGATTGAAGAATATTCCGTTGACGATTCCCTCAACGGTTTCATCAACAGGTGCATCATCGAAGACGATATTGGCACCCTTGCCACCTAGCTCAAGAGTTGCCTTCTTATCAGTAGAAGCAATAGCACGAGCAATCTTCTTACCGACCTCCGTTGAACCAGTAAATGCAATCTTATGAATTCCTGGGTGGTTAACGATTGCGCTACCTGTTGAGCCATCGCCTGTAACAATGTTGACTACACCATCTGGAAGTTCAGCCTGTTGGCAGACTTCAGCAAAGAGAAGTGCGGTAAGAGATGTTGTTTCAGCTGGCTTGAGAACAACGGTGTTTCCTGTTGCAAGTGCAGGTGCAACTTTCCAGGCAAGCATCAAGAGTGGGAAGTTCCAAGGGATGATCTGTCCTGCTACTCCATATGCCTTAGGGGAGTGGCCAAGGCCGGCGTAATCTAACTTATCTGCCCACCCTGCATGATAGAAAAAGTGCGCTGCAACGAGTGGAATATCGATATCGCGGGTTTCGCGGATTGGCTTTCCATTATCTAGAGTCTCAAGAACTGCGAACTCACGTGCTCGTTCCTGAAGGATGCGTGCAATGCGATAGAGGTATTTTCCTCGTTCTTTGCCAGATAACTTAGACCACGTCTTTGTATATGCCTTCTGCGCTGCCATCACAGCTTTATCAACATCAGATACTCCGCCTAATGCAATGTGGCTTAAAATTTCCTCTGTCGCAGGATTAATCGTTGGAAAATGCTTCTTTCCAGCAACAAAGGAGCCATTAATGAAGTGGCCATACTTAGGCTTGATAGAAACGATAGATCTAGATTCAGGCGCCGGTGCGTATTCGAAAGTCATTCTGGCCTCTTCTAATCAATCGTGACGTAGTTAGGGCTAGCGTAGTAGCCATCGGACATTTTCATACGTTGCATCAGTAAGTCATTGAGCAGAGCGCTGGCACCGATTCGAAAGAGCTCAGGAGTTAACCACTCCGGCCCAGCCGTTTCATTGACAAGCACAAGTTGTTTGATGGCATCTTTAGTTGTTCGGATGCCTCCAGCAGGTTTGACACCAATTCTGCGTTGAGTAATCGAATAGAAGTCTCGCACTGCCTCCAACATCACCAGCACAACCGGAGGAGTGGCAGCTGGGGCAACTTTGCCGGTTGAGGTCTTGATGAAATCGGCACCAGCGAGCATTGCAAGATAAGAGGCTTTACGAACATTGTCATAGGTGACAAGTTCACCTGTTTCAAAGATAACTTTCAGGTGGGCTTTATCTCCACAGACTTCGCGAATCTTCACAATCTCATCAAATACAAGACCATATTTGCCAGCAAGGAATGCTCCGCGATCAATGACCATATCAATTTCAGCAGCACCTGCATCAATTGCATCTTGGGTATCTTGAATCTTTACTTCCATAGATGCGCGCCCTGATGGAAATGCAGTAGATACCGCTGCGACTGGAACATGTTTTCCACCGATTGCATCAAGATGCGTGCGAGCAATTGCGACCATATCGTTATAGACACAGATAGCACCAACGCTTGGAACGGTTGGGTCTGTGGGATCTGGTCGGACTGCTTTGGAACACAGCGCTCGAACTTTGCCTGGTGTATCGGCACCTTCTAAAGTCGTGAGGTCCACCATGGAGATTGCAGTCTCAATGGCCCATTTCTTACTCGTTGTTTTAATACTTCTGGTTGCAAGCATCGCAGCCCGTGCTTCTGCACCCACCTGATCGACGCCTGAGAGTTGATCAAGGAATTGAATAAGAGATTTCTCAGATCCATCAACGAGGCCATAGAAACTCATGAAAGCAATTCTTTCAGAGGTGAACGAATCTCGTCGAGCAATTTCTGTGATTCATCTGACGTTGCAGTGACGACTTCGAAATAACACTTCATCTTCGCCTCTGTGCCTGATGGGCGCACGATGATGCGGATGCCTCCTGCTAGCCAGATGCGAAGGCCATCAGTTGGGGGAAGGCCGTCTGTAGGTGCTGCCAAGTCATCGATAGATTCGACTACACGCCCTGCAATTTCACGTGGGGGATTACTTCGAAGCCCCGCAAGCAAACGAGTAATTGCTGACATATCTGTGACACGAATGGATATCTGTTCAGTTCCATGGAATCCATGTCGTTCCCATACTTGATTCAAGAGATCAGAGATTGTTAATCCATCACGCTTAAGATCCGTGGCGATTTGGGCTAAGAAGATTGCAGCTGAGATTCCATCCTTATCATTGACGTTATCTGAGTCAACGGCATAACCAATTGCCTCCTCATAACCGAAGGCTAGATTTTCAATCTTTGCAATCCATTTAAATCCCGTGAGAACTTCTTGAAAATCAACACCATAGTGCCCACTGATTTTTCGCAGAGCAGAAGATGAAACGATGGAGTTAGCAAAACTCCCGCTTGGATTTGAACGTGCAATCCATTCACCAAAAACAATGCCAAGTTCATCACCGCGCAGCATTCGCCATCCAACTTTTGGGTCATTGATTGCCGCCGCACAGCGATCTGCATCGGGATCATTAGCAATCACTAGGTCAGCACCAAAGTCACGAGCTTTCTTCAGGGCTAAATCAATAGCTCCAGGCTCTTCAGGGTTAGGAAAAGCAACGGTTGGAAAATCTGGATCTGGGGTGCATTGCTCATCAACCAGAATAAGAGTGGCAAAACCTGCATGGTTAAATACTCGTTGGATTGTTTCCGTGCCCACTCCATGCATCGCGGTGTAAACAATCTTGAGATCACCAGGACGGGGAGCAAGCGCACTCGTGCGTAAGACATATTCAGAGATCACATCTTCTCCGAGCACGGTCCAGTTCTTGCCACGGGCAAGTGACTTCAGAGATGTAACTGCATCAATATCTGATGCAATAAATCCATCTGTAGGATTGATGATTTGCGATGAAGCGTAATTAATTCCATCAGCAACAGGACCCACATAAACTTTATAGCCGTTATCTTGTGGTGGATTATGGCTTGCAGTCACCATAATTCCGATATCGCATCCAAGATGAGAAGTAGCAAAAGCTAGTACAGGAGTGGGAAGTGGGCGTGGAAGAATGAAAACTTCCATTCCAGCACCACTCATAATTTCAGCGGTTTCAAAGGTGTAATCCTCTGAGCCATAGCGAGCATCGCGACCGATCACTACCTTCGTCATTCCACGCTTTTTCATATAGGAAGCAATACCAGCTGCTGTGCGACCTACAACAGCGCGGTTCATGCACGATGGTCCTGGGCCTATGGGGCCGCGCAGTCCTGCAGTTCCGAATTGGAGAAAGCCATTGAAGTACTTACTTAACGTGATTTCATCTTCTGCATCAAGCAGAGCTTGTAGCTCAGCAGCCGTCTTGGGATCTGGATCGTCGCCAATCCACGCCTGAACTTCAGCGCGCAGAGTGGGATTCATAAATGAAGTTTAATCGCGTTAGACGAGTTTAGGAATAGTGTTCTTAAGCAGGGTTCCCATGCGATCTGCTGCAGCTTTTCCAGCAGCAATAACTTCTTCATGGTCTAACTTCTCACCAGTAACACCAGCTGCAGCATTAGTAACGAGTGAGATTCCTAAAACTTCTGCACCGAGTGCATGTGCTGCGATTGCTTCAGGAACGGTAGACATTCCAACAAGATCGGCGCCCATGGTGCGCATCATCAAAATTTCTGCAGGTGTTTCATAAGTAGGTCCGCGCCAGTGCACGTAGACACCTTCAGCTAGCGATGAATCTTGCTTCTTTACAATTTCACGGATGCGCTTGCTGTAGAGATCTGTGAGATCGATAAATGTGGCACCTGACAATGGTGAGGCAGCAGTCAATGAAATATGGTCACGAATAATGACGGGCTGGCCAACTTTGTAAGAAGTATTGATTCCACCACATGCATTGGTGAGGATGATGACTTTGCATCCTGCCTTGACTGCTGTGCGGACTCCGTGCACAACAGGCTCCATACCTTTGCCCTCATATAAGTGTGTGCGACCAAGGAAGACAAGTGCGCGAATAGTCTTGCCGTCTTCTACGATTTCATAAGAACGAACTTTGCCTGAGTGGCCTTCAACGGCGGGTGCAAAAAATCCAGTGATCTCATGGGCATCGCACTCATATGCAGGAGCACCGAGAGCATCAGCTGCGCTTACCCAGCCTGAACCCATTACGAGTGCGACATCGTGCGTTGCAACGCCTGTGCGTTCTGCGATTTCTGCCGCTGCCTTTGTAGCTGCAGCAAGAGGATCAGAGTAGAGAAGATCGGTTGAGGTCATGCCTCAATAATGTCACAGAGAACTGTTCCGCTGGCCACGGTCTCACCGATGACAGCTTTTAGGTTCTTAATCACACCTGATTTATGAGCATTAAGAGGTTGCTCCATCTTCATCGCTTCTAGAACGATGATGAGGTCTCCTGCTTCAACGCTCTGTCCTTCGTCTACTGCAATCTTTACGACCGTGCCCTGCATAGGGCTAGTTAGTCCCGTGCCTGTTGAGCCACCACCGGATGATTGCTTTGCACGATGGCGCTTGACCACAGGTTCTGGTGCATGGACAAGGATTTCAAAGCGCTTTCCGTTGACTTCGGCAACAAGCGTTTCAGCAGCAACACGAGTCTGAATCTCTGCAGCCCTTGATTCAAAGGCTGGGATTTCATTCTTAAATTCATTCTCGATATAGCTGGTATAGATCTTAAAGTTTTCTGTATATGCAGGATCTTCAACGATGGCTCGGTGGAAAGGAATAGCTGTTGCAAGCCCACCGACTTCAAATTCAGCTAAAGCGCGACGTGCACGCTGGATAGCCTCTTTGCGAGTTGCGCCTGTGACAATCAACTTTGCAAGAAGTGAATCGAAGTTTCCACCGATGACATCACCATTGCGAAAACCAGCATCAACGCGGACACCAGGTCCTGTTGGGATATTCCACGCAGTGATACGGCCTGGTGCGGGTAGGAATGAACGACCTGGATCTTCACCATTAATGCGGAATTCAATGGAGTGGCCACGAATAACAGGATCATCGAAACCAAGGCTTTCACCCATTGCGATACGGAATTGTTCGCGCACAAGATCGATTCCTGTAACTTCTTCAGAGACTGGGTGCTCAACCTGCAGACGAGTATTTACTTCCAAGAATGAAATAGTTCCATCCAGGCCTACTAAGAATTCACATGTGCCAGCGCCGATATATCCAGCTTCCTTCATGATTGCTTTACTGGAGCGATAGAGCTCTTCGTTCTGAGCATCTGTAAGAAATGGCGCTGGAGCTTCTTCTACAAGTTTCTGGTGGCGACGCTGTAGTGAGCAATCGCGTGTGGAGATAACAACTGCATGGCCATGCTTATCAACGAGAACTTGAGTTTCAACGTGGCGAGGCTTATCAAGGTAGCGCTCAACGAAACATTCCCCACGTCCAAAGCCTGCAATAGCCTCTCTTACAGCTGATGCATAGAGCTCAGGAATCTCCTCCATCGTGCGAGCAACTTTAAGTCCGCGACCTCCGCCACCGAATGCAGCTTTAATTGCAACAGGAAGCCCATGCTCTTTTGCGAAAGCCGTTACCTCTTCATGACCGGTAACAGGATCCTTCGTACCTGCAACAAGTGGAGCACCTGCCTTTGCAGCAATTCGACGAGCAGAGACCTTATCTCCGAGTGCGCTAATTGCTGCGGGAGGGGGACCAATCCAGATAAGTCCAGCATCAATAACTGCTTGAGCAAAATGTGCATTTTCAGAAAGGAATCCATATCCAGGGTGTACAGCATCTGCACCTGACTCTTTCGCAAGAGCGATAATCTTGGGAATATTTAGGTAGGAATCTTTAGCAACTGTTCCTTTGAGTGAGTAAGAAAAATCTGCGCTCTGTGCATGGAGCGCATCGCGATCTTCTTCAGAGTAGATCGCCACAGACTCAAGTCCATGGTCTTTACACGCGCGTATTACGCGAAGAGCAATCTCTCCTCGGTTAGCTATCAATACGCGTTTCATGACATCTCCTTGACTTGTGGCCAAGAATAACCAAGTTGCTTCATTGCGCTACGAAGAAATGGCATCGATACACCCACAACATTGGTGTAATCGCCCTCAATAACAGGAATAAAAGGACTTCCGAAGCCATCGAGAGTGAATCCACCTGCAACATGCAGTGGTTCCTCAGATGCCACATAATCGGCAATCTCTTCTTCAGTCATTTCGCTGAAGGTGACTTTTGTTGTCACGCGGTCAGCAATTTCAATTCCTTGCTCAGTATCAATGATGCAGTGCCCAGTGTGAAGCAGTCCTGTGCGGCCACTGATCTTCTGTGCTCGCGCGATAGCAACTTCAGGTGTTCCAGGCTTACCAAAGGAGACACCATCGACATCAAATGTGGAATCGCATCCAATAATGATTGCTGGGTAATCAATCATCTCGCGCACGGTATGAGCCTTTGATATTGCAAGAGCAATGACCATATCAACAGGGGCCATTGCACTAAAGAAATCAGTCTCTTCATCAACGTTACTCACGATGATAGTTGGCTTAAGCCCTGCATCTTCGAGCAGACGGCGTCGCGACGTTGATTGTGATGCTAAAACGATACGGGGCATTTAACGGTGCTTTCGCGCACTGAAGGTAAGTTGATGAGGAAGAGGTTGGCGCAGTTGTGGAAGGGCAAAGACGCTTCGCTTAATCACAGGTTTAATGTCGACTGCTTTGTGGTGTGCCAATACTGCTTGAAGCGCAAGGAGTTCCTCAGGCGTTGGATGGCCTGCTGTGACAGTAAATTTCATTCTTAGAGAGGGATATTTCCGTGCTTACGTGCTGGCAATGTATCGCGCTTAGTCTTTAAGGTACGAAATGCCTTGGTGATGTATTGACGAGAATCTTCAGGTTCAATCACGCTATCGATAGTTCCGCGCTCTGCAGCAAGGTAAGGATTGGAGAACTTCTCGGTGTACTCAGTAATCAACTCTGCACGCTTTGCATCTTGATTTTTAGCCTCCGCTAAATCCTTGCGGTAGAGAATATTGACGGCGCCTTGTGCTCCCATTACTGCAATCTCAGCGCTAGGCCATGCGAAGTTGATATCGCTGCCCAAATATTTGGATCCCATCACAATAAATGCTCCGCCGTATGCCTTACGGGTAATCAGCGTTACAAGAGGCACTGATGCTTCTGCATAGGCGTAGAGAAGCTTTGCTCCACGGCGAATGATGCCGTTCCACTCTTGCTCTGTTCCAGGCATAAATCCAGGCACATCAACGAGAGTAAGAATTGGAATATTGAAGGCATCGCAGAAGCGTAAGAAGCGCGCTGCTTTTTCAGATGAATTGATATCGAGAGTTCCAGCAAGTTGTGATGGTTGATTAGCAATGATTCCGATGGATTGACCTTCAATACGCGCAAAACCCACAACGATATTAGGGGCATAGAGCGCATGTACTTCAAGGAATTCGCCTTCATCA
This sequence comes from Candidatus Planktophila sp., assembly GCA_044353885.1. Taxonomy (GTDB): domain Bacteria; phylum Actinomycetota; class Actinomycetes; order Nanopelagicales; family Nanopelagicaceae; genus Planktophila. Next base: position 7,396 of record JBILBC010000019.1, on the reverse strand, counting down.
ACGAGTGCCTGGATCAGTGACTTCATGTCATATGGCTGATTTGGGCTATCGGGAATCAAAGTATTCAGAGCAGTATCTGATGCGCTCTTATCGAGAGTTTCAGTCGGAGGCAATACAGGTGAGCCATCCATATTATTGGAGGGAAGGTATGAAAGAAGAGCCTTCACATAATCAATTGCATCGGCTTCTGAATCTGCCATGTAATGCGCATTTCCAGATTTAGAGGCGTGAGTAAAAGCTCCACCGAGCTCTTCCATGTCAACATCTTCACCCGTAACGGTCTTGATGACATCAGGACCTGTAATAAACATATTGGATGTCTCCTTCACCATGACGGTGAAGTCGGTCAGTGCTGGGGAATACGCAGAGCCACCAGCACATGGACCAAGGATGAGTGAGATCTGAGGGATGACACCTGAGGAGCGAGTATTAAGCCGGAAGATTCTTCCGTAACCATTCAGTGAGGCAACGCCTTCTTGAATTCGCGCTCCACCTGAATCATTAATGCCAATAAGAGGAATACCTGACTTCAGTGCAAACTCTGCAATCTTTACAATCTTTTCTGCATGCACTTCACCGAGTGAACCACCGAAGACTGTGAAGTCTTGTGAGTAGAGAGCTATTGGCCTGCCATCTACCGTTGCAGTTCCAATCACAACACCGTCGCCATAGGGACGGTTCTTCTCCATGCCGAAGTTCTGGGCGCGGTGGCGAGCGAACTCGTCAATTTCGGTAAATGAATCAGGATCCACCAGCATCGCAATACGTTCGCGAGCAGTGCCCTTGCCCTTTGCATGCTGCTTCTCTTCTGCTCGGGCCGAACCAGCGCTGACAGCTTCATCAATTCTTTCGCGGAGGTCTTCAATTTTTCCCGCGGTAGTGTGCAGATCTGGGCTCATGAACATAAGGTACTAGGCGTGAGCACCGTTGCGCCAAGACCACCGCTAGATAGTTCGGTGATCTCAGAAAAAATCTCGCGGTACTGGCGAGTAAGCGTGGTTGAAGTCACGGGCTCCACGCAAGACGATATTGCGAAATTGGTGGCTGAAGAAAAAGTGAAGCAAGGTGATGTTATTGCGACTGAATATCAGAGCGCAGGACGAGGTCGACTCAATAGAAAATTCGATGCACCTTCATCCTCTGCACTTATGTTCTCTTTCTACATCACACCCAAGCGCGATACATCAGATTGGTCATTTCTTACTTTGCTCACAGGGCTGAGTGCCATCTTTGCTCTTACAAAACTTGACCCAGAATTTTCTCCCACTTTGAAATGGCCGAATGACATTGTGATTGGTGATGGCAAAGTTGGCGGAATCATTGCGCAAGCAAGTGGTGATGGAGTAATTCTTGGCGTTGGAATCAATGTTGGCATGACGGATGCGGAACTTCCCGTGGAGCATGCAACTTCACTTGCGCTCCATCATTTTCCAATCCTTGATCGCAATCAAATACTTGCCTCTTTTCTGACAACCTTTGAGGAACTCTTTGAGAGATGGCAGAAGGGTGAAGACCTGCGCCATCTCTACTGCGAGCGTTCAGCAACAATTGGGCATCACGTTCGTATTGAACATCCCGATGGAAGCTATAGAACGGGCAAAGCCGTTGATGTCACGCCTGCTGGTGAACTCATTCTGGAAGATGGTTCTCGAGTAACAGTGGGGGACATCGTTCATCTACGATAGCGTCCGTGAACGAAAGATTCCCCCGTGTTGGCGTCATAGGCGCAGGACAATTGGCGCGGATGATGGTTGCGCCAGCAACAGCCCTTGGAGTTGATCTTCTTCTCTTTGCACAAAGCGCCGATGATTCCGGAGCACAGATAACTCATCACGTTGTTGGTGATTACACAGATCTTGAAGCGCTGAAGAAGTTCGCAGCCATATGCGATGTCATTACTTTCGAGCATGAGCTCGTGCCGCTATCGGTAATCAAAGGACTTGAGGCAACCGGCGTAAAGGTGTATCCACCTTCTTCGGCATTTATCTATTCGCAAGATAAGGCGCAGATGCGCGAGAAGCTCAGTTCATACCCATCTCCAACATGGAAAATTGTTACAACAACTGCAGATATTGATCGCTATCCACTTATCGCAAAGGCAATTTCAGGTGGGTATGACGGTCGCGGGGTCTGGAAGATTAACTCTCAAGATGAGCTCGGTGAGGTGCTTAAGACAACGCCGCAAGTATTGATTGAAGAACTCATCTCATTTGATACCGAGATTGCCGTGATGGTTGCGCGTTCACCTCATGGACAAGCAACTTCCTGGACACCGACAGAGACAGTTCAAGAAGATGGAATCTGCACGCTGACGATTTCACCAGCACAGAATATTTCTCCGGAGCTTGCAGAAAAGGCACAGAAGCTCGCACTAGATATTGCTCAAGAAGTTGGCGTTGTTGGCGTCATGGCTGTGGAGATGTTTGTTAAAGGCGATCACCTCTTCATTAATGAACTTGCAATGCGCCCACATAACTCTGGCCATTGGACTATTGATGGCGCTGTAACAAGTCAGTTCGAACAACACTTGCGAGCAATTCTTGATCTTCCGCTAGGTGATCCTTCCATGACGGCAGACTTTGCCGTCATGGGAAATATCTTGGGAGGCGAAAAGACAGATATGTATCGCCCCTACCTTCACCTCATGGCGCGTAATCCAGACCTGAAGTTTCATCACTATAAGAAGGAAGTCCGCGCTGGGCGCAAGATTGGCCATGTCACCGCAGTTGGCTCAGACCTTCTACAATTAACTTCTGATGTGCAGCATGCACGTGACTACATGAGCGGAGCTATCGATGAGTGATCGTAAAGATGTAGCAATCATCATGGGCTCTGACTCTGATTGGCCGGTCATGGAAGAGGCTGCAAAGGCTCTTGATTCATTTGGAATTTCTTATAGCGCCGATGTTGTCTCTGCTCACCGCATGCCAGAGGAAATGGTTGAGTTTGCAAAGAGCGCTGCATCAAAAGGTTACAAAGTCATCATCGCCGGTGCAGGGGGAGCAGCACACCTTCCAGGAATGGTTGCAGCCCTTACGACACTTCCTGTTATTGGCGTTCCTGTCTCATTGAAGAACCTCGACGGAATGGATTCACTTCTTTCTATCGTGCAAATGCCTGGTGGAATTCCAGTAGCGACTGTGGGAATTGATAATGCAAAAAATGCCGGAATCCTTGCAGCACGCATTATCGGATCATCAGATGCTGCTGTGTCGAAGAAAATTGAAGCTCAATTGTCTGGGCTCACAGATGAGGCAAAAGCAAAAGGCGCTCAATTGAGCGCCCGTCGCAATACTAAAACTGGTTTCTAGTCAGTTCTTCCAAGAGCATGCACGCGCCAGCCAGCTGCGCGCCATTTATTACGATCTAACATATTGCGACCGTCGATGAGGAATTTTGACTTCACGAGCTGACCAATCACTGAAGGATCGAGTTCGCGATATTCCTTCCATTCAGTTAAGTGCAAGATTGCATCTGCACCCTTAACGGCATCGACAACCTTCTCCTGGTAATCAAGGTTAGGAAAGCGCTTACGTGCAGGTTCGATGCCCTTTGGATCGTGAACAACAACTTGCGCACCTGCTTCTTGTAGTTGTGCAGCAATATCAAGTGCTGGGGAATCTCTCACGTCATCACTATCTGGCTTAAAGGTCGCACCGAGAACAGCAATCTTGTATTGAGTCAGATCCTGCGATAGGTCTGCGCGCACAACATCAATCACACGCTGACGTGCACGGATATTGATTGCATCAATCTCACGTAAGAATTCGAGCGCTTGATCTGCACCAAGTTCTTGGGCGCGTGCCATAAATGCACGAATATCTTTAGGTAGGCAGCCGCCACCGAAGCCGATACCTGCCTGCAAGAAGCGACTTCCAATACGTGGGTCATAACCAATTGCCTTCGCAAGGACAGTGACATCTCCGCCTGCTGCTTCACAGACTTCAGCCATAGCGTTGATAAATGAAATCTTTGTGGCAAGAAATGAGTTTGCAGCGACTTTGACGAGCTCAGCTGTTGGTAGATCTGCACGGATCCACGGAGTACCAAGATCGATGATTGGCTTGTAAACCTCTTTAAGAATCTCTTCTGCACGATCATTGGCAACGCCAACAACCAGACGGTTAGGAGTCAAAGTATCTTCAACAGCGAAACCTTCACGGAGGAACTCAGGGTTCCATGCAAGATCTGCTTGAGGCGCTGAGGTAGAAAGCCGATCGCGAAGTAATTGCGCCGTCCCAACTGGAACTGTGGACTTTCCGACTACGAGTGAGCCTTCTTTCAGAAAGGGCGCAATCGCTTCAACAGATGACTTCACATAGGTGAGATCTGCTGCAAGTCCATCCTTACTCTGCGGAGTACCCACACAAATGAAGTGAACATCAGCATCTGCAACAGCTGAGAAATCGGTTGTGAAGGAGAGTCGACCTGTCTTCATCTCTGCAGCAAGAAGTGTGTCTAGCCCTGGCTCATAGAATGGCAGCTCTCCTTTAGAGAGGAGATCAACCTTGCTCTGATCGGTATCGATGCCGATTACTTCGAAACCGAGAGAGGACATACATGCCGCATGTGTTGCACCGAGGTAGCCGCAACCAATTACTGAAAGCTTCAGAGTCATAAGTGGGAGTCTATTGCAGGGTTATTTGAATTCGGAAAATTTGAGGCTATTTCGCGGGTGCACATGGATTATCAGCAGCTGTTTTACTCTTAAATTTGTCGATGATCACAGGTTCTGTGGTTGCTTTTGCTGTTGGTTTGATCGTCTCAACGAGCACTTCATCGCCTCGGATACGAGTCCATAAATCAGTTGATAGCTCTTCATCCCAAATCACCACCGATCCAACACCTGGATAACTCCCATTGGGATCTGAAAGTGGCACAGTCAATGTGCGGACACTGCTTGATGAGAGATTTCGCATCTGCTTTGCAAGTGTAAGCAGGTCATTCTTATTAACAGATGAATCCATCTTCACTGTTGAAATGGTTGCGTTATAGAATCGTGTAAGTTTTATTGGGTTTAGTAGCACACCGCTACTTGTTGCTTTGCGAAGAACCGCACCGACAAATTGTTGCTGGCGTTCCATGCGACCAATATCTCCACGCCCATCGAAATCACGTGTTCGAACATATTTGAGAGCTTCAATGCCATCAAGCAGGTGTGTGCCCGCAGCCATCACAAGGTGGCTCTTTGGGTCATTGATGGCAACTTTAGAACAGACTTCAATGCCACCCAGGGCATCGACAACTCCCGTGAAGCCAGCAAAGCTGACTTCAACGTAGTGATCAATCTTGAGATTCGTTTTATCTTCAATAGTTTGAATAAGAAGCGGTGCTCCACCAAATGCAAATGCTGCATTGATTTTTCCGGGACGAGCAGGAATATCTCGCGTTCCATCTTGGCTACGGTGAGCAGGGATTGTTACCAACGTGTCACGTGGAATTGAGACGATAAATGCAGCATCGCGTGCTTTTGAAATATGAACCAGAAGCATTGTGTCGGAACGTCCGCCGGCTGCTACAGCTGTACTTCCTACACGCAGGGCTTTAATTTGCGCTTTGGTAAGTCCTTCGCGGGTATCAGAACCAACGACGAGGTAATTAAGGGCGCGGGAGGTTTTCTCTGGACGATCTTTGAGTGAACCAAAGACATCAATACGTGAAATCTGCCCACTGACCTGACCTAATCCGAGCCACGAGAGGGATGCAATAAGGACAACACCCAGGGAGAGTGATGTAATAATTCGAATTGCACGGGATGATTTCACATCCGTAGGGTACTTGGACGATAGCGTGGAGGGGTTATGGCGACACCGACTCCTGAGTTATTTGGCTCACCGCACCCATCTATCAGCGTCATCCTTCCAGTTCTCAATGAAGAGACACATCTGGAAGAAGCAGTGCACTCAATTCTTTCTCAGGATTATCAAGGAAAGCTCGAAGTAATCCTTGCGGTTGGTCCTTCACGTGATCGCACATTAGAAATTGCTCAATCCATCTCACGCCGAGATTCACGAGTTGTGTTGGTTGATAATCCCTCTGGTCGCACAGCTGCTGGACTCAACATCGCACTCAATAAATCTCAGAGCCCGGTAGTAGTTCGCGTTGATGGTCATGCACATATCCCTAATGACTACCTCACACTTATTGTTGAAATTCTCAATAAGACAGGGGCGGTCAATGTTGGTGGTGTGATGGCAGCTGTTGGTACCACAGCATTTGAGCGAGCCGTTGCAGGTGCAATGCGCAGTCCACTCGGAGTAGGAGCATCACGCTTTCACACAGGTGGAGAAGCAGGGATTGTAGATACGGTCTATCTCGGTGCATTTAGAAGAGAAGCCCTCGTTGCAATTGGTGGATTCGATGAAAGATTCACCCGTGCACAAGATTGGGAACTTAATTTCCGCTTGCGCGAAAATGGTGGAGTCGTCTATTTCGATCCTCGTTTGCATGTGACATATCGTCCGCGATCAACGGTGAAAGCACTTGCGAAACAATATTTTGAATATGGACGCTGGCGTCGCGTGGTTTCTAGGCGACATAGTGGAACGATTAATTATCGCTACCTTGCTCCACCTTTTGCACTTGTTGGCTTCACTCTTTCTTTGATTGCTGGATTCTTTCTACCTATTCTCTTTATTCCAGCAGCTATCTATCTTCTCTTTGTCCTTGCAGCTTCGGTCAGAATTGCATCGTCCATTCGAGAATATTTCCTACTCTTGACGGTAATCCCGACCATGCACTTCGCATGGGGAGCAGGATTTATCTCATCACCAAAGACTCTCGTGCCTTCATCTGAATAACGAGGTGGCTACTGCGGTAGCCTTTCGCACGTGGAGAAACCAGTAGTTGTTTATGAGCCATTCCGTGCGGGATTACCTCCCATGCGCGATTACATGCGCTCACTCTGGAGCCGGCGCACCTTTATCGCCGAGTTTTCTCGCTCTGAACTTCGCGAGCAGAATTACGGTTCAATCTTCGGTCAGCTCTGGTTAGTTCTCAACCCCTTACTTCTCTCTGGCGTCTACTTCCTCTTGATCTACGTTATCGGCGGAAGTAGTGATGCAATTCGATTTGGCCACCTGACTGCCAGCCTCTTTCTCTTCTATCTCACTGCAAATAGTTTGACCGGGGGAGTTAAGGCAATTACTTCGGGTCAGCGTTTGATTCTGAACACTTCATTTCCTCGTATTATGCTGCCAATTTCTGCAACAGTGATTGCCCTCTTCAAATTTATTCCAACACTCTTTGTCTTCGTCATCATCCATGCAGTAATTGGACTTCCATATTCATGGCAGATGCTGTGGGCGATACCAATTCTTCTCATTGCACTCATCATGGCGCTCGGTATGGCTATTTTGATTTCGTGTATCAATGTTTACTTCCGTGACATTTCAAG
>JBILBC010000084.1:0-4953 GCA_044353885.1 Candidatus Planktophila sp. | reverse complement strand
ATTTCTCGTGCAAGGATAATTGTTAGCTCAATAACATCTGATGGACCGCCACCTGCAAGTACTTCAACAGATTCACGAACTTCCAGCGCATTGCCTGCTGTTAGCCCCAGTGGAACATCCATTGCGGTGACAAGAGCGCGAGTCTTGACGCCAGCATCTTTTCCAAGTTGGACCATCGTGCGAGCGAGTTCAGATGCCTTTGCAGGATCTGACATAAATGCGCCACTTCCAGTCTTCACATCCAATACAAGTGCGGATGTGCCTTCAGCAATCTTCTTACTCATAATCGATGATGCAATCAATGGAATGGCTTCAACGGTTGCAGTGACATCGCGAAGCGCATACAACTTTTTATCGGCAGGAGCTAATCCAGCACCTGCGGCACAGATAACTGCACCAGTATCTTGGAGAACCTTTAACATTTCATCATTGGTAAGAGATGCGCGCCACCCAGGAATAGATTCAAGTTTGTCGAGAGTTCCACCTGTGTGGCCAAGTCCGCGACCAGAGAGTTGAGGAACTGCTCCCCCGCATGCTGCAACAAGGGGTGCTAATGGAAGTGTGATCTTGTCTCCCACTCCACCTGTTGAATGCTTATCTGCAGTCTTTCGATCAAGCTTGGACCAATCCATACGTTCACCACTATTGATCATCGCATTGGTCCAGCGAGAAATTTCACGAGAGTTCATTCCGTTGAGAAGAATTGCCATCAATAACGCAGACATCTGCTCATCTGCGACAACACCTCGTGTGTAGGCGTCGATAATCCAATCGATTTGTAGATCTGTTAATTCGTTATGGTCACGCTTAGCGGCAATAATTTCAACGGCTGCAAAAGGCTCAATCATGACAAACGTTCGTTCATCTCTTCAGGGCCAAATGCCCATGGGAGTAAATCAGCAAGAGTCTTTATGCCTTCGTTGGTAGCCATCTGTAACTTAGATCCGCCATGTTCTTGCAAGAGCTGGCGACAGCGGCCACATGGCATCAAGGGATTGCCCGCAATATCAACACATACAAAAGCCACAAGGCGGCCACCACCGGATGCAATCAAGGTAGAGACCAATCCACATTCAGCGCAGAGAGTGAGGCCGTAGCTCGCATTTTCCACATTGCACCCTGTGATGATGCGACCATCATCGACAAGGGCAGCGACACCGACAGGAAACTTTGAATACGGGGCGTAAGCCTTCTTCATTGCACCGAGCGCTTCTGTGCGAAGCAAATCCCAATTGATTTCCATTAGTGAGAACCGCCTCCACGTTTATACGCAACGCCATCGGCTGCCGGCGCTCGAACCCTTCCGACAAAACCTGAGACCGCAATGATCGTTGCAATATAAGGAGCCATCAACATAAATTCAGATGGAATTGGTGTCCCTGTGATTGTGAGCAAGCCTTGCAAATTATCTGCAAAGCCGAAGATGAGAGCTGCAGCGACTGCTCCAAGCGGGCTCCAACGACCAAAGATGAGAGCGGCAAGTGCAATAAAGCCTTTACCTGCAGTCATCTCCTTACTGAAGGAGCCAACTGCGCCGAGTGTGAAGAATGCCCCACCGAGACCTGCAACAGCGCCTGCAATAAGAACATTGCGGAAACGAATTTTGTTCACATCAATACCAACAGATTCGGCAGCCGTTGGATGTTCTCCAACAGAGCGAGTACGAAGGCCCCACTTAGATTTAAAGAGAGCTACGTGAATAACGATGACCGCCACATACATCAAATACACAATGATGCTCTGAGCAAAGAGGGTTGGCCCAATGACGGGAATTTTCGAAAGTATCGGAATTTCAATAGGCGCAAAGGTGCCACCTGAATTCCATGTGGATTGATATGGAATAAGCAATCTCTTATAGAGGAAGCCAGTAAGACCAATAACAAGAACATTGAGCACGAAGCCAAGAACAACTTGATCTATTCCATACTTAATCGCAAAGACTGCAAGTAACCAAGCAATTGCCATACCCGCAAATGGGGCGATGATGAGTCCAGCAATCTTGTTCTGTGTAAGAGAGGCGATGACACCTGACATAAATGCACCAGCAAGTAACTGACCTTCAATGGCGATATTGATAACTCCAGAGCGCTCTGAGAGCACGCCTGCCATCGCTCCAAAGATTAATGGAACGGAGAGGAAGAGCGCACCTTGCAGAAGGCCTGTGAATGGAATGAACTTACCTGCAGCTGCCCAGCAGAGAAATGACATGAGGAAAGAGGCGCCGAAGAGAGCACTCGCTGCGCGGCTTGTCTTGCGAGCACGGAACTGTAGCGTTGCAATTCCCACGGCCAACAAGGAAATTATTGCAAAGAGAAGTCCGCCGGTCTTTGAATTAACAATAATCTCTTTTGCAAGTACCCACTCATTGCCCAATACAAAGCTATAGGTGACAGGTTGTCCTGTCTTTGGAAGTAGACCAAAGATGGCAAGAGCGAATGCTCCAAGGCTTGCCATCGTGATAATCCCACGCTTGCGGCGACGTTCTGGCGCAGAGAGTGCGCGCACTTCAACAGTACTCATTAGCCATTCCATCCCTTCGAAGCAACGGTTGCGCCCTCATCGACACTCTTAAGACGGAAGAGAGATTTAATCAGCGCAGGTGCTGCAATAAAGAGAACTACCAGCGCCTGGATCACCAAGACAAGATCAAGTGGCGTTTCTGTACTTGCCTGCATGGTGAGTCCACCGGCGCGTAGTGCACCAAAGAGAAGCGCTGCAAAGACAGTTCCGATGGGTGTTGCGCGACCAAGGAGAGCCACAGTGATTGCATCAAAGCCGAAACTTCCACCCACACCTGAAGTCATCGCAGGTTCTGATCCAAGAATTTGAACTGCTCCACCAAGGCCTGCAAGTGCGCCTGCAATAAACATTACTGACGTTGTCACGCGAGCAACAGAGATACCTGCGGTACGAGAGGCAGCTGCGTTTGCACCAACTGCGCGGAATCTAAATCCCCACGTACTGCGGCTGAGGAGCCACCAGATTGCAGCTGCTGCGATTAAGGCAATAATGAAACCTAAATTAGCGCGCAGGTCAGGACCGAAGAGATGCGGCAATTGCGCACTCTCTCGCACATCAGGTGCCAGTGGATCTTGTCGACCTGGACGTAAGAACGCAGTTGTACTGAGCAACCAGAGCAAGAAGTAGCCTGCAACATAGTTGAGCATGATTGTCACAATGACTTCATGGGCACCGGTTCGAGCTTTGAGGAATCCAACAAACCCGCCATAGAGTCCCGCGAAGAGCATCGCAACCACAATTGCTGCAATTGCGTGGATAACGATGGGAAGTTCGAATGTGAAACCAATCCAGCTTGCCCCAATGGCTCCTGCAATAAATTGTCCTTGCGCACCGATATTAAAGAGCCCTGCGCGGAAGGCGAGTGCCACAGATAAACCAGTAAGGATCAAAGGAGATGCTGCAACAAGAGTTTCAGAGAGTGGATAGAAACCTTGGAAGAAATGTCCTTCTGCAAGTTGCGGATCAAAGATAGATCCACGAAAGAGCGCCCAATAGGCGCCAGCTGCAGTTGAAAATCCTTCGCCAATCATTGATAGAGGTTGACTCTTAAGCGCCAATACTTTGGAATCAGAGAGTGCAACAAGTAAGCCACCCACAAAGAGAGCCATTGCAAATGAGAGTGCAGGAAGAATGAGTTTCTTTAACTTCATGGCTTCACCCCTGCCATCAATAGACCTAGATCTTCACGAGAAGTAGTTGCGGGAACAATTGCGATAAATTCACCGCGATACATCACAGCGATTCGATCTGCGAGTGCCGATACTTCATCGAGTTCGGTGCTAAAGAGAAGTACTGCTCGACCGGAATCGCGCTCAGCAATAATGCGCTCGTGCACAAATTCAATAGATCCCACATCGAGGCCACGTGTTGGTTGAGAGGCAACGAGGAGCTTGACCGGACGCGATAGTTCTCGTGCAAGAACTACCTTTTGCTTATTACCACCCGATAGCGATGATGCACTGTCTTTTGCTGACTGAGTGCGAATATCAAACTCAGCAACGCGCTTTTGCGCTTCTTGTGAAACAACGCTCTGGGAGATGACAGGTCCTTTTGCATAAGGAGGCACGTCATGAAGATCAAGGATGAGGTTTTCTTCAATACTAAATGAACTAATAAGTCCATCCTCTTCCCGTGATTCAGGCACAAATGCGATTCCTGAGTGCAAGGCTTCCCGGACGGATGCCTTGGTGATATCAATGCCATCGAGTGTGATGGAGCCGTGAACATGCTCTTGCAGACCCACAATGGCTTCAGCTAATTCAGTTTGCCCATTACCTTGCACTCCTGCAACAGCAAGTATCTCTCCCGTATGGAGCTCGAAAGAAACATTCTTCACAAGAGAACGCCCTGTGTGATCTGAAATATTGAGATTCTTCACATCAAGAATGACCTTACCTAGTTTCGGTGCTGCCTTCTCGACATCCAAAGAAACCGGACGACCGACCATGAGAGATGCGAGTTCTTCTTGCGAGGCACTTGGAGAGGCTGTTCCTACAACTTTTCCACGGCGGATAATGGTGATCTTGTCAGCTGCCTCCTTCACCTCACGTAGTTTGTGCGTGATAAAAACAATTGAAGTTCCCTTTGCTTTGAGCTTCTTCATATTGCGCAGCAACTCATCAGTCTCTTGTGGGGTGAGAACTGCAGTTGGCTCATCAAGAATTAAGACCTTGGCGTCATAAATCAAAGCTCGAATGATTTCAACACGCTGTTGAAGTCCAACAGGAAGATTCTCAACGAGTGCATCAGGATCGATATCAAAATTGTATTCAGACGAGACGCGCAAAATCTCTTTACGCGCAGCCTCAAGATCTAGTAGTCCAGGTCCTTTAGTTTTTTCATGGCCTAGAACAATATTTTCTGCAACAGTAAATACTGGAATCAACATGAAGTGCTGATGAACCATGCCGATACCTGCAGCGAGAGCATCTA
>JBILBC010000075.1:0-6114 GCA_044353885.1 Candidatus Planktophila sp. | reverse complement strand
AGGCTGTTGAGCATCGCACGTGGAGCTACATCAATAGCCAGCTGATGCAGCATTACGCAGATGCTATTCGTGGAGAAACCAAGCATCGCGAGCTTGTCGCATGAAGATCATTCATATTGCAAACTTCTACGGACCAAAGTCCGGTGGTATCAAAACCACGCTGCACAATCTCGGAACTGAATATCAGAAGATCGGCCATGAATTTATCTATGTAGTCCCAGGCAAGAAGTTCTCACGGGAGAAGACAGAACACGGTGGCTGCATCACTTTGCCTTCATGGACTATCCCCTTTAGCGGTGGATACCGAGTAATTCGCTCTACTCGTCAGGTAAAGACAATCTTGCAATCATTGGCGCCCGATCGCCTTGAAGTCTCTGATCGCTTCACTCTTTCATGCCTTGGCAACTGGGCTAAGCGCCGCGATATCCCTGCAATTGTCTTTAGCCATGAGACCTTGCGTGGTTTGGTCAAGAACTTCTTCGGAGTTTCTCTCAAGCCCTTCGTAGGCTGGCACAACTCACGTCTTGCTGGAAAGTTTGATTTTGTTGTTACAACAACAAACTTCGCAGCTGCTGAGTTTAACGACATTGGCACAACAAATGTGGTGCGCGTTCCACTTGGAGTTGATTTAAATACTTTCTCACCAATGAATTTCAATGAAGAGCTTCGCACCAAGATGATTAAGGGTGGCGATGTACTCCTGGTTCACTGTGGACGTCTTTCACCTGAGAAGAAGCCTGAGCGCTCATTGCAGACACTTCGAGAACTCCTTGATCGTGGAATAAATGCCCGACTTGTCTATATCGGTAGCGGCCCATTGCATAAGAAGCTCTATGACTCTTCCCGTGATATCCCAGTGACTTTCTGGGGATATGTTGCAAATAAGAACCTGCTTGCACAAATGATTGCATCCGCCGATGTTTCACTTGCGCCAGGTCCTATCGAAACTTTTTGCCTGGCAGCCCTTGAATCATTGGCAAGCGGAACTCCTGTTGTTGCATCAGAGACGAGTGCAGTTGGTGAATTCCTGTCTGCAGATAACGGTGACTTTGTCGGGCTCACAGCTGCCAACAATGGCGCTGCATTTGCCGATGCTCTTGAAATTATTCTTGATGAGATCAAAGAAGATCCAACGCTGTCACAGCGTTGCAGAGTGCAAGCAGAGCGCTTCCCATGGTCGGCAACAATTAGAAGACTCGATACCTTGCATCCAGAGAAAGTTGCCTAATATGGATAAGCCTCTGACTCTTGCAATTATTGGAGATAGCGCAGCATCAGGTGTGGGCGATTCAGATAACTTCGGCAATCACTTCGGCTGGGGATATCACTTAGCGCAAGCCTTCACAGAGCCTTTGATCTATATCAATGCTTCTCGTCCTGGAGCACAATCTAAAGAAGTTCTCTATGAGCAGCTACCAAAGATTCTGATCCATGAACCTGAATTGGTTGCAGTTATCGTGGGCGGAAATGACCTCTTGCGCAACGGATTCTCCCCTGCAGAATTCGAAGTAAACCTGAATGAGACTCTGCGCCAAATTGAAGAAATGGGAGCAACAGCGATGTTGCTTGAGCTTCACGATCCGACTGAAATTGTGCCAATGCCTTATCTCGTTGCTCGAGTCTGTCGCCGCCGAGTAGATGCTGTAAACCGCATCACTCGAAAGATGGCTATGCGCTACAGCGCGCTACTTCTTGAAACTCGCTCGCTGGAAGAGATTTATGCTCGCAATAAATGGCATGTGGACCGCATGCACCCAAGCCGTCACGGACATCAATTTATCGCCGACAACTTTGCCCACCTTCTTCGTATGCGCGGATTTGAAGTAGACCCTGTGAAATTTACCTTTAAGAATAATAGAAGCCGAAGAGATTCCATTATCTGGATGCTTAAAAATGGCACACCATGGTTTCTTAAGAGAAGCGTTGATCTACTGCCGGCAATTCTCTTCCTCTCCATTGGCGAACTGATCTATATGGCTCGTCATAAAAATGAGAATACTGAATCCACGATCTACTATCCAGATTTTGCAGCACATGCAGATATTCATATCAATCGACTACAGAATGAGAAGGTTTCGTAATGAACATACGTCAGATTGAAGAGATTGTTGATCAAGAGTTGCGCCCAGCTCCAGAATTCTCCACGCCATCATCACTCATCGTTGATGCATCGTGATTGACGCTTCGCATCCATACTAAGTAATCAATTTCACGCTACTGCTTGAATCTGAGCATGAGCGCTCAGAAATGGCTTGTTACTCGTTCGTAATCCAATATATTAAGTACATGCTCGCACTCATAGCTCCGGGACAAGGTTCGCAAACTCCGGGAATGCTCAGCGCTTGGCTTGAAGATCCACAGCTGCGCGCTATGGCGCAAGAATTCTCTGATGCCATCGGTATTGATGTGATTCACCTTGGCACAACCGCAGATGCTGATGAAATTAGAGACACTGCAAATGCACAACCATTGATAGTTGCAGCAGGGCTTCTGAGCGCTCATGCCCTCGGTGCGACAGGTTCGCTCTCGTGCGTTGCAGGTCATTCAGTCGGTGAGATAACTGCGGCAGCACTTGCAGGTGTCTTGACGCCCGTTGATGCAATGAAATTGGTGCGCACGCGCGGGGCTGAAATGGCAAAGGCTGCAGGCATCACTCCATCTGGAATGGCTGCTGTATTAGGCGGAGATCGCCAAGTTGTTCTTCATGCCATTACAGAGTTAGGTCTCGTTGCTGCAAATGACAACGGTGGCGGACAGATCGTTGCAGCTGGAGATCTTGAATCTATCGCCCAACTTGCTCCCGAAGGTGCACGTGTTCGCCCTCTTGCAGTCGCTGGAGCTTTTCACACCTCTTATATGCAACCTGCCGTGGAACCACTTAGAACACTTGCTGCAACGATGACGACCTCAACTCCATCAGTTGGAGTGCTCTCCAATAGAGATGGCGCGGTGATTACCGATGGCGCAGATGTTCTAGATCGCATCGTCAATCAGATTGCTAACCCTGTTCGCTGGGATCTGTGCATGGAAACACTTCTGTCCCTAGGCGTCACAGGCGTAATTGAAGTAGCACCTGCTGGAACACTTGTGGGACTTATCAAGCGAGCAGCACCTAGTATTGAACAGTTCGCGTTAAAGAGCCCAGAAGATCTCGATGCAGCGCGTGCATTCGTTGCAACTCATGGAGGCAAGTAATGGCAACAATCGCATCGAAGACCGGTAGTGAGAGCCAGATTCTCTCTGTCGGTTCTTATCGCCCCAAGCGCATCGTTACCAATGATGAAGTTGCAGTGCGTATTGATTCCAGCGATGAATGGATTCAGCAGCGCACAGGGATTGAAACTCGTCGCTTTGCCGATGAGAGCGAGACTGTTCTCGATATGGCCACATGGGCTGCCGAAGATGCTCTGAAGAAAGCAAAGCTTTCCATTACAGATATCGACACCATCATCGTTGCAACAATTACCTTTCCTTTCCAAGCACCATCTGCTGCAACAGCAATCTTGCAACGCCTAGGCCATCCCAAGGCAGCTGCCTTTGATATCAACGCAGCCTGTGCTGGATTCTCTTATGGCGTTGCTATGGCTCATGACTTTATTAAATCGGGAACTTCCAAGACTGTCTTGGTAATTGGTGCAGAGAAGATCTCAGATTTCACAGATCCAGATGATCGCGCAACTGCATTTATCTTTGCCGATGGAGCAGGCGCAGTTGTCATTGGTGCATCTAAGGAAGCTGGAATCGGACCTGTTGAATGGGGCTCTGATGCAGATGAGCGCGATGCTATTCAGATGAATCCATCATGGATTGAAGTGCGAGATGTTGAAACACAACTGACCAAGGCTGGAAGTAAGTGGCCGAATATTTCTCAAGAAGGACAGAAGGTTTTTCGCTGGGCAGTCTTTTCGATGAGCAAGGCAGCTCTCAAAGCTCTCGATTCTGCAGGGCTAAGCGTTGATGACCTTGATGCTTTTATTCCACACCAAGCAAATGTGCGCATCATTGAAACAATGGCAAAAGAGATGAAGATGCCAGATTCTGTGATCATTGCAGATGACATCCGCAAGAATGGAAATACATCTGCTGCATCGATTCCTCTTGCAATGGATGCACTTCTTGAGAAGCACCCTGAGCTCCATGGAAAGTTGGCTCTACTCATTGGCTATGGCGCAGGTCTCGTTTATGCGGGTCAGGTTGTGAAATTACCGCCTAAACCATAATTTTCTTGGGATTACCCACCCATTTACTGGGAAGTAAGCCCCTCTTTCGTAGACAATTACACACCTGTCCCCATAAAGATAGATATAGCAAAGGAAAAAATAATGGCGCTGTCACCAGCAGATGTACTTGCAGGAATCAAAGAGATTGTTGAAGAAGTAGCGGGTATTCCAGCTGCATCCATTGAACTTGGTAAGAACTTCACTGAAGATCTCGAAGTTGACTCACTCAGCATGGTTGAAGTTGTAGTCGCATGCGAGGAGCGCTTTGGCGTGAAGATTCCTGATGAGAAGGTAACTGAGCTCGCTACAGTCGGCGATGCAGTCAACTTCATCGTTAACGCTGCTGCATAAGTAGAATTTAAAAGCGGTATGTCACAACGTCGCGTAGTCGTTACAGGCCTTGGTGCCACGACGCCTATCGGTGGAGATGTCGACTCAACATGGAAAGCCTTATTGGCTGGCCAAAGTGGAGTCAGACTTCTTACCGAAGATTGGCGTGAGCTCCTTCCTGTGCACTTCGCTGCGCGCGTTGCGATAGAGCCAGCTGATCAGATGGAGCGCGTTGAGATGCGCCGTCTTGATCGCTCAGAACAATTCGCACTCGTTGCATCCCGTGAAGCCTGGAAAGATGCAGGCTCACCTGATGAGGTCGATAAGGAACGTCTTGGCGTAGTCATCGCATCAGGTATTGGTGGAGTTATTACTCTGCTGGATCAATTCGTGAACCTGAATGAGAAAGGTGCACGCGGAGTCAGCCCACACACTGTTCCGATGTTGATGCCTAATGGACCAGCTGCCAATGTGGGACTTGAACTGCAAGCAAAGGCTGGCGTTCACACCCCCGTCAGCGCATGCGCGTCCGGTGCTGAAGCAATCGGATATGCCTTTGAGATGATTAAGAACAATCGCGCCGACATCATTGTGACCGGTGGCGTTGAAGCTGCAATCCACCAATTACCTATGGCTGGCTTTGCTGCAATGAAGGCTCTTTCTACGCGCAACGATGCACCAGCTCGCGCATCACGCCCCTATGACGTTGATCGCGATGGATTCGTACTCGGTGAAGGTGGCGGCATCCTTGTTATTGAAGAGTATGAACATGCCAAAGCACGCGGTGCAAAGATCTACTGCGAAATCGGCGGACAAGGGCTTTCATCAGATGGTTATCACATCGCAGCCCCGGACCCTGATGGCAGTGGTGTGCAGCGCGCGATTAAATTTGCGTTAGAGAATTCTGGTCTTTCAACAAAGGACATCGTTCACCTGAATGCGCATGCAACATCAACTCCTGCAGGAGATGTTGCTGAAGCAAATGCTCTGCGCAAAGCACTTGGCGCAGATGCTGATCACGTTGCAGTTTCTGCAACAAAGTCGATGACAGGACATCTACTCGGTGGTGCTGGCGCTATCGAATCTGTCTTTATCGTCAAGGCCCTTCAAGATCGCCTTGCTCCCCCAACAATTAACATTGAAAACTTAGACCCAGCTGTGACAGTCGATGTTGTGCGCGACACACCACGCCCACTGCCATCGGGAGATATCGCAGCGCTCAATGATTCTTTCGGTTTTGGTGGCCACAACGTAGTACTTGCATTTAAATCGCTCTAACCTAAAGCCATGACAACGAAGGTCAATTCACCCGGCGTCTTGGACCCCGAAGAGCGCATCAAGAAGCTGGTCGATCCCGGAACTTCAGAACTTCTTCTTGCGCGCACTGATTGTGGAATGGTTGCTGCAACAGGATTAATCAAGGGAAATAAAGTTGTTGTCTTTGCATCCGATCCCACTATTAAAGGTGGCGCACTCGGTATTGAAGGTTCACAAGTTATTGTGCAGGCATATCGCGCAGCAATGGGTGCACAAGTTCCTGTTATTGGCATTTGGCACTCAGGTG
>JBILBC010000058.1:0-7398 GCA_044353885.1 Candidatus Planktophila sp. | reverse complement strand
TCAACGCTTTCGGTGAAGTCTTTCAAGCGATGGTCACAGCAAGCGGTCGTATTCCCCAGCTCTCTCTTGTTCTTGGGCCAACTGCTGGTGGCGGTGCTTACGGTCCTGCACTGACTGATGTTGTTGTTCTAGCACCCGAGGGTCGCATCTTTGTTACCGGCCCTGATGTTGTGAAATCAGTAACGGGAGATATCGTCGATATGGCTCTGCTCGGTGGGCCTGAAGCACATAGTAAGAATTCAGGCGTTGCCCATGTCATCGCACCGAGTGAAGATATTGCCTATAGCGAGATTCAAGATCTCGCATCACTCTTTGCTAATCAAGGTTTGATGTCAGCACAGGTGGAAGATGTAAAGCTTGCACACCTAGTACCAGAATCTTCCAAGCGCATTTATGAAGTCCATCCACTTGTAGATGCGATTTTGGATAAAGATGGCGAGAAGCTTGAGCTCCTTGATATGTGGGCAGAGAATATGACCACAGTCATTGGTCGCTTTGGTGGTCGCACAGTCGGTGTTATTGCCAATAACCCACAAGTCATTGGTGGAGTACTTGATTCTGCAGCTGGGGAGAAGGCAGCGCGCTTTGTTCGCACCTGTGATGCATTTGGAATTCCACTCATTGTTATTGCAGATGTCACCGGCTTCTTGCCCGGCATCGGTCAAGAGTGGGAAGGTGCTGTGCGCCGTGGTGCGAAGTTGCTTCACGCATTTGCTGAAGCAGTTGTCCCTCGCGTTACCGTCATTACCCGCAAGGCATATGGCGGAGCCTTTGTTGCAATGAATTCAAAGTCACTGGGAGCAACGCGTGTATTCGCTTGGCCTCAAGCAGAAGTTTCAGTCATGGGATCAGTTGCTGCCGTGCGCGTTCTCCACCGCAGACTTCTTGCTGATCTTCCTGCAGAACAACGTGAAGGTATGGAGCTCGAGCTCGCTGCAGAACATGAGAAGGTTTCAGGCGGCGTAGCGCGCGCAATCGAAATCGGCGCAGTCGATGAGATGATCGAACCTGATAAGACTCGTAGCGCTATCGCAAAAGTACTTGCAGAGACAGATTACCGCCGTGGTTCACACGGCAATATCCCGCTCTAAATTACTTAACGGCGAAGGTTACTGAGACTGTCGATGTCACAGTCTTTTCAATACTGGATGTGTCATATGCGCCAGTATCTTGCGTCATTGTGGAATCTGGTGTTGTCACCTGGAATACGCCTGAGCGAACCGATTGCACAGAGCCAACCTTGCCGCCGACTGCCTTTGTGATTGCTTCGGCGCGGATCTTGGCATCCTTCATCGCCTCTTCAAGTAATTGTGGACGAAGCTTAGGAAGAGTTGATAGGTAGTACTGAGGTCCATAGTTATTCACGGTCACACCCTGCTGCAAGATCATGCCAATTCCTTGAGATAACTTAGAGACAAGCTGTACATCTTTCGAGCGCACTACAACATCGCGGGAAGCGCGGTAGTTAAGAATCTTGCCCGTGTTATTGCCATTAACCCATTGCTCATTAGCATAGGTTGATACTGATCCCAAGGTGAGTGCATCAGCAGGAATTCCACCATCGGTGAGATATTTGCTTACAGATGCCACATCGTTACCGACTTTTGTCACAGCTTCTGCAACTGTGGGACGAGTAAGTGAGACATTAAGTGTCCAGACAACGTTATCCGCTGTTGCCTCAGTCTTTGCAGAACCAGTAACAGTAATTCCATTTGCATTACGAGCTGCAAATCCTGCACCAACCTTTACGAGTCCACCGCCAAGAGCCACTGCGAGAATAAGTGCAATTCCAATATAGAGAATTGATTGGCGACGTTCTGTTGAAGTCATGGGCGCTTGTGATGTCATGTTCTGATTCTATCTTGTTTAAATAGCTCTCAGTCTTTGTACTTCCTGTAGGTCGACGCCTCGATACGGTTCGAGCGCTTCATCCCACGCACTTCCCAGTGCTAGCCCTAAATTCTCACGAATTTCTAAGTCATCGTAATGGGCAAGGGCTTTGCGGATCACATCTTCACTCACAAGGATTGTGCCGACTTCATCCAGGGTTGCGCGATGAATTCCAAGCTCTGGGGTGCAGAGAAATAATTCACCGCCGTGATTACCGAGTTCGCTGACTTCAAAGCGAAGGTAATGCCAATTCTTTAGCGCTGTTGCAATCTTGGATGCAGTGCCAAGTGGTGCGCGAAATTCCAGTGTTGTGCGCACAGTGCCCGCAGCTAGTGG
Organism: Candidatus Planktophila sp.; assembly: GCA_044353885.1. Classification (GTDB taxonomy): domain Bacteria; phylum Actinomycetota; class Actinomycetes; order Nanopelagicales; family Nanopelagicaceae; genus Planktophila. The sequence continues at coordinate 5,172 of JBILBC010000058.1, read as the reverse complement.
TTGATCACGCCAGAAAATATTCTGTGGCGCACCAAGGAGTGAGTTCAGCCCCCACTCAATATGTTGGCGCAGGGCGGTAGGTGCGGAATGGATAACAACCAAACCAGCGAGGTTTTTTTCATGCATTTGCTGCTCCTAGCAAGGCTCGCTTTGTGCGACCTTCCCCGATCCACAACGACTACCAATTGCTAGTGAGTGTTCTATTTATACAACTTTCTACTGACTTTGTGAATATCTGCCCACTTTGAGAGGCTATTTGAGCGTGGCTGGCAGATATTGGGAATAGGCATACGGGTAGGTAGCAGGTACGATTTTCCCTAGTCGGACGCTTTATCAGTACCCGTTGTTAGATTTACTTCTTTACTCGGTATGGCTGAACGCAAGACGAAGACTGGAAGCTCGAGGAATTCTCGAACTCCTACACATATCGAAGGAATAGTAAAAAATATGGCAACAGGTACAGTTAAGTGGTTCAACTCTGAAAAGGGATTCGGTTTCATTGCAGTTGATGGTGGCGGACAAGATGTATTCGTTCACTACTCAGCAATTCAGGGAAACGGTTACAAGAGCCTTGAAGAGGGTCAGGCAGTTTCATTCGAGGTTGTCCAGGGTCCTAAGGGTCCTCAGGCAGATGCAGTGAACGCTAACTAATTTCACTTATAAATAAGGCCCGCTGAGAAATCAGTGGGCCTTATTTTTTTATCTTTTTTTTTGAGAATTACTTCTTAGGAAGCGGCGGAATCTCGCCAACCTTAGCCTTGAGCGCAGCAACTGCCTTTACTGGTGATAAATCTTTCCCACTCTTCCATGCATCAAGATATTTCCATGGCAATACTTCACCGCGTCTGACCCACCACGTATCAGCTGGTGTGGGCCAAGAAATTCCGAAGTGAAGGTGAGGCGCGGTTCCGCGCGCACTTCCAGTAGATCCAATTGCACCCAGTAACCGTCCACCCTTAACTTCTACTCCAGGTTGAATGCTTGCAGGAATCGAGCGCAGGTGCGATCCGTAGTAACGAACGCCATCGATACCAATTATTGAGACATATAACCCACCACGATCAATTCCAAGGTTTGTCTTTCCACTCCAGAGATCGGTGCGGTTGACCTCATCGACAACACCATCGATGGGGGCTACAAATTGACAACCAGCTTTCGCCAAAATATCTGTGGCGGCATAGTCATGATGTGCTCGTGCATAGTTCACTTCACAATTTGCAACAGGAAATGTGTAGATAGGTGCTGCATGCGCAGTTGGTATTGCGGTGAAAAGAAGAGTGAGCAGAACGAGTTTTCTCAACATGGCGCTAAGCCTAACGAAACAAAGATTAATTCTTCAGTGCGGCGCGGTCTAACTTGGCTGTGACAATCATGTGAGGAACTGTCAGAGCCCAGATAGTGACCAAGGTCAACCATAAGAATGTGTCACTGACATTGTTCTGAGAAAACCCAGCAAGCAGAGCCACAAATATCAGAGTCCCAGCAAGTGCTGGTAGCCCAGGAATTACTGCGAGGGCAAAAGCTCGGCGAGAGTTATTTCGTTCATATGCATCAAGGCAGCGAGGTAGCAGAGATGTCAGGCGTGCTGTGTGGCGCATTGCATGCCAGCAACCGAAGTAGACAGCAAATGCCACAAGCGGTGGTGCAACAGATGCAAGGGCTGCAAGAAGTGTCAGATCCAGCAGATCGCGATATCGCTTACGAGATATGAGCACCATTGCTGACAGTGTTGCAATCGCAGCTACTGCAATCTGAATCTCAGAGGTATATCCATAATGCCAATTAATCAAAGAATCATTGACTTTAGTAAGGGCTTCAGTGCTTCGACTATTGACCAGTGGAATCACAACAGGAAGCAAACCTGCAGCTGGTGCATATGCCCACACAGGTAACTTCGATGAAGTAGTGCCCTTGAGGTGATTGAGTTCAGAGATGAATGCGCTATCTCCAATTCCAAAGTGAGTTGCACTCATTAATACCACTGCAATAAATCCCCAGACATTCCACTGCAAGATCGCCCAAATTGCAGCGAGTGCAATAGCGACGTAGATGGTGACAAAAACTGCCATCTTAAAAGGTTGAGCTGTAGGAAGAGTCACAACGTGATCCAGGGCTCCATGAGGAATTCCTATTGCTAGCGCAGTAACAGCCATCACGACTTGCCAGTTCAGTGATTCAGCGCCAAGCCAGGAGGAGAAAGCGATAGAGAGAGCGATGGCGATAGCAACGATGGCGCTTGAGAAGGTTCGCACCGTTGAGAAAGTCTTTAACTTGGCCATCTCCATAACCGACACAGTAGCAATATTCATAGCGAACTATGCAAAAATGCAGCCATGAAACAGTGGTCCTATATGGCAATGCTGATTTTCACCTTCTGCGGTTCTGCATGGCTTGAGATTTACCTCAAGACAGGTGTGCTGCGCCGAATCAAACGAGTCGCAATCAGCGTTCTTCCCATCAGCGTTCTCTTCCTTGCATGGGATGCCTATGCGATTGCACAGGGTCACTGGTTCTTTGATCGTGAACAAATCTTGGGAATTTATGGTCCCTTCAGCATTCCACTTGAGGAATACTTTTTCTTCATAGTCATCCCCATGGCAGCTATCTTCACAATCGAAGGTGTGACGACGGTGAAGCCTCATTGGCGAAAGGATGAGTTCGGCGAATGATTTATTCAGATATTGCCATTACCGCTTTTGCAATAGCGGTTATGGTCGACCTCTTTATCTTTAAGACATCAATGCTCACACGTCCTGCCTTCTGGACTTCCTACGCAATCATCTTGCCATTTCAATTCTTAACGAATTGGTGGCTGACTTCAAGAAATATCGTCATGTACAACCCCGATTCAATTATGGGGCTACGACTCTTCTCTGCCCCAGCCGAAGATGTTCTCTTCGGTTTCGCACTCGTCTTAAGCGTGATGGGGTTGTGGGAAGTCTGGGGACGTAAGGGCTACCAGCGCCACTAAAGAATTAGCCCAGTCGACAATTAACCATGCGCAGCTGCAACCGCTGCGTAGACAATCTTTCCATCGTGCACATTAAGCCCTGCTGCTAACCCTGCATCATCTGCCATCGCCTGCTGCCAACCCTTATTGGCAAGAGCAAGTGAGTACTTAAGCGTTGCATTAGAAAGCGCTGCAGTCGATGTTGCCGGAACTGCGCCAGGCATATTTGCCACGCAGTAGTAGAGAGAGTTATGGACCTTAAATGTGGGATCTGCATGCGTAGTTGCATGTGAGCCTTCAAAGCATCCACCTTGATCGATTGCAACATCGACGAGAACTGAACCCGGCTTCATCTTTGCCACCATTGCATCGGTAACTAGCTTGGGGGCCGCTGCCCCTGGAATAAGTACGCCACCAATAACAAGGTCAGCTTGCGTGCAGTACTCCTCGATAGCAAAGGCAGAGGATGCAACAGTCTTTACTTGACCGTGGAACATCTCATCAATTTCAACAAGGCGCTTGAGGTTGATATCAAGCAATGTGACATCGGCGCGTAGTCCGATAGCCATCGCAGCAGCTGAAACGCCAACGCTTCCGCCACCCAAAATCACAACTTTGCCTGGCGCAACTCCGGGTACTCCCCCGAGCAAAATTCCTCGGCCACCGTTAGGGCGCTGAAGTGCAGCAGCACCCACTTGAATAGACATACGACCTGCAACTTCTGACATCGGTGCAAGCAGTGGAAGGAAGCGATTTACTTCAACAGTTTCATAAGCAATTGCAGTTACACCTGCTGTGATGAGCGCATCTGTGCACTCGCGGGATGCTGCAAGGTGGAGATAGGTAAAGAGAATCTGGCCTTTGCGCATGCGGTGATATTCCTCGGCAACAGGCTCTTTGACCTTAATGATCATCTCGGACTTCGCCCATACTTCATCGGCGGTATCGAGGATGGTTGCTCCAGCTTTTACATACTCAGCATCTGTAATGGATGAGCCAAGTCCTGCGCTCTTTTCGACAAATACGCTGTGGCCTGCAATGACGAGAGAGTGAACTCCTGCCGGTGTAGTTGAGACTCTAAATTCATTGTTCTTAACTTCTTTTGGGATACCGACAAGCACAATTAACTCCTATAGTCGACGTTGACTGAGTGGGACTTAAGCGATGCTACTCCTAAAGAGCTTGTATATAGAACAACAAACCACTCTCAGGCTTTAAGACTGGAAGTTGCAATCCAACGTGGGCAAGTTGATCTCCGGTCATTGTGAGTGCTGGCCACCATCCAGGTGCTCGCTTTTGAATGAAATCATCTGCGCTCAAATCTTCAACAACTGTGAGCTGATAGGTGGTTTCCTTATCAAGTCCATCAAAAGTTGTAAGTAGTGGTCCAAAGTTATCGAGAGAAGTCAGCTGCATATAGGTAAAGATTGCCTCTTTCTTATCCAGTGCAACAGTGCCATAAAGCTGAGCATTTCCAACAATTTCATCGCTGCGAACAACTGTTCCAGAATGAAGTAAGTCACGGTGCTTCTTGTAGAAAGCGATATATGCGTTAAGAACGCGCGTCTCTTTCTCATCTGCTTCATTGAGATCCCATTCGATACCGGCATGGCCAAAGAGGGCGTTGAGTGCACGGAATGAAACTGAATGCGTGCGATGCATTTGATGTCCCACAGTTGGACCCACATGAGTGCCGAGGAATTCTGGAGGAATAACAAGTCCTGTCCAACGCTGAATCTGTTGACGCTCTAGCGGATCATTTTGATCTGATGTCCAGAAGCGATCTGCATGTTCAATCATTCCCAGGTCAATACGTCCGCCACCTGATGAACAGGATTCGATTTCAAGACCAGGATGGCGTTTTTTGAGTTCATCAAACATGCGATAGATGGCTTCAGTCTGCTTGCGCACCACTGGGCGACCATCAGAGATTGGATCTGTTAAGTGACGATTGTGATCCCACTTAATGTAAGCAATATTGTGTGCAGAAAGAATTGCATCAACTTGGTTGAGTACGTGGTTATATGCGCCCTCTTTTGTCAGATCTAATACTTGCTGCCAACGCCCCTCAATCGGCAAGCGCCCTGGCTCCTGCAGAATCCAATCAGGGTGTGCTCGATAGAGATCTGAATCGCGATTGACCATCTCTCCCTCAAACCAGAGACCAAATTCAATGCCTTTATCGTTGATGTATTTGATGATGGGATCTAAACCATTTGGCC
>JBILBC010000092.1:0-4605 GCA_044353885.1 Candidatus Planktophila sp. | reverse complement strand
CTTTTGAGACAACCCACTCACCAAGGCCAGCGCGATCATTGCGACGTGAACCAAACCAACCATCATCGAGAACAACTCGTTCGACTCCGATTTCGGCAGCTTTATCGACCATCTTTTTTATGCCTTCTTCATTGTGATCGAAGTAGACCGCTTCCCACATATTCAGGGTTAATGGACGAGGGCGCACCTTTGTAATGTGGTTTGGACGTGAGCGAATCCATGAGTAATGATTATTCGTTAATCCATCAAGACCGCGATCACTAAAGGTAGCAATGGCGCGAGGTGCGATATAGCTCTCGCCCTTCTTAAGAATTACTTCACCAGGGAGTAAGTACTCGCCAGCTCCAATTGATTTATGTCCATCAATGAGTCGTTCAACGTGATGGATATTGTTTCCAGACCATGCCATCGCAAGTGACCACGCTTCACCGTGACGGAATCCCGTTGCATGATTAAGTGCTACCTGCGTGATTGTGTAATCGTGGCCAGATCGTCCTTCAAATCCTTCGCGAGTAATGAGACCGTAATCAATCGAACGACGCTGCGGCTGACGCTCTTTCGTCCAATGACCATAGAAATCAAGAACTTCATCAGCTTGTTCAGCAAGTGGCAGCCAGTAAAGGAAATGGTCCAGGAAGTAATCGCCCTGTGCGGTATTGGTGACCTTTGCATCCATCAATAAAATATCTGATGGTGTGAGCGTGTAAGTAATCTCGATTTCAAGTCCTGCGATTGCATCGACAAAAACTGCAACCATCGATTGATCTTTCTGCACAGCGCTCTTTACGGTAAATGAATTAGATGCACCTACTCCCCCGCGATGTCCGCGCAGCGCAGGGTGGCCAATCCATCCGCGAGAATGTTCGCGAAGAATAAGATTGCTTGATGACACATCAAGGCCGCCATGAAATGCTGGCTTTGTGAGGGCAGACAAAATCGATTTTGCTGACTTCTCATTGATAGCGCCTAATTTCTTACCCCAGTACAGAACGGCAAGTGAATCGCCATCATGCTCGAAGATGATTGAGGAACGCGCCTGACTGAGATGAATCATGGCGTTATCTTAATGAGCCACCCCTTAAGATTGCTCTCGACGAGGCGGTAGCTCAGTTGGTTAGAGCCCCGAACTCATAATTCGGTCGTCGTCGGTTCGAGCCCGACCCGCCTCACTTGTAAAGATTTGCGTTCATAGCCCGATTACCTGTTATTCATCTAGTTGAGCCATGCTTGAGCAGTGAGAGAAATGCCATCCAACTATCAAGATCGAGAGCTGAGCTGGCTCGACTTCGATACACGAGTTCTGGAACTCTCTGAGGATCATTCAATCCCTCTTCTTGAGCGTCTTCGCTTCTTGGCTATCTTCTCCTCGAACCTTGATGAATTCTTCATGGTGCGCGTGGCATCCCTTAAGGCAAAGATTGAGCGAGGAAGTACGACCATCAATAGCGCTGGATATGCGCCAAAAGAGTTATTGGATTTAGTACTCAAGCAAACTCAAGTTCTGGTCAATACTCAGGCAGAGCGCTTTCGCGATGACATCGTGCCTGAGCTTCGTAAAGAAGGTATTGAGTTTCTAAAGATTTCTGAAGTCACTGACTCAGAGCGTGAAGATTTAAGAAATTACTACAACAATCGCATCTTTCCCGTACTCACACCTTTAGTTGTAGATCCATCTCATCCATTTCCGTATATCTCAGGACTCTCACTCAACATTGGCGTGAATATTGAGTCCACTGAAGATCATGACATCAGCTTTGCTCGCGTGAAGGTCCCCTCAAATCTTCCACGCTTTATTAGAACATCTGATGTGAATTCGATTCGCTTTGTGCTCATTGATGATCTCATCGCAGAGCACCTTCCTGAGCTCTTCCCCGGTGTGAAACTTAAGGATCATTTCTTCTTTCGTGTGACTCGAAATCAGGATTTAGACCTTGATGAAGATGAGACTGAAGATATTCTGGAGACGATGGAGAAGGAACTCACCCGCCGCAGATTTGGACCACCGGTACGTCTTGAAGTAGATAAAGTCATTCACCCAGAAGTGCTTAATGAGTTAATGGATGAGCTACAAATTGAGCCCCACGATGTCATTAAATATGACAGCCCTTTAGATCTTCGCAGCCTCAATCAAATTGCAGATCTCGATTTGCCACATTTAAAGTACAAACCGTTTAGAAGCGATACAGCGCCTGAACTTCGAGATGTTGATCCAGATTCAACAGATTCCTACTTTGCAGCGCTGCGTAAGGGTGAAATTCTTCTTCACCACCCGTATCAATCCTTTACCTCATCCGTCGTGAAGCTCCTTGAAAATGCAGCGCAAGACCCCCATGTTTTAGCTATCAAGCAGACTCTCTATAGAACTTCTGGTGATTCACCGATCGTTGAAGCTCTTATTGAGGCTGCAGAAGCAGGTAAGCAAGTACTTGCTGTAATTGAAATTCGTGCACGATTTGATGAAATGGCTAACGTCCGCTGGGCAAGAAAGCTTGAAGAAGTTGGTGTGCACGTTGTTTATGGGTTGATGGGACTTAAGACCCACGCAAAGTTATCTCTTGTAGTGCGCGAAGAAGGTGATTCTCTTCGCCGTTATTGCCACGTGGGCACGGGAAATTACAATCCAAAGACTGCTCGCTTCTATGATGATTTAGGTCTCTTGAGCGCAGATCCGGTCCTTGGAGAAGATCTCTCGCGTCTTTTCAATGAACTTTCAGGTCATTCAACTAAGCATGACTATTCAAGAATTCTCGTTGCTCCTCACAGCCTTCGCAATAGTTTAATTATGCGAATCCAACGAGAGGTTAAGAATCATCTCGATGGCAAACCATCCTGGATCCGCTTAAAACTCAATTCCCTCTTAGATGAAGAGATTATTGCTTCACTCTACGTGGCTGCCGAAGCTGGCGTAAAAGTTGAAATCGTCGTCCGAGGAATTTGTTCACTTCAGCTGACCAACCAGGCCCGCCGTGAGAACATTAAAGTGCGCTCGATTCTCGGACGCTTCCTCGAGCATTCTCGCATCTACTACTTCCGAAATAATGGGTCTGAGGATTACTTCATTGGAAGTGCAGACGTAATGCACCGAAATTTGGATCGCCGTGTTGAAGCTCTGGTCCGGATTGACTCAGAAAAACACAAGGAGAGATTGAAATCTATTCTTGATGACTCTGTCTCAGATAAATACTCAACGTGGAAACTTAGCGACACTAATCAGTGGATTCGAAGTATTCGCAGTGCTGATGGGCAACTCTTGGTTAACTTCCAAGATCACTTTATTGATAAACATAACCGGTCATGATCAGAGCCGCTGGTGCCTTATTGTGGCGAGAAGTTGATTCACGCACTCTAGAGATTGCCCTCATCCACCGCCCGCGATATGACGACTGGTCACTTCCTAAGGGCAAGATTGAAGATGGCGAGACGGCGCTGCAATGTGCTTATCGTGAAGTCTTTGAAGAGACAGGAATGAAAGCAACATTCACGCGACAACTGGGATCAGTTGAGTATGAAGAGAGTGGACAGAAGAAGAGAGTTATCTTCTGGGCAGCACGCTGCGCAATAAATACAGGTGCATTCGTTGTTAATGAAGAAGTAGATGAGCTTGCCTGGTTCACACCAGAAGATGCGTTAGTAAAAGCAACGCATGACTCTGATCGCCAGATGATTGAAAACTTTCAAGTTCAAGAGCCACGCACCGATACGCTGATCATTTTACGCCACACCAAAGCACTTGAACGAGGCGACTGGGATGAAGTTGATTCTGAAAGAACACTCAATGAAGTTGGCTTTGATCAAGCACAGCTTCTGATCAAACATTTAGAGCCATTTGCCATTGATGAGGTCTACACATCCAACTACACCAGGTGTGTTCAGACTGTTACTCCCCTATCGCACTCACGAGGACTCACCATCACGCAAGTTCCAAGTTTGAACGAGGAAACTTTTGAAAATGACCCTCAGCGATCTGTTGCTTTCGCTAACGCTCTCAAGCAAGATGAGAAGAACATATTGATCTGCAGCCATAATCCTGTGATTCCAACAATGCTCCGTGGAATTTTGAATACAAAGTTAAAGAATAAGGATCTGATCAAGCTTGAGCCAGGGGATGCGTGGATTGTGCATCGCGTGCGCGGTGAAATCGTTGGTTTGGATTACTTAAGCATTACCAACTAGCGCTCGATCCAGTCCAGTCTGTGGAGAACAATTCCTTCGCGAAGCGCCCATGGGCAGATACGAATTTCCTTTAGATTAAGCGTTTGCATGAGCTGTCGAGCCACCATCGCACCAGCAACTATCTGAGGTGCACGTTCGGCAGAAACTGATTGCAGCTCTTTTCGACCATCAATATCAAGTGACTGAAGCTTAGGAACTATTCCATCAAGTGCTTCCAGTGTCAGATGCGGCCCAAGTTTTGGAAACATGTTCTGTGAGATCTTTGCCAGAGTGCGAAAAGTCTTACTGGTGCCGGTAGCAATATCTTTCTCAAATGTTGAAAGAGATGCGGCAAGTGGCTCAATTTTTTCCTCTAGGTACTCCTCCAGCGCCTTCAATGATTTAGATGTGAAGGGATCGCCCTTTAAGAATGTACGAGTGAGTCGTCCGGCT
>JBILBC010000017.1:0-18314 GCA_044353885.1 Candidatus Planktophila sp. | reverse complement strand
ATTCCGTAGATCGACTATCGAAAGGAAACAAATGTCTACAAAGACAACATTCAAGCGCATCGCGCTTGTAGCTGTTGCTGCGTTGGGCCTCGGAGTTCTCTCTGTTGCACCATCACAGGCGACTGTTTCAGGAATTTCTGTAACAGTTGGCGGAACAGCTACTTCTGCAGCGGGTCAGTCTGACTCTCTCACTGCAGCAACAATCGCAATTTCTGGATTCATGGATAATGCGAAAGACACAATCACCGTTCAGTTTATTGAAGACGGTGCACGTCCAACTGCAGTTACAGGCTACACAGCAGGAGTTCCAAAGCTTGCTTACTTGGAAACATCAACTGCTACAACAGACGTAGCTAAAACAGCTGGTACCTTGTACACAACACACCAAACTGGCCCAACAGGAGACTCTGTAACAGTTTCAACTGCGTTGCAAATTACACCAACTGCTGCAAATAGAGCAGTCGGTGCAAAGTTCACACTTCAGCTGGACTCTGTAACAGCTCCACTATATGGAACATATAACTACACAGCAGTTGTTAAGCAATACAGCTACTCACTTGGTGACACGCTCACAATGCTTACAACTACGTATCCAATTGCGATCACTGTTGCAAAGCCAGCATCTATTGCAACAACAGCAGCAGCTGCAAAGCAATTCTCACGTCTAGGTCTATCAGCTGCACCAACTGCTGATGGTTCAGACGATGTTCTTACAGCTGTTTCAACAATCGGAACTGTGGCTGGTTACCTGACTGTCGGCGTACGTAACGCTTCAGATGCTCAGACAGCACAGGATTCTGTAACAGCAACAATTACAGGTGCTGGTGTTCTCTGTCAGTCAACAACTTGCGGTAAGAGCTTCATTCTTGCAGCAACTGGTGACGCACAGTTCACAATTAAGGCTGATGGAACAGCAGGAGTTGGAACAATCTCAACAAAGACCAACACTGTTACATTCTCAAACAAGACTGTCTCTTTCTACGCAAAAGCAGCGAAGACTGTTACAGCTACTGTTGCTAACCCAGTTCTTGCAATTGGTGCTAACGAATCAGCAATCTCAGCAACGGCTGTAGATGCAAATGGAACAACATGGACTGGCGCTATGTACATCGTGGCTTCAGCAGCAGCAGATGCACTCGTTGGTGGATCAGCTACTACTCCTGTTGCTTGTAGTGCATACGACACAACCGACCTAGTTCACTACTGCCCAGTTACAACAATTGCGGCTGGTACAGCTAAGTTCAAGTTGATCGATGCATCAACAGTTGCACTTGCAACAGCAACTTCAAACGAAGTTACTGTCACAGTTTCAGCGCAAAAGGCTGCAACAATCAAGCTTGCATTCGATAAGGCAACTTATGCTCCATTCGAAAAGGCTAAGATTACAATCACTCCAGTAGATGCAGCGGGCGCAGCAATTGCAGCACAAACTGCAGCTTCACTAGTAACAGTCGCTGGTATCACAGGCGATTACGCATTCTCAGCTGGTAGTGACACACTCACAGCTGCAGGCGGAATCACTACATCAGCACTCACTGGCTCAAAGACATACACTGTCTACATGCCAGCTGCTGGAACTGTAACAATTACAGCAACAGGCGGAACAGCACTTTCAGCTGCAGGCCAGGTTGCAGTAACAGCTACAGCTTCTGTTGTTAACTCATCAGTTGATGCAGCTACAGATGCAGCTAACGAAGCTACAGATGCAGCTAACGCAGCTACAGATGCGGCTCTTGCAGCAGCAGATGCAGCAGATGCAGCAACAGCTGCAGCTCAGGATGCATCAGATGCAGTTGCAGCACTTTCAGCAACTGTTGCTAAGTTGGTCGCAAGCCTCAAGGCTCAGATCACTTCATTGACTAACCTAGTCATCAAGATCCAGAAGAAGGTTCGTGCTTAATTAGCACCCTTTGACTGAAAAGATCAGAACCGAATCTCGGTTCCCCTTCGGGGGAGCCGAGATTCGGCCTTTCTATAGTTAGGATTAGGGAATGGACAATGCGATTAGTGAAAAATTAATAGCCAAAATCCTCTCTATAGGTGCGGCTGTCACAACCCTTTTGATAATTAGTGGTTCGGTGACAGATCCTGTCAATACTCCCAAACTGCTAGCAGTTGGAATTGTGGGATTCGCTGCGGTTAGTGTTTTACTTTCATCAGAATCACTAAATTACGTCCGACAATACAAATTGGCACTGCTTTTTGCCAGCCTCTTTACTCTTGCGATGGTTGTTGCGGTTGTTGCTAGCGAGTCGCCACTGACCCAGAATCTTTACGGAAGTTATGGCCGCAACAACGGCTTCTTTGCATATATTTTCTTGCTTTTGATTTTTATTTCGTCCCTAGCGTTTCGCGGCTCAAAGAGTTTTGAAACCGTTGTGAAGGCCCTTTTACTTGCAGGTCTTGTTAATGTTTTTTACTGCATATGGGTGATTATGTTTGGAGACTTCATAGGCTGGTCAAACCCATATGGAAACATTCTTGGAACTTTGGGAAATCCGAACTTTATTGGTTCATTTCTGGGAATTTTTTTCACTGCATACCTAATTTTCGCAATGGGCAAAACTTCAGCAAAAATTACTAAATATTCTTTATGGTTAGTACTTCCATTAACCGGGCTTTCAATTTATCAATCAAAAGCAATCCAAGGCAGAGTTGTTACTGCACTCGGAATCGGAATTCTAGGATTCCTAATCATCCGATCTAAGTTTGGGAAATTACTGACAGGGGTCTATTTAATTGTGGGTTCTCTGGTGGGGCTGTTTGCACTCCTCGGTGCCCTACAGGTTGGGCCATTGACAAAATATATTTATAAGACTTCAGTTTCTTTGCGTGGTCAATACTGGCTAGCTGGTTGGAATACAGGGGAAAGCCATCCTTTGACAGGGGTTGGAATGGATTCTTTTGGAGATTGGTATCGACGCTCACGAGACATTCATGCAATTGAACTTCCTGGCGTGAATGTAATTGTTAATGCTGCGCACAATGTTCCAATGGATATGTTTGCATTCGGTGGCTGGCCACTACTTCTAACTTATTTGTCAATAATGGGACTTGCTGCAATGGCTGCTTTCCGAGTGATACTCCGTAGGAAAGCCTTTGACCCAACTTTTGCTGTGCTTATAACCGCATGGGTGGGCTACCAGCTCCAATCGATCATTAGTATTAATCAGATTGGATTAGCTGTCTGGGGCTGGTTCCTCAGCGGCGTTTTAATCGCTTATGAACGCGCCACAAGAGATGGAAATTTAGCAGGCACTCAACCAATTAGTCGTCAAGCAAAAAGAAGCCAAGCTGTGGCTGTTCACCCTAAATTGGTTCTTGCAAGTGCGATTGGGTCATTGATAGGGATGCTGGTCGCTCTTCCTCCACTCGCATCTGACATAAAATGGAGAAGTGCACAACAGGCTAGGACAGTTCCAGGAATTGAAAGCACCATGACTGCCGGCTACTTCAACCCTCAAAACTCAACAATGTATCTAAACAATATTCAAAGCCTAGAAGGAAGTAATTTGCCTGATCTTGCCGTTAAGTATGCTCGCCAAGCTGTGTCTTGGAACCCGGAAGCGTTCGAATTGTGGAAAGTTCTTTATCTAATCAGAAATTCGACAGAAGATGAGAAAGCGCTTGCCCTACAAAATATGAAAAGACTGGACCCATTAAATCCAGATGTAACTTCAGTTAAATGAAAGTAGCTGTAATTGGACAAGGCTATGTGGGGTTAACAATCTCAGCGTTTGCAGCAGAATCCTTTGAGATTATCGGGTTTGACAATAATCAAAAAATTGTTGACCAACTGAATTCAGGATTATCACACATTGAAGGTGTTGATAGTTCTGTACTTCAGAAATTTATAAGGAATGGACAATATCTAGCTACATATCGAGGTAGTGATATCGCTGATGTTGATCTTGTTGTTATTGCAGTTCCAACCCCGCTTACAGACGATCGGCAGCCGGATCTGACTTATATTGAAGCAGCGTGCAAAACAATTGGTGAGAATATTGAAAAGTCTGTCTTGGTCATCAACGAGTCGACATCATTTCCCGGAACTCTTCGAAGCTATATCAAGCCTGCAATTGAGAGGTATTCAAAATCTTCGATTGAGCATCTTTACGCTATCTCTCCAGAACGCGTTGATCCAGGCCGGGAAGATTTCAATCAGAAGAATACCCCTCGCCTATATGCAGGCTTAACCCCAGAAGCATCAAGGAAGACTCGGGAATTCTACTCAAAATTCTGCGACAACCTAGTGGAAGTTTCATCACCGGAAGTTGCCGAAGCAGCAAAGTTGTTTGAAAACACCTTCCGACAAGTAAATATTGCACTTGTAAATGAATTTGCCCAGATTGCACATTCGCTCGGAATCAGTGTGCATGAAACACTAGATGCTGCAAACACAAAACCATACGGTTTTATGAAATTCACCCCGAGCGCTGGAGTTGGTGGTCACTGCATTCCTGTCGACCCAACATATTTGGCTGCGATTGCTGAGGAGAACGGTGCTCCAGCAACATTTATTCGACGAGCGAATGAAGTCAACCTTGAGATGTCTGAATACATTGTTGATCGCGTACAGGCTGATAACGGAGGAAGTTTGCAGGGAAAGAGCGTCCTCGTAGTTGGTGTCGCATATAAGCCGAACGTAGCCGATATACGTGAAACGGCTGCGGAACTAGTTATCAAGCACTTACGTGGTCGTGGAGCGGTTGTCTCTTGGCATGATGAGGTTGTGGGTACGTGGCATGGAGAGAGTTCTGCCCCTCTGTCTGGTGCCGATATTTCTGTCGTCATTACTAAACATGATGTTGTGAGCGAGCAAGATATCTTGGCAAGTGCACTATATGTATTTGATACGACCGGAAAAGTTGCCGGAGCAAGTGGACTTTAGTTTTATTTAATTCTTGAGACTTGAAGAAACACTGTCGATAATTGAATCAAGGCTGTGAGTTGGTTCCCAGCTGATAGCCTTTTTGACCTTAGTGATGTCGGGAACTCGGCGCTGCATATCTTCGAAACCAACAGGGTAGGCATCTCCGTAAGGGATGTATTTGATCTTTGATGTTGATTGGGTGCGTTCAATAACCTTTTCAGCGAGCTCCTTGATGGTGGTCTCACCGGTGCCACCAACGTTGAAGTAATCACCGATGGTGGAATCTGTGTCGACTAAGTTTAAAACTGCTTTAACCGCGTCTTCAACGTGACAGAAGACGCGTGACTGGCTGCCGTCATCGTAGATAACGATATCTTCGTTCTTAAGTGCAGCCTGAATAAAGCGTGGAACAACCATTCCATATTGGCCGGTTTGGCGCGGACCTACGGTGTTGAAGAAGCGGACTGTAGTGACTTTGAGGCCATGGGTTTTGTGGAGCGTGTGGGCAACTGCTTCTTCAAGGGCTTTAGCATCAGAGTAAGTCCAGCGAATTTTTTGTGGAGCACCAACTACGCGATCTGATTCTTCATGAAGAGGCTGGTTTGGGTTTTTGCCGTAAATCTCTGAAGTAGATGCAACGAGAAGTCGCTTGTTGTGCTTGGTTGCTGCGTGGAGAACTACTTCAGAACCATTGAAGTTCCGGTCAATGGACTCGATGGTGTGTTCCATGATGTTCTTAACGCCAAGAGCTGCGGCCAAATGAAAAATGGTGTCGGATTCTGCAACGAGTTTGTCGACTAGGTCTTGGTCGCGAATATCGCCTTCGAGGACGGTGATCTTGCCTTCGAGGTGAGCAATGTTCTTTTTTGAGCCGGTGCTCATGTTGTCGAGGATTGTGACGCTATCGCCACGGGCAATAAGGGCATCGGCCAAGTGAGAGCCGATGAATCCGGCGCCACCGGTGATGAAAGCACGCATGGCTTGAGTCTATCTTTTATCGCACAGTGTTAAGTGCTGGCTCGGGTTCTATGCAGGTGGTTCTCAGGAAAGTAAGAGATGGTTGGGGTATGAAAAGTTCTGGGGCTACCTTTAAGAAGCACTCATCCGCTGGGGTTGATTGGGCTTCGTGGTTCTTAGGTATTGGCTTGGGGCTGACTTTGGCTCTGCAGGCGACGACGATGCGTAAGAGCGATATCTCATCGGTTTATGCCGTTGTGGCATCTGTCTCGCGTCTTGCAGCTCTTACAGGGACCTTCTTTGCAGTGGTGGGTATCTTCTTGATTGCACGTATTCCGTGGGTTGAACGCGGGGTGGGGCACGATCGATTGGTGACGTGGCATCGAAAGCTGGGGCCATGGAGCCTGTATCTAATCGGTGGGCACGTTCTCTTTATTGTCGTCTCCTCTGGTGGGCAAGATGGCGAGATGTTGGCTGTTGAGATGTGGCGGATGCTGAACACGATGTCGTGGATGTGGGCAGCACTTGCCGGATTTGTATTGATGGTGATTGCTGGAGTTACGTCTTATAAGAAAGCGCGAGCAAAGATGAGTTATGAGACATGGTGGATTATCCATATCTATACATACATTGCGATTGCAGCATCCTTTATGCACCAAGTGCTAAATGGTCAGATGTTTGTGGGCCATCCACTTAATCGTCTCTATTGGACATTTCTCTATGTAGCGATGGCAGTCTGTGTTATCTACTACCGCTTTGGTATTCCTTTGTGGCGCTCGCTTCAACTTAATTTGGTTGTGGACAAAGTTGTTGTTGAAGGACCTGGAGTTATCTCTGTGATTATGAAGGGGCGCAACTTGCAGAAGTTGGCTGCTGAAGGCGGACAGTTCTTTGGGTGGCGCTTTTTAACTCGTGGTCACTTCTTGATGTCACATCCTTACTCTCTGTCAGCAGCTCCTACGGAGCATTTCTTACGTGTGACGATTAAAGATTTGGGTGATCACTCACGGTCTGTGGCTTATCTCAAGCGCGGCACTCGTGTATTTGTTGAGGGACCCTACGGTGCCTTTACTGCAGGACGTGCAACAAGCCCGCATATTGTTTTGGTCGGTGGGGGCGTGGGAATCACGCCAGTGCGTGCGCTGATGGATGAGTTTAAGAATGGCGTGCAGTTAGATGTTATCTATCGTGCATCGAAGAAAGAAGATTTGGTGCTCAAAGATGAGCTCGATTATCTTGAGGCTAATTCGGGTGGCACGATTCGGGTTCATTACTTGGTGGGTTCCCGCAAGGATCATCCGATGGATGCCAAGGCGCTGAAAGTATTGGTCCCTCGGATCTCAGACTCCGATATCTACATCTGTGGCCCAGGGCCGCTTGTAGAGACCGTGAAACAGGCTGCGCAGGACCTAGGAGTGCCTAAGAACCGCTTCCATGATGAGGCCTTTGCCTTCCACTCAGAGTAGATATTGGCAGAGATGGCACTGAACGGGCTCAGTTACTTCTCAGGAATAGTGGAGATAGTAAAGACATGAAACGCGCACTCTTAATAGCAGGTGGCACAGTTGGTGGTCTTGGTGCAGTCCTCGCAATTACACCGCCGCAGTTCAATCAGACAACAAGTGTGGGTGCGCTCTCAGGTTCACTCGGTACACCTGCTGCCAGTGGCAAGGTGACAACAGCTGCGACAACTCATGCGCCTACGCCAGCCAAGAGTGCGGTATCGAAGGCAACTTCAAAGGCAGCGGCTGCTGCATCTGCCAGCGCTTCTTCATCGCAGCCACAAGCTGCAACCTCTGCACCTGCAGCAACAACGACAGCTGCAGCACCCGCCACATCTGGCTATTCAGGCACAGTTACGGGTGCGCCATTTGCTGCTCGTAATTACGGCAATCTCAGTGCGACAGTTACTTTTAGTAACGGTCAGATTACTAGGGTCAGCGCTTCACAATCTCCATCATCATGGAGCCAGAATTCACTTCCTACTTTGATTCCATATGCAAGTAGCGGCAAGATCACTGTTGAACAAGTGAAGCAATATTCAGCAGCGCAGTTGCCGTGTGGAACATCTAATAGCTGTCGATCACAAGCTTCATTTACCGCCGATGCATTTTGGTCTTCAGTGAAGTCTGCAATCTCGAAGGCTGGTTTGTGAGGCTAGAAAGACTTGTTGAAACCTGGGGAACTGTTGTAGTTATCGACGCAACATCCTCAGGTTTAGATGAAACTGCTTTAGCGGGTGCAGTTGATGAAGCTCAGGAATTCTTTTTTCAGGTAGATCGAGACTTCTCTACCTATAAATCTGATTCACAGGTTTCACAGTTGCGACGTGGCGAAATGAAAATCGCTGATGCCAGTGAGTATGTGCAGCAAGTTTGGGCACTGTGCGAATACGCACGCGAATTAACGCTTGGTGCATTCGATCCCTGGAAAGCAGAAGGCGGTTTTGATCCATTGGGCTTGGTGAAGGGATGGGCTGCTGAAGTTGGAGCACAGATCCTGGTAGCGGCTGGCGTAGAACATGTTTTGATTAACGCATCTGGTGACTTGGTTCTACGAGGCGGAAAGCCCGAAGGTGGTCCGTGGAATATAGGAATTGCAAGCCCCGATGATGTTGAGAAATATGTGAAGTTCTTTGATGTGATTGATGGATCAGTTGCAACTAGTGGTGATTATGAAAAAGGTGCGCACATTATTGATCCACATACGGGGTTGATTGCAATTGGTGCGCGCTCTGCTTCAGTGATCGGGCCTGACGGAGCCTTGTGTGATGCGCTGGCGACTGCGCTGATGGTCGATGGAGTCGATGCGCAGAAATGGATTGGGCGCCCAGAGTTAGCTGAATACTCTTGTTGGACAATCAACCGCCATGATGGAACTGCGTGGTCGTATGGAACTAGTAAAAGTCTTTGAATCCAGGCCATCTTCGATTAAACGGTCTTGCATGGTGAACAGTTCTAATTTAGAGCTAGCTGAGCTACCGAATCAAAATTGAGAAATTATGACGACAAAATAATTTACTTCAGGGTGACGATTGAAACAATGAGCTTCTTGAGCGATTAGCAGGAGAGAATCAGTGCGGATTAACAACCGAATGCCTCAAATATTTAGTCAGTTAATTGATCAAACGTGGCAATTTGAACACCTTTGGACTAATTCGATGGATAAGATACTACAAACTGAAATTCGCGATCGAACTGCAGGAGGCATGATGAACCGAAGCGACAAAACGAACCATAACCTAAGCGGTATCGTTAAAGAGCTCATTTCTCTTTTGAAAAGTTCACAAATTGGAATTCCTAGGGCAAATGGTGAGTGGACCTACCTCAATGATAATTTTCGAGCAGAGTATTTAACAAGTATTTACTCGCGGAATTGGAACCATCTCGAGCTACTTTTAAATGACCCATTATCTTTTCAAACTGCTTATGGAATGATGACACCTGTAAATAAATCCAAGGAATATATATCTGATAAAGACTCCAATGATTTTGATTCAGATATTCGGCTCTTTAGAGCCATCCACGGACGCAGCCAACTTGAGGAACTCAAGCACTCCAATTTACTACCGCACCCATTTTCAGAGCACACCGAAAAAAGTTGTGCTTACCCCGACAGCCCACGGCACGCCCACTTTGCAAAAAAAATTCTCGGCTATGTAAATTTGGAAAGAATAGGGATAGAGATCGGGGGGGGGTATGGCGGATTAATCTATTATCTAATTTCATTTGGATTTAGAGGAAAACTCATTAATTGTGACCTTTTAGAAAGCTTATTGGTTGCCTATGTTTTTCTTAGATATAACGGGATCAGTGTCGATCTTTGTTTTACCAGAGAAGAATTTATTTTGGCCCAAGCCCGAAAAACCGAGGTTATCCTAATCACTCCTGATCTTTTTGATATTATTGCTGATCTGGATGGGCCAGCCTTTGTGTTCAACAGCAGATCTCTGTCTGAAATGTCGGCTGAAAACTGCTTTGACTATCTCAAAATTACTAACGAGCGCATACAGCCTGAATTTTTTATGTCAGAAAATGCTGAAGAACTTCTTTTCCCGGATAGCAAAAGGCATGTTGAGAATATTCAAGAAGAAATTTGGAAAGAGTTGACTTCATTTATACTGATTGAAAATTCTAGGACCCTATTTATTGGAGGTTCTGGACGCTACACTTTGCGAGTCGGAAAAATTGAAGGAAAACACTCTTAAAGATGAAAGTTTCTCGCATAAATCCGCCGTTGTACAAAAACAGTAGCAAATCGCGACTTTAGGAACAACATATTTGATATCCAAACTTAATTTTGGTTGAGATAATTGACGGATGATATTCGCATTTGACAAACTCTTTGATAGTTCTTCTTCGGGTTTTCGATGAAAAAAGCGAAAGATTCACATTTACTGGTAAAAAAATAATAGACAACTTATTCAAATATACATAGATTTTCCGTTAGGAGCCATGATACTTGCGTGGTGGAAACAACTGGTGGGTTTACGAGCGTTGGATTAGAGCATGAGGCAAAGGCTCTGCAGTTGTCATCTTTGACGCAGGCTGAGGCGATTGAGATTGGCACTATTGCACAGGAAATTGGATTAGATCGAAAACTGTCGATCGCAGTTGAAGTGCGGATGAAAGATTGGATTGTCTTTCATGCATCTCTTCCCGGATCAACTCCTGAAAATGATTGGTGGATTGGTCGCAAGGCACGCGTTGTGAATTTAACGGGACGTTCGACAATTCATGAGCGTGTGATTGCTGAAGAGCAAGGAATTGATTGGCATGCAGAAAAAGGTTTAGAAGATGAGTTGTATGCCATCCATGGCGGAGGGCTTGCGCTCAATGTCGTGGGGTTGGGTTTAACCGGGGTCTTGATTGTCAGCGGTTTGCCGCAAGTTGAAGATCATTTGTTAGGTGTTGAAATCATTGCTGAGTATTTGGCGCGAAAGGGAGAACAGCAATGAGCATCTGGGTGTGCGGTGAGGTGCTCATCGATTTAATTCCTGGTGCAGATGGTGTTCGAGTTCCACACGTGGGCGGAGGGCCGGCAAACACAGCGAAGGCCCTTGCTCGCCTTGGATTGGATTCGTATTTTATTGATGGAATTTCCACTGATGAATATGGAGTTGCTGCACGCAAAGAACTTCTCAACAATGAAGTGAAATTAGATTTGGCGCTAACGAGTAATAAGCCAACCTGTTTAGCAACGGTGACACTTGATGCAAACGGTGGCGCATCATATGAATTCTTGATTGATGGAACTGCGACCTTTGATTTCTCACTCAATCGGTTGCCAGATCCTTCTCGCTATAAGCCAAATGTGCTTCACATAGGCACTTTGGTCACTGTGATTGAGCCGGGTGCTGATGTTTTGTATGACTGGGCTATTCGTGTTGCTGAGTTTGCACCCATTGTTTATGACCCAAATATTCGACCATCAGTTATGGGTGATCGCGATAAGTACCAAGCTTCGGTTGAAAAATGGGCTGCTATCTCATCTGTGATTAAGGTCAGTGATGACGACATGGCCTGGTTGTATCCAGATGCCCCGTATGCAGAAGTAGCTAAGCGTTGGGTATCAGATGGAGCAGCACTAGTTGTAGTTACGCGTGGGTCTCAAGGCTTGATTGGTTTTACTGCAGAAGGTGCAGTTGAAGTTCCTGGTGTGAAGATTGAAGTAGCTGACACTGTGGGTGCCGGTGACACCGTTGGCGCAATCATTGTCGAAGCGATGATTGAAAAGGGAGTTCTTTATCTGACCGGTGAAGAATTGAAATCGACTCTGCATCGTGCAGCTGTTGCTGCAGGAATTACATGTTCTCGCAAGGGTGCGCAGCCTCCTTACAAGCATGAGTTGAAAGGTGTTTAATGCAATTTATTGATGATGCAGAGTTCCAGGTAGCAATTGATCTCGATGGCGGTGGAAAGATCACATCCATCAAATGGCGAGAGATGGAATTTACTGTGCCCTTTAGAGGCAGCGTTCTCTCCAACGGTTGGTATCCCATGGCTCCATGGGCTGGGCGTATTCGTGATGGTCTGATTACTTCTGCATCAGGTGTTGAGCATCAACTACCAACAAACATTGATCCACCTAATGCCATTCATGGTTTTGGTTTCTTATCCTCTTGGCAAGAGATTGGTCCTGGTCGTTCACTGCTGCATCTACCAAAGCCTTATATGGGTGCGACAGTGGAGCAGACCATTGAAGTTCTCGATGATGCAATCCGTTGGTCTCTGGAATACGACGACAATGGTTGTGATATTCCTATTTGGCTAGGTATGCACCCATGGTTTGCTCGCGATCTTGAACGTGGAGGAGCTGCAGAGATTGAATTTAGTGCAGCAAAGATGCTCAAGCGTGGTTCTGATGGACTTCCCACAGGTGAACTCATTAGCCCAACGCCAGAGCCTTGGGATGATGCATTTACTGAAATACGTGGAACACCTGCAGTGATTTGGGAAGATGTTGCACGTATAGATATTGAATCTGATGCTCCATGGTGGGTTGTTTATAGTGAAGATTCTGATGGAGTCTGTCTTGAACCACAGACAGCACCCCCTGATGCAGCGAATTTGGGAATCCGTGGTGAGAACTACATCGAAGTTTTGTTTGTTTTCTCTGAAGGGTAAATAGGATTACTTGTATGAGCACTCAGATTAATCGCCAGCATCTTAAAGAACTTCGCTTACGTGAAGAACAGCGCTTTCTTGACACCCATAAGAAATCAGCTGCAGCTTTTGAAGATTCTAAGAAGGTTATGCATGAGGGTGTGCCGATGTCATGGATGGCTAAATGGCCAGGTGCTCACCCTGTATTTGTGAGAGAAGCAAAGGGTGCTCGCTTTACCGATGTGGACGGCCATACCTATGTTGATTTCTGCTTAGGCGATACAGGCTCAATGACTGGTCACTCACCTGATGCAACGGTTGCTGCAATCCGTGAGCAAGTAGGTAAAGGCATAACAGCAATGCTGCCAACGGAAGATGCAGCAATTGTCTCTGGCTTGTTGAAAGAACGCTTTGGTCTGCCTTTGTGGCAATTTACGGTGTCGGCAACGGACGCCAACCGCCATGTAATTCGCTATTCACGCATGATTACGGGACGCAGCAAGATTGTTGTTATCGACCGGTGTTATCACGGCTCTGTCGATGAAACCTTTGCAACTTTAGATGGCGCAGGTTTGACGGTTAAGCGCGAAGGAAATATCGGAGCGCCAGTAGATCTCGATGTCACTACACGCGTTGTTGAATTTAATGATTTAGCTGCCATGGAGAAAGCACTTGCCCACGGTGATGTTGCAGCAATCTTGATGGAACCTGCAATGACCAATATTGGAATTGTTCTGCCGCAAGATGGTTACTTGGTGGGCGTGCAGGAACTAGCGAAGAAGTATGGAACATATTTGATTATTGATGAGACCCACACAATCTCCGTGGGTCCGGGTGGAATGACCAAATCCCTTGGCTTGAAGCCTGACTTCCTAACAATCGGTAAGGCACTTGCTGCGGGTATTCCAACTGGAACATTTGGAATGACTCAAGCGATTGCTGATCAGATCAAGAAATTGGTTGAACTTGAAATCATCGACCTAGGTGGCATCGGTGGAACTCTTGCCGGGAATGCTCTGTCATTGGCTGCCATGAAGGCAACGTTGACTCAAGTTCTTACTGAAGCAAGCTTCGAACGCATGATTGCACTTGGTAATCGCTGGTGCGATGGCATTGATGCTGCGATTAAGGAATTTGATCTTGATTGGCACTGCAACCGTTTAGGTGCACGTGGTGAGTACATCTTCAAGGGTAAGCAGCCGGTAACGGGTAAAGAAGCCGCTGATTCAGGGGACTTCGAACTCGAGCAATACATTCACTTGCGCCTACTCAATGATGGCTATTTGATTACGCCCTTCCACAACATGGCTCTAATGTGTCCGGATACGACAGAGGCAGATGTAGATGGACATACAGCAGCAATTAGAACTATGTGTGCGGAGTTGATCCGCTGAAGATCATGAAATTGAGTATTCTTGCGAATCCAAGTAAACTTTAGGCTTCACCGAGCGAATAAGACAAAGATTCTATCTCCAGTATATCGTTGGACTACCACTTAGGGTTTAAGAATCTTTAGCATACAAGAAGCCTTTGGGTGCATTCCGTCAAAAAATTCCCCTTTATCGCATTGAGCAATATTTGGATTATAAGATCCAATAATTTCTACACCAGTTTGGGCTGCAATATCTCTGAACGTCTTTTCAAGTTGGAGAAATTCAGGTCTGTTTTTTTCCATCGCATTAAAAGTTTTTGGATGATAAGGCGAAAGAATGAGCACTACTTCCGATTTGGTCTTGAGATTTCTGACTAATCTCTCAAAATAAAATCTAGCATCCTCGCTATATTCAAAATTGTTCATCCCGTACCCTAATACTTCTAAAGCTTCTAGTTCTACTGCCTGCACAGACCGATTTGAATACCCTGTGTTGTAAACTCGACTACCATCCTCACGAATCTTGTCCATCAATGAAGGTTGGTCATCGGTCGCGAAAATTTTTGTTCTATTGAAGATTCTGTATAATTGTGCAAAAAAACCATTAAATGGAATAGAATCGGAGTTAAATTTGTGTAGCTGAACTTTAAAAATACCGAAATGATTGAGTGCAAGTTGATATTCAGAACTAAGTGAATTCCAGCGATTCTGATTATTGTTTTTGTTAAATACCCACGGATCAGCAGACAAGTATATCTTTTGCGGCGTGTATTTTTCCGTAGCCAAATATGAAATAGTTAGTAAATCTTCAATAGAGGCTCCACTCACAGATAAATTGAGATTAGTGCCCGAATTGATATTGTTGCCAACTTGCATCGCTCTTGATGAGCCTACAATGAGGGTCTGCGGTGAATAACTCATAGATTCTATTCTGTACTTTATAAATATTCGCTCATCCATGTTGGTTGTAAAAATTGCTGGATGACCAGCAAGAGATTGAGCCATTTCTTTTTCAAAACCTAGATCCACTCTGGAGGTAATTTGTCCCATAAGAAATAACAGAGAGGTAAAAACCGTCGCCATAATCAGAGTAGGCCGATTACCGATCCTATTAGGCGATCGAAATGGTTTTTCAACGAAATACCAACTGAGTATAGAGAGTGAAAAAATTATTGCGATAAGTAGCACTTTGAAGGCTGTGTCTTCATCGTGCTTAAGAAATCTTGAAAAAACGAAGATTGGCTGATGCAGAAGATATGCGCTGTAGCTTATTAGCCCTATACCAGCAAAAAAGGGTAGGCCCAAAAATTGTCCACTCGTTGATTTAGTTGAGGCGAATACTATGACGAGAAAAGTCCCAATAGTTGGAATTAGTGTATAGATCGATGGGTAAGGCGTGGTTTCACTAAATACAATTATTGAGAATAGTATGAAGCTAAATCCTAAATAGCTCAATAACTCATCAATCCATCGTGGAGTTTTTGACATTGTTCGATGTTGTAAAACCAATGTTGCGATAACCCCAATAAGTAATTCCCAAATGCGGGTAGGTAAAAGATAGTAGGCTGCCATTGGCTTCATGCTTGACAAAATCTGTGCCAGTGAAAAACTCACTGTAAATGAAGAAATCAGAAGTAATATTTTCGTCCTACGCCGAAATCTCCAAATGAGCGCGACCGCTATAGGAAAAACTAAATAGTATTGTTCCTCTACCGATAAACTCCAAGTGTGCAGGAGAGGCACCAATCCTTGATCTATTTGAAAATAGTCAGTATTGCGCCAAAAGAAAAAATTAGAAGAAAATAGCGTGACCGAAATTAAACTTTTGCCATAATTCTTGAGTTCGGACGGCGGCATGAAGAGCCATGCCAACAGGACTGTCGCAATTAGAGTTGCAAAAAGTGCTGGTAAAATTCGGCGAATTCTTCTTAAGTAGAAATTTTTCAAAGAAAAAGTCTTTGAGTGCATTTCCTTGAATATTAGGTTTGAGATCAAGTAGCCACTTATTACAAAGAATATATCAACACCGACATACCCCCCACGAAAAAGGTAAAATTCAGCATGGAAGAAAATTACTGCGATAACAGCGAAGGCGCGTAAGCCGTCTATTTCTTTTCTATAGTTCAAGACTTTTACCGCCAATCAAGAACAATTGTGTCAACCTTCTCCGAATCACCCTGACATCCGCTGAGTCCTTGGGTTTCAAGAGCAATCATATGAATTCTAGGGATTTGTACAGACCTTTTCCAGCCTCATTGTCTTCATCAACATACAACGTAGCCCCATTAATGCCCCTTTTCTTGAGATAAATCAGGCCTTCTGTGCAGACTGCGCGCCCTATGCCTTTTCCTGATTCTGATGGGTCCACACCGATTACATAGAGCTCGCCAATTGGCTCTTGCTTTACAAAGTCTTGATGAATCTTGGTCCAGCAAAATCCGGCAATCTTGCCGTTATGAACACAGAGGAAGAAACCTTCTTCATCAAACCAAGGCTCTTGCATTCTGTTCTCTAGATCTGCCATTACCCAATTACCTTGGTCTGGATGTTTTGCAAAGATCAGGTTGTTGAGCTCAAGCCATTCTTTGCTATGGGCTGTTGGGTCAAAAGTGATGAATTGATAACTGTGTGGAATATGCGCGATGGGTTCTTGCAGAGAACGGTTGAGCTTAAGGATGTGGCGCATGGTTAAACGAGTTCTGAAATTGATGTTTCCTTGCCACCGTTTTGAACGGTGAAACGGTATCCGACGTTACGGACTGTGCCGATGATGGATTCAAACTCTGGGCCAAGCTTTGAGCGTAGGCGACGGATGTGAACATCTACTGTGCGGGTGCCACCGAAATAGTCATAGCCCCAGATCTCTTGAAGAAGTTGTGCTCTTGTGAATACACGACCTGGGTGTTGTGCAAGGTATTTAAGAAGTTCAAACTCTTTAAATGTTAAGTCAAGGGATGTGCCTTTGATCTTGGCTGTGTAAGTATTTTCATCGATGACAACATCGCCTTGGCGAATTTCAGATGATGTTGGGTCTGCAGCTTCTGCTTGAGCAAGGTGAGCACCTACTGCGATGCGGATACGTGCATCTACTTCTGCAGGACCTGCTGTATCAAGGATGACATCGCTTACGCCCCACTCTGCTGTGAATGCAGAGAGGCCGCCTTCTGTGGTGATTGCAATGATGGGTGCACCGACTCCGGTTGTTGCAAGAAGCTTTGTGAGTGATTTAGCTGTGGGGAAATCTTTACGAGCATCGATGAAGACAACATCCATGAGAGGTGTGTCCACAAGAACTGATGCTTCAAGGGGTGCCACTTTGCAGGTGTGTTGCAAGAGGCCAAGTGCAGGAAGAACTTCTGCGCTTGCTCCTTGCGAATTTGTCAGTAGCAACACCTTGGCCATTGTGTGAGAATACTCGTGTGAAAACATATCTTCCACTTCTCATTGTGCTGGTCCTTGCATCGGCATTTGGCTTCTGGTGGAAGCTCAGACAGGGCGCTATTAGGTCGAATAAAGCTATTCCTGGCCATCGGTTGAGCCCTGCGGTATTGGGTGAGCCCCTGGGATCACGAGCGACCATGGTGCAGTTCTCATCAGCATTCTGCACACCGTGCAGAGCTACTCACTCCCTGTTATCTCAGATGGTCATTGCCATGACTGATGTGAAGCACATCCATATCGATGCTGAGTCTCATCTTGAATTGGTCCGTGAATTAGATATTCGCTCAACCCCAACTACCTTATTTATCAATAAGGATGGGGTTGAGGTGGGGCGTGCTGCAGGCACGCCTAAGCGTGAGCAGGTATTGGCAGCGCTAGCTGCAATCAAGTAACTGCAAATAACTCGCAACTCGCTTATCTCATCTTCACTCTCTAACCTTTAGCCATGTCTAAGATTCTTGAAAAGCCAGAAGTGCAAAAGTTCTATATCGATGCACGAGGTCCACGTTTTTCTGCAAGCTTGACGACGATTGTTCTTGCTACCGCACTTGTTACTCATAACGTCTGGGTGCTTGTTGCTCAAGGGCTTGTCTTTTTGATTGGCGCTACTGCCGGTCCTCAATTCACTCCTTACGGTGTGATCTTTAAGAAGGTTGTAAAACCTCGCTTAAAGAAAGATGCTCCAACGGAGGATGTGCGCCCACCTAAGTTTGCGCAAGCAGTCGGTTTTGGTTTCGCACTCGTTGGCACAATTGGATCTTTGGCTGGCGCTCCCACAGTCTTCACTGTGGCGGTTGGCTTTGCCTTAGCTGCTGCTTTTTTGAACGCTGCCTTTAATTACTGCTTAGGCTGTGAGATGTATCTGGTTCTTATTCGCACCTTTAGAAAGTAGACTTGAGTCATGGCTGAAAAGCACGAACTACATGAAAAGGGCTTGCGCCTCACACCACAGCGCGAGCTTGTTCTCTCTGCTGTTCGTTCTCTAGGACATGCAACACCTGAAGAAGTAGCAGAGAAGGTGCGACAGACACATCCTGGAATTAACTTATCTACTGTCTATCGCAAC
>JBILBC010000016.1:0-18589 GCA_044353885.1 Candidatus Planktophila sp. | reverse complement strand
GCTTCTTTTGAACCGTAGCCGCCGACTTCATGCCTTTAACTTACTAGCACTTAAACTAATTATCAACTAAGAAATTAGTTCTTTGGAAGTGCATCCCATTGTGCTTGTACATTTTCGAGGATCTTGTTGATATCAGAAGGCTTCTTAATGAAGTTCTGAATAGCTGGTCCAACAATTGGACCAGCAAAGTCTCCACGAGCATCACGATCTAGGAAGAACATGATGTTCTTTGCTGCTGCAAGAACTGCAAGCTTCTGCTTGTTGAATGAATCGTATGAAGAAGTATCAAATGACTTCGATACATAGATATTTGTATCGCCAGCCTTGACAGCTTGTGCAATACCTTCTGGTGAGGCCCAGAATTCTGCAAGAGCCTTACCGCCAGCTACGTTCTTACCGTTTGCAGCAACTGAAATACCATCTAGTGGTGCATCAATTGTGTCGATACCAAACTTAGGGTTGATCTGAGGGAATGGAACGACCCATAGATCGTCGTAATCTGCCTGTGACTTCGCCTTGAAGTCATTTGCAAACCATGAACCCATCAACATTGCGCCTGTCTTCTTCTGGAGAAGAAGATCGCGCATGCCATCCCATGAAATATCCATGACGTTTGCGTTCATGAATGGGATGAGCTCTGCGAAGTACTTGAATGTTTCCTTTGTGCGAGCATCTGTCCACTTTGCGCGACCGTTAAGTAGGTCGATGTGGTACTTGTAGCCGTTTACACGTGCGTTAAGTATGTCGAATGTACCCATTGCTTCCCAGCCGCCCTTTGCGCCGAGTGAGTATCCAACAAGACCCTTCTTCTGTGTAAGAGTCATCAACTTAACGAAGTCATCCCAAGTATCAATCTTCTCTGGGTTCATTCCAATTTCTTTTACCATTGACTTGCGGTAGTGCAATGCCCATGGGTAGTAAGTAGTTGGGAGGATGTAAGGCTTCTTTGATACTGGGCTTGTTGCACCCTTGATTGCTGCTGTTGGAAGTGATCCCTTTAGGCGACCAATCTCACGTGTGAGATCTGCAAGAAGACCTCTCTCACCGAAGTGGTTTGAGCGGTATCCAGCCATCCAACCAAATGCATCATCAGGTGAACCTTGCATGATCTGCGCAAAGTTATTCTGGAAGTCATCTGAGTTAACTTGCTGAGCTACAACTTTAGCGCCAGTCTTCTTTGTGAAGGCATCGTTGACAGCCTTAGCAATTGCATCGCCTGTTGCTCCGCCGCCACGTGTTGTCCACTTGACTGTGCTGCCCTTTAAACGTGTTGCTGCGCTTGCAGTACCTGCTGAAAGCGAGCTACCGGCGGCAAGTGCTGCTCCACCGACTGCTGCGCCTTTGAGTACTGAGCGACGAGAAACTATGTTCTTCTCTTCTGACATTTTCGTCCTTTTCTCTAAGGTTGAAATTTCAACGAGCCTCGATTCATGAGGGTGCGTGAATCTTCGACTGGGCCAATCTAGAGGTGTTGGGGCTGGTCTACCTAGGAAGTTCAGGTAACGAAATGATAAAGAAAACGTGTGAATTCGAGGCTAAAAGGAGGTCAGAGAGGCTTTTCTTCCAAATAGAGGGCTACTGAGTTGATGCACCAGCGCTCATCTGTGGGCACGTCATACCCCTCACCAGTAAAAACATGGCCCAGGTGGGAGTCGCAGTTGGCGCATCGAACCTCGGTCCGAACCCGTGGGGCAAGGGAGCGATCTTCAATAAGCGTCACGGCATCATCTGCAGTGGGCGCATAAAAAGATGGCCAACCACATCCAGAGTGAAACTTTGTCTCAGATGTAAACAATTCACTTCCACATGCCTTGCAACGATAGCTTCCGACTTTATCTGTATCGGTGTATTCACCAGTAAATGGTCGCTCTGTTGCACCTTCGCGCAGCACCGCATAGGAAAGCGGATCTAGGCGCGCCTTTAATTCATCTTCATTGATTGTGCTCATGATGTGCAATCCCTATCGCGGGATTCGCAGCCCTTGCATGCCACCATCGACAGCAAGAGATGTTGCAGTCGTTGATCCTTGCAGAGGGCTTGCTAAATAACAGAGTGCGCGCGCAACTTCATCTGCGCTGACTAGTCGGCCCAGTGGTTGACGCGCTTCAAGTGCTTTACGTTCTGCCACAGGATCTGCAGCTTGTGCAAGCAATCTCTGAACCCACGGAGTATCAGCAGTTCCAGGATTCACACAGTTCACGCGAATTCCTTCGGCAACATAATCATTGGCCATCGCCATAGTCAGTGAGAGCACAGCGCCCTTTGTCGCGCTATAGAGAGCGCGCTTTGGAATACCGGCAGTTGCTGCAACCGAGCAGACGTTGACGATAGATGCGCACTTGCTCTTGCGAAGAAGTGGTAGTGCAAAGCGCGAGGTGCGCACAATGCCCACCACATTGATATTCATTACCTTGTTCCACTCATCAGATGGATTAGCTTCAACGTTGCCTGTGGCGCTAATAGCAGCGCTATTGATCAGAATATCGAGCTGAGAAATCTTAGAAAATGCTGCAGCAACCGATGCATCATCGCTGACATCGCATGAAAGCCACTGGCCAATGCCAGCAAGTCCACCTTCTGCAATATCTAATCCATAAACAGTTGCTCCACCATCGGCAAGCATCTTGGCAGTTGCAAGTCCGATTCCAGATCCAGCACCTGTGACGGCAGCGGTGAGCCCCTTAAATTCTGACATTAAGAGTTAGCCCATTCTTTTCCATGTGGGAATGTGAAGTCGGCAATGGATTGCGCATACATCTCTCCACCAGCTCCTGGTTCAACAGGAGGCATGTAACGAGCATTTTGAATATTTGTGGGAACAACAAAGTGCTCGTGCAAGTGATCAACGAATTCCACAACGCGTCCAGGATGGTGACCAGTAACTGCAACCGAATCAAACATGGCAAGGTGCTGCACAAGCTCACACAGTCCAACGCCACCTGCGTGAGGACAGACTGGAACGCCAAACTTTGCAGCCATCAAGATATTGGCGATATTTTCATTGACGCCTGCAACACGTGTTGCATCAATTTGCATGAAGGAGAAGGACTTGGCTTGAAGCATCTGCTTAAAGAGGATGCGGTTCATGCCATGTTCACCCGTTGCAACGCGCACAGGCGCAATCGCCTTAGCAATGGCTGCATGTCCTAGAACATCATCAGGATTTGTTGGCTCTTCAACCCAGTACAGGTTGACATCGCCAATGCCCTTAATCCATTCAATAGCTTGATTAACATCCCACACCTGGTTTGCATCAATTGCAATTCTGATATCTGGGCCTACTGCTTCACGAGCAAGGCGAAGACGACGCTTGTCATCTTCAAGAGAGCCGCCGCACTTTAATTTAATGAGTGTGTAGCCAGCTGCAACTGCTTCCTTTGCAAGGCGCACCATCTTCTCATCGGTATATCCAAGCCAGCCCGGAGTAGTTGTATAGGCAGGCAATCCTTCTGCGCGAAGCTTTGCTTCATTTGCAGCGCGCTGTGGCTCGGTCTTTCGAAGAATCTCTAGCGCTTCTGCAGGAGTGAGCGCATCAGTGATGTATCTAAAATCTACAAGTTCAACAATCTGTTCTGGTGTCAGATCTGAAAGGAATTTCCAGAGTGGCTTCTTTGCATGCTTTGTGACTAAATCCCATGCAGCGTTAACAACTGCACCGGCTGCCATTTGTGTAACGCCTTTTTCAGGTCCGAGCCAACGAATCTGTGAATCACGCACCAAGCTGCGAGCAAACTCGCCCATACTTGTTGCAAGGTCTGCGACATCGCGACCCACTGCATATGGTGCAAGCTGTTCAATCATGTCGCACTGCAGATCATTTCCGCGGCCACATGTGAAGACAAAGCCATGGCCTTCAAGTGTTGGGTCATCAGTTTCTAGGATGAGAAGAGCTGCCGAATAATCGGGCTCCTTATTCATTGCATCAGAACCATCGAGTCCACGTGAGGTTGGGAATCGAACATCAACAGTTTTAAATCCAGTTACCTTAGGCATGACATCCCTTTACTTGTGTGAAAACTGACTCTTCGCTTGACCTGCAAAATCATATAGGATGAATTTATGCCGCGGTATAGCGAGAAGGTTAAGTTAAAGCGTTCAAATCTTGAGGTCACGCGCTTCGCTCTTGGTACTGCGCCCCTTGGTGGACTCTTTAAATCTGTCTCAGATGCAGAAGGTGATGCACTCTTTGAGACTGCACTCGATCTTGGAATCAATTACTTCGATACCGCTCCACAATATGGACACGGAGTTGCTGAAATCCGCGTTGGTAAGGCCCTGAGAAATGTAAAGACTCCATTTGTCGTTGAAACAAAAGTTGGCCGAGTACTGCGCCACGTTGAAGGCGTTGAACCTGAGAAGTGGTTTCCTGATGCACCTCGCGACATTGTTCCGGTCTATGACTATTCACCTGAAGGTATTCGCAGATCTTTTGAAGAGAGCCTGGAGCGTTTAGGGCTTCCTCACATAGATATTGTCTTAATGCATGATGCAGAGGATTACATCCCTGAAGCTATTAACAACGCTTTCCCTGTTCTTGCAGATCTTCGCTCACAAGGACTGATCAAAGCAATTGGTCTAGGTATGAACTATGTCGGACCGGCTCTTGAGATCATGAAGAACACAGATCTTGATATCGCCCTCATTGCAGGTCGCTTCACGCTCCTGGATCAAGTAGCTCAGCATGAACTCTTCCCATACGCACTTGCCAACAAGATTGATATCTCCATGGGCGGAGTTCTCAACTCTGGAGTTCTTGCCAATCCTGTTGCCGGTGCTACCTATAACTATCTTCCAGCATCTGATGAAGTCATTGCTCGCGCTGCAAAGATCGGCAACTTCCTGAAAGAGCGTGGCATTCCACTTGTTGCAGCAGCGCTGCAATTCCCATTGCGCCATCCTGCTGTGACATCAGTTCTCACCGGTCCTCGCACAGCAGCGGAACTGCGCTCTAATGCAGAAGATTTTGATCGAGTGATACCTGCTCATATCTGGAGCGAGCTTGAAGATGCTGGTCTGATTGAGAAGATTCAGGCATGAGCATCAAGCGCATCGGTCAAGTAATTGGTATTAAGCCAGAGGAAATAGAAGAGTATGAACGCATCCATGAGGCCATCTGGCCAACAGTTGCTGCAACTCTAAAGAAGGCCAATATCCAGAACTATTCAATCTTTCGATATGGAAATCTTCTCTTTGCCTACATGGAATACACAGGAAGTGACTTTGAGAAAGATATGGCGCAGATTGCCGCAGATCCTGAAACTCAGAAATGGTGGAAGATCACAGCTCCCATGCAGGTGCAAGTTCCCGAAGCTCGCGATGGCGAGTGGTGGCATACACTGCACCAAAACTTTTACCTCGACTAATTAAGGAACTCCATGAAATTTTCAGTCCTTCGTACTTCAAGTGCGCAATACCAATTTGCGCTGACTATCGATGGCGTTCACCACAGCGTTGAAGGACTACCCACTCTTACTGAGGCGATGCACCTCACTCTTGCAGAACTCAAAGCTCGCACGGCGCAACCAGGTGCGCAAATAACTGGTGAGCTCACAGCGCCTATCGCCTCCGAAATTGAGTTATGGGGCGCTGGTGTTACCTATCTTCGCTCTCGCGATGCTCGCAAAGAAGAGAGCGGTGTTCCTGATGTCTATCAACGCGTCTATGAAGCAGATCGCCCAGAACTCTTCTTTAAATCCACCGCAGTTCGTGCACGTGGAACTCACGCACCTATCGGTATTCGCTATGACAGCGATGCATCAGTGCCTGAACCAGAAGTTGCCATCTATATAAATAGGCATCGTGAAATTATTGGTTATGCAATCTGTAATGATGTGACTGCGCGCTCGATTGAGGGCGAAAATCCTCTCTATCTCTCACAAGCAAAGATCTATATTGGCTCAACAGCAATCGGCCCAGATATCACTCCAGCATGGCTTGCACCTGCTGCAGTAGATATGTCTATCAAGGCAAAGATTATGCGCGGTTCAGCACTGGTGTGGGAGGCAGAGACTTCTCTCGGGGCCCTCAATAGAACTCTTGAAGATTTAGTCAACTATGTATTTCGTTGCCAAGATTTCCCTCATGGCTTGATTCTCTCCACTGGCACAGGAATTGTTCCTCCTATGAATATTGCACTTGCTGCTGGCGATATCGTTGAGATTAACGTTGCAGGAGTTGGAACCCTTTCCAATACAGTTGAAGTAATTCCAGAAAGGTAAACAATGTCTTCAATCAAAGTATGGACGCAATGGGATGACCTCACAGCTCCTGCTGGGATCACGCTGCTATCGCCTAAGAATTTTCCACTCGATACATCAGATCTTTCACAAGTAGATTTCTTTGTACCTCTTTATATGGGAGGTGCCGCAGCGCTCTCCTATGCAGCAAAGATGCCTAACCTCAAGACGCTGCAGATGCTGAACGCTGGCTACGACGATGCACTCGCCTATCTTCGACCAGGGCTAACGCTCTGTAATGCACGTGGTGTGCACGATGCATCCACTGCTGAATTAGCTGTTGGTTTAGCTATTGCATCCCGCCGCGGATTTCCTGAATTTATGCGTGAGCAGATTGCCGGCAGGTGGATCCATCACCGCACATCATCACTGAGTGATTCAAAGATCGGAATCATTGGATATGGATCTATCGGTAAGAAGATTGCTCAGAATCTCTCAGGCTTTGAAGTATCTGTCACCGCATTTACGCAGTCAGGCCGCGATGGCTCACTGACTATTGATCAACTTGATTCACATCTACCGCAGCTCGATATTGTTATTTTGATTCTGCCACTCTCAGATTCATCACGACATCTCTTTAACGCCAAGCGCCTTGCTGCGATGAAAGATGGGGCGCTGCTTATTAATGTGGCACGTGGCCCTGTTGTCGAAACCGATGCGCTGGTTGCAGAGCTTAATTCTGGGCGAATCTATGCAGCCCTTGATGTCACAGACCCTGAACCACTTCCAGCAGGCCATGCCTTGTGGAGTGCGAAGAATCTTCTCCTTGTCCCCCATGTAGGTGGAAATTCAGATGCATTTGAACCTCGTGGCAGAGCCCTGGTTGAATCCCAGTTGAAATTACTGGCTGCAGGTTCTCCTCTTGAACATGTAGTTGCTCAAGGTTAAATTGCAATCGTGAGAATTGATTCGCACCACCATCTATGGGACCTCTCTATCCGTCCACAAGAGTGGATGGTCGGCGATGGCATGGAGCCTGTTGCTCGCAACTTCACCACCGATGACCTGCGCAGTGCAATAGCTGGAACGGGAATTGAAAAGACTGTCTTGGTTCATGCAACGACTACTCATGATGAAACTTATGAGTTACTTGAGATTGCGCAATCAGATGCAACAGTAATTGCTGTTGTGGGCTGGCTGCAGATTGATTCACCTGATGCAATCGCAGAGTGCGAGAAGTATCTTGAAGCAAACGGTGGTAGCTATCTCAAGGGTATCCGCGATGTTGCACAAGATTTACCTGACTCCAACTACTTAGCTAAGCCGCAATCGATTGCAACTGTGCAACTGCTGGGCAAGATGGGTCTGACCTATGACATCTTGACTAAGACGCCAGAGCTCAAAGCTGCAATCGAATTGGTGAGGGCCTGTCCTAATGTGCAATTTGTTCTTGACCATATTTCAAAGCCATATATTGCAAAGCAAGAATTTGAACCGTGGAAATCTCTCATCACAGAACTTGCAGTCTTTGAGAACGTTTCGTGCAAGATCTCTGGAATGGTCACGGAAGCTAAATGGAATACATGGCAATCGGGCGACTTTGCGCCCTATGTGGATCACATCATTACTAGCTTTACCCCACAGCGGCTGATGTTTGGCTCTGATTGGCCGGTAGCGCTGTTGGCCACTACCTCTTATTCAGATGTTGTTCACCTAGCCCAGGGGCTGACTACGCAATTTACTGCACGCGAGAATGAGCTTTTCTGGCGTGATAACGCCCTATCTGCCTACAAGATAACGAAGCTGTAACAATCGGCTAAACCGCCTGGTATTTCATGGCTTCCCGTTGAAGGTATGGCCTCTCCCCCCTAGGATTTCAATACAGCAATTCCGCTGCTTTTAAAGGGGTAATACATGAAGAAAGGTCTCATCACAGTTGCTGCACTATCAGCACTGGCGCTAGTAACTGGAACAGCAACTCCAGTAACAGCTGCAGAAAAGACTCTCAAGATCGAATTGATCTCAAAGGGCGAAACTCACCAATTTTGGCAGGCAGTAAAGAAGGGTGCTGAAGATCAGGCTAAGAAGATGAATGCAGAAGTTCACTTCATCGGACCAGCAGCAGAAACAATGATCGATAAGCAGCTTGAAATGCTTGATGCAGCAATTGCACTTAAGCCAGATGCAATCGGTTACGCAGCACTTGGTACAACACAGTCACTTCCAAAGCTCAAGGCAGCTAAGGCAGCAGGCATCCCTGTTTACATGTTCGACACTGCAGCTAGCTGCCCAGGTGGAGTTCCTAAGCTTGGACCAACCTCAGACTGCGCACTTGGCGTTGCATACACAAATTCAACAGCTGCTGGTTCACTAGCTGCTGACTGGATGGCTAAGTTGGTTGGTAACAAGGGTAAGGTTTTGGTTGTTGGTCACTCACAGACAAACCAGACTGGTATCGACCGTGCAAACGGCTTCATCAACCGCATGAAGGCTAAGTACAAGGGCATCACACTTCTTACACCTCAGTACGCTGAAGGTGGAGATGCACTTAAGGCACAGGAAATCGTTAGCGCATCACTCGTTGCTAACAAGGACCTCAAGGGTGTCTACGGAACTAACGAAGGTGTATCAATCGGCGCTGGACAGGCATTCAAGGCTGCAAAGCTTAAGAATGGCGCAGTTAAGTTGATCGGATTCGACTCAGGAAAGCAGCAGATGGCAAACATCAAGTCTGGTCTCCAGTCAGGTGCTATCACACAGAGCCCAATGGGTATCGGTGCGAAGACTGTCGAAGCTCTCGTTAACTACGTACGTAACAAGACAGTTCCAAAGAACCTTATCGATACAGGTTTCTACTACTACGATAAGAAGAACATCACAGATCCAAAGGTTGCAGGCAACCTTTACGAATAAGTCATAACTGACTGATTTGTAAGAAATGAAGGCATGATGGCCGGGAGCAATCTCGGCCATCATGCTTTATTCTTAAGTGGATAGGTTCATCGCAACTCTAGATGCAAGGTGAAAAACAATGTCTTCAGCACAGCTCTTATCACTTACTGGTGTTAGTAAAGAGTTCCCAGGGGTCAAGGCACTTAACAATGTGCACTTTGATCTCAATGAGGGAGAGGTTCACGCAATTGTCGGCGAGAACGGTGCTGGTAAATCAACCCTGATGAAGATTCTTTCAGGCATCTATAAGAAAGACTCTGGAGAAATTATCTACCAGGGCAAATCTGTAACAATCCCAAATCCATTTGAAGCTCAGAAGCTTGGAATAAGTATCATCCACCAAGAGCTCAATCTCATGCCACATTTAACTGTTGCAGAAAATATCTTTATCGGGCGCGAAGATCGATTCCCTGGTGGAGTGTTCCTTGATAACAAGAAGTTAGTTGAAGCCACTATCGCGCTCCTAGCTGAACTTGGATTGGCACTCAATCCCAACGACATTGTTGGTGAACTGACTATTGCAAAACAACAGATGGTTGAAATCGCAAAGGCTGTCTCCTATCGCGGCTCAGTCATCATCATGGATGAGCCAACCTCATCACTGACTCCAGCTGAGACCGATGCGCTCTTCAAGATTATTCGCTCACTCAAGGCTGCAGGAAAAGGCGTTGTCTATATTTCTCACCGCTTGGAAGAGCTAGAAAAGATTACTGACCGCATCACAGTTCTGCGCGATGGTGAGTATGTGAAGACCCTTACAACAACACAAACTAATATTCCAGAAGTTATCTCACTCATGGTCGGCCGCAAGGTGGATCAGGATCAGCGTCCAGCTAACCGCACAATCGGCAGCGAGATAGTTCTACAGGTGAAGGGCCTCTCAGATCAAAACCTTCTTAGAGATATCTCCTTCGATCTTCGCAAAGGTGAGATTCTCGGCTTTGCAGGTTTAATGGGCGCAGGTCGCACCGAGCTTGCACGTGCCATCATGGGCGCAGATCCAAAGACTTCCGGAACAATCTTTTTGCGTGGCACCGAGGTAAAGATCAAGCAACCATCAGATGCGGTTGCAGTGGGTATTGGATACCTATCTGAAGATCGCAAACGCTTTGGTCTACTGCTGAATCAAGACATCACCTTCAACGTGATCCTCTCCTCCATTCCACGCTTTTCTAATAAGTTCGGATTCCTCAAGGTGAAGTCAGCTGCTGGAATAGCACGCGATGCCATCGCTCAGCTTCGAGTGCGCACACCTTCTGAGCGTCAATTCCTCAAAAATCTTTCTGGTGGAAACCAGCAGAAGGTAGTTATCGCAAAGTGGCTCACCCGCGATTGCGATGTATTGATCTTTGATGAGCCAACTCGAGGAATTGATGTGGGCGCTAAAGATGAAATTTATCGCCTGCTCACCGGCTTGGCCGAAGAAGGCAAGTCCATCATCATGATTTCATCTGAACTTCCAGAAGTTTTGCGACTATCTGATCGCATCGCAGTGATGTGTGATGGACGATTGACGGGAATTATTGATAATAAAGATGCCAACCAGAACATCATCATGGAACTTGCTACCAAGTTCAGCGACTCATTAACGACAGTTAACTAATACGGGAAAAGAGAGAGACATGTCAGAAGCAATCAGCGCAGGTACAAAGGCAGAAGCCACCAATAAGGTTGCAGCCTTTATTCGCCGAGAAATCGGTCGAGTGACAGCACTTGCTAGCCTTTTCGTCATCTTTACCTTCTTCACCGTAATGCGCCCTGTCTTTGCCTCATGGGCAAATGTCTCTGGCGGAATCTTGATGTCCACAACCGTGATTGGTCTGATGGCAATCGGTGTCACCTTCGTGATCATCACCGGTGGTATCGATCTATCGGTAGGAACATCCATGGCTCTCGTGGGTGTCATTACAGGTAAGACTGTGATGGCGATGAACCTGAATGTGTGGAGTGGAATCCTGCTTGGAATGATTGTGGGAACTCTCCTTGGTGCCATCAACGGAGTTCTCATTACAGTTCTTAAGTTGCCTCCATTTATTGCAACTCTTGCAACGATGAAGGGTGCTCAAGGTTTGGCCCTGATTACCTCAGATTTGAAGCCAATTCTCTTTACAACAGATGTAAAGGGCTGGGACTCAATTGCCCAAGGAAATATCATCCCGAATCTGCCTAATGCAGTGTTGATTCTTCTTGTCTCTGCAATCGTTGCATCCATCATTCTTAATAAGACAGTCCTCGGTCGCTACACATTTGCAATCGGTTCTAACACTGAAGCAACAAAGCTCTCTGGCGTGAAGGTTGATCGTTGGTTAATTGCCGTTTATGCGCTCTGCGGATTCTTTGTTGGCCTCTCAGCCATTGTGATGACATCTCGCCTGGGCTCTGCTCAGCCAGACCTTGGTCTTGGTTATGAGCTTGAGGCAATTGCTGCAGTGATCATCGGTGGAACATCACTTCTTGGCGGTAAGGGAACTATCTCTGGAACCATTATCGGTGCCCTCATCATGTCGGTCTTAATCAACGGTCTTCGCATCCTGGAACTTCAACAGGAATGGCAATACGTCGTAGTAGGCGCAGTCATTCTCCTTGCAGTTTATGGAGATAACGTCCGTCGTCGCCGTGCAGGCGAGACCACGCACTAACTCCTTATCTGTTGCGAGAGCTAGAACCTGCACCTACCCTTGGTGAAGGCTAAAAAAGGCGGTTGAGATGAAGTACAAGTCCGTAAAAGGTTTGCTCACCGGAGATGAGTCACTCATCCCTGTAACTTTCATCGATAAGCTCGAAGATATCCTTCACGGCTTCCTTGGAATCGTTCTCTTTATCATCTCAGTCCTTGCTGCTGGATATAGCTTGCAGCGCCTGATTGAAACTCGCCCATTCTTTCCACTAGGGATGATCCAGGCAATTAATGACATCCTCTTTGTTGTCATCATCCTTGAGATCATGCGAACAGTGATTGTCCGATTTACAGATGGAATTTTTCAACTCGATAACTTCCTCATTATTGGAGTCATCGCTGCAGTCCGACATATCCTCACAGTCGGTGCATCTTTGACAATGGAGAAAGAGAAGACCACAGAGTATTTCAATCGCGCACTCACAGAGATGGGCGTTAACACCGGAATTGTTTTAGCTCTCGTATTTGCGCTATTTCTATCTCGAGCTGCGCGCAAACCTGGCGCAAAAAATTAGCTTATAGACCTCATTCATATGAGGTCATAACTCTTCTTTCTACAGTCGACCAGCTTGATGGACTCGCTTTAAGAACTCTTGGGTTTTTGGGTTCTGCGGGTTATGGAGCACTTGCTCTGCGCTTCCACGCTCAATGATGTTGCCGGACTCTAGGAAACAGACTTCATCCGCTACCTGAGTTGCAAATCCCATTTCGTGTGTTGCCAGCACCATTGTCATGCCATCACTTTTGAGATCACGGACAGCTGAGAGAACTTCGTTTACAAGTACTGGGTCAAGTGCTGATGTGACTTCATCAAGAAGAAGTAGACGTGGACTTACAGCAAGTGAGCGAATAATGGCTACTCGCTGCTGCTGTCCCCCACTAAGGCGATCAGGGTATTGATCGGCTTTATCCGCTAAATCAAATCTCTTCAATAGGTGCAGTGCATGAGTATTGGCTTCATCTCTACTTTTGCCATGAACCTTGATGGGCGAGAGTGTGATGTTTTCTAGAACTGTTTTATGAGGAAAAAGATTGAATGACTGAAAGACCATACCCAGTCGGCGGCGCACTTCATCAACGTTTATCAGTGGATCTGAAATTTCTTGACCATCTAAGAAAATTTGGCCATCATCGATTGATTCCAATAAGTTGATACAGCGCAAGAGCGTGGACTTACCTGAGCCCGAAGCACCAATAAGGACAGTGGCTGTGTGTTCGGGAACAGTGAGTGAGAGATCGTGCAGGACAACTTCTGCACCAAAAGACTTTCGAACATTTACCAGCTCAAGCACTTTGCTCATTAGATTGCACCTTCTGAGTTCTGAGCACTAGTGCGTTGCCTTATTGCTCGATCTGTATAACGAGTCATTGGAATTGTGATGAGTAGAAAGAGTATGGCTGCAACAACATAAGGTGTGTAGTTAAAGGTTCGGCTAGCGTTAATTTGAGCAGCTCGAACGGCATCGGTAACTCCTAGGATTGAGACCAAGCCTGTGTCCTTGAGAAGTGAGACAAAATCATTGAGCAAGGGAGGTACAACGCGACGTATGGCCTGTGGCAGCACAACAAAGCGCATGGTCTGCCCTGAAGTGAGTCCTAGAGAACGAGCTGCTGCGCGTTGACTTGGGTGAATAGATAAAATTCCGCTTCGAATAACTTCAGCTACATATGCGGAGTAAGTGAGCACCACCGCAACTGTCCCGAGAAAGATGACATTGCTTGAGATTCCAGAAAGCCCTAGAGCTGGAACACCAAAGCCAACAAGCAAAATAATCAAGATCAGTGGTGCGCCTCGAAAGATATCAACGTAGGCAGTTGCCAAGAATCTAAATGGTGTAAGAGCTGGTGATTTTGTTGTACGTAGTAGCGCAAGGCCCAGTGCAATGACACCGATGGCTGCCCCACCAATAAAGGTAAGTTGAAGGTTGATCCATAAACCTTGAATAACAGTGGGAAATACTTCACGGCCATAATCAATATCGAAGAAGGTTGCCTTAACCGTTTCCCAACCCGGTGAAGTCACGAGAATGACCGCAAGAGTTCCGAGTACCAAAGTGGATGAAGCCGCAGCAATAGTTGCTTGCTTGCGGCTGATGGATCGACGAGATTTGCGACGCTCTAATTCACGTGAGCTTGGCGACCAAGCAGAGTTTTGCTTCTCTGACATGGTCGCCAAACTACCGTGTTTACTGCTGAGTTTCTATTAAGGCTTCAATACAGGAGCGCCAGCATCGGTTGCTAGCCACTTATCTGTAATTGCTGCGAGTGTTCCATCAGCGGTAATGGCATCTACAGCGCCAGTAACGCATGATGTGAGCTTGCTTCCCTTTGAAAGCAGGAGACCAAACTGATCGCCTTCACCATTTGATGGAAGTTGACCAACAATAAGTCCGTTTGGCACTTCAACACCTGATAGGTAGAAAGCAGTTGGTAGATCTACAACGAGACCATCAATCTGCTTGTTCTTGAGCGCGGAAACTCCAGCTGCATTGTCATTGAATACCTGTGGCTTGGTGCCAATCTGATTCTCGATTGCATCAAGTGAGGTAGTGCCGACTGCTGCGCCAAGCTTGGCGTTCTTAAGTTCAGCAAGTGAAGTCTTTCCTTCGATC
The DNA here is from genome assembly GCA_044353885.1 of Candidatus Planktophila sp. Taxonomy (GTDB): domain Bacteria; phylum Actinomycetota; class Actinomycetes; order Nanopelagicales; family Nanopelagicaceae; genus Planktophila. Next base: position 4,172 of record JBILBC010000016.1, on the reverse strand, counting down.
TTGCTTCCCTTGAATGAGACGATTGCCTGTGGAGCTGTGTAATAAGGTGAAGAGAAATCAACAGCTTTCTTGCGATCATCAGTGATTGAGAACTGCTGCAAGTTGAAGTCAAACTTCTTTTCTCCAGGTGTTACAGCTGAGTCAAATGTGGTGCGAACCCAGGCGACATCTGCAGCATCAAAGCCGAGCTGCTTAGCAACTGCATAAGCGACTGCACCTTCGAAGCCTTCGCCAGACTCTGGCTTGTCATCGAGAACCCATGGGTAGTAAGCAGGTTCACCAGTTGCGATTGTGAGCTTGCCATCAGTGACTGTTGCTAGCTCACCTTTTTCACATGATGCTGATGCTGATTTTGATGAATCCGAACCGAAAGGTCCGCATCCTGTGAGTGTGAGAGCAGCTGCGACAACAGCTGCAGTGATAATTCCAAAACGTTTCTGCACGTTAGCTCCTTAAGGTTGGGGCGAAATGGGTACTGGAGAAGCGTATTAACCAGCTCCTTGAATGTCGACTCGCAAATGAACTGCAGATAGTCGATCAAAGCAAAACGCCCCTCATTATGAAGGGCGTTGTGGTGGCGGGTGAAGGATTTGAACCTTCGAAGGCAGAGCCGGGGGATTTACAGTCCCCTCCCATTGGCCGCTCGGGCAACCCGCCAGGGTCATACAAGTCTTACGGCGCTTTGGTAAGTGCGAGCGGCAAACGATACCTTAGGCACTTGAACTTTGAAAATCACAAGATTAACCACAAGGGAGAGCCACAGATATGGCTGACAGCAGTTTCGACGTAGTCTCAAAGATCGACCGCATGGAGCTAGATAACGCTATAAATCAGGCCATCCGCGAGATTGATACCCGCTTTGATTTTAAGAACACTGGCGCAAAGATTGAACTCTCAGGAGATAAGTTAGCAATTGAGGCAGATACTGAAGAGCGCGCAAAGGCAACCCTTGATGTCGTTAAAGATAAGTTGATTAAGCGTGGAGTTTCACTTAAGCACCTTGATGCTGGTGAGCCACAGCTCTCAGGCAAGATCTACAAGATTGCATGCACCATGAAAGAGGGCATCTCAACAGAGAATGCCAAGAAGATTGCTAAGTTCCTGCGTGATGAGGGTGCAAAATCAATTAAGACCCAGATTCAAGGCGATGAACTACGCGTGACATCTAAGAGCCGCGATGATCTGCAAGAGGCTATTGAGCAGATTAAAAATGGCAAATTTGAATTTGCAGTTCAATTTGTAAACTTCCGATAAGTGGTAAAAAACCAGAGCGAGTATTCACTAGGGCTTCTCTTTGGCTTTAGCGCATACGTTCTATGGGGTCTCTTTCCTCTCTATTGGCCACTTCTTGAACCAGCTAATCCATGGGAGATTGTTGCTCACCGCGCTGTGTGGACATTGGTCTTCTGCGCAATTGTTCTAGGAATCTCCAAACAAATACATTCCACCATTGCAATCCTGAAGAGCCCAAAGAAAGTTATTGGGCTACTTGCAACCACTGTCCTCATATCTATCAACTGGATTACCTACATCTGGGCAACGAATAATGGACATGTCGTTGAAGCTGCCCTTGGCTACTACATCAACCCACTGATCATTATTGCCTTTGGTGTCATTCTTCTTCGCGAGAAGATGCGACCACTGCAGTGGCTCGCAGTTGGTATTGCAGCAGTTGGCGTTGCCATCCTTACCTACGATTACGGCCGCCTTCCGTGGGTTGCTATCTCACTTGCGCTCTCATGGGGCACATATGGCCTTGTGAAGAAGAAGTTAGATCTTGGCGCACTCGATGGTCTAGCAATTGAAACTCTAATCTCACTTATCCCCTATGGCTTCTACCTTCTCTATCTTGGCCAGAATGGCACGGGACAATTTGGCCAAAAACCACTGCTGACCGTTCTTCTCATTAGCGCAGGTGCGATTACTGCTATTCCACTCTTACTTTTCAATGGCTCTACTACTCGCCTGCCCTATACAACTATCGGATTACTGCAATACATCACACCAACGATTCAGTTCTCCATCGGTGTCTGGCTTCGCCATGAAGATATGCCTACTGCTCGCTGGATCGGTTTTATCGTTATTTGGTGTGCTCTGGCTGCTTTAGGTACTGATTTGGTGCGATCAAGCAGAGCGGTCGACAATCGCATCACACAAGGAAAATAGCGCACCTGTCACATCGTTAACGGGCAGTGGTCCAAGAGCAGCACGAGCATCGCGAGCAATACCCTGTAATTGGCTGCGTGATTCATCCAGCGCGCTATGTCCACGAAGAGTTGTAAGCACTTGTGCAACAACTTTCTCATCCTTAATCGGAGCTTTCAATAGCTTGATGAGTTCGCGATCTTGCGAACGCGTTGATTTCATGACGTTGAGAGTCACAAGCGTCGGCACTCCTTCACGCAGATCAGTACCCGGAGTCTTACCCGACTGGTGAGATTCACTTGCAATATCAATCACATCATCTGCTAATTGGAATGCAATGCCAACTTTTTCACCAAAGATGGTGAGGGTCTCTTTAATATCTGTAGGAGCGCCTGAAACCATCGCACCAAATCGCGCACTTGCTGCAATCAACGATCCTGTCTTATCTGCAACAACTTGCAGGTAGTGCTCAAGGGCATCTTCCCCATTTTGAGGTCCTTGCGTCTCCATGATTTGGCCAATAACAAGACGTTCAAATGTCGATGCCTGCAGGCGAACAGCTTCAGGTCCGATATCTGCAAGAAGTGCTGAGACCTTTGCAAAGAGGTAATCGCCGGTGAGAATGGCAACGGTGTTGCCCCAGCGACTATTGGCACTCTCAACTCCTCGACGTAGCTTTGCTTCATCCATCACATCATCGTGATAGAGAGTTGCAACGTGGGTAAGTTCGCAGACAACTGCTGATTCAACAATGCCAAACTTATTCTTATCTCCATAGTGCGATGCAAGAAGAGTTAATAGCGGCCTTAAGCGCTTGCCACCTGCTGCAACAAGGTGGCGCGAAGTCTCCTCCACCAATGGGTAATCACCTTGAATATGGCTTAAGAGAAGGCTTTCAACCTTAGCCATGCCCTCTTTAAGTTCTGCCTCTAATTCAGGGGCTAAACCAGGAATTCCGAATTTAGACATTATCGGATGAAGAACGCTGTTGTTGCAATGAAGTCGATCAGAGGTGCGGGGAAGATACCGAGAATCAAGGTAACTACTGCCGCAACCGTAATCGTAATTGTTGTCAGAGCTGATGGAATTACAACGCTAGTGCCATCTTCGACTGGATCCTTAAAGAACATCAAGACAATGACGCGGATATAGAAGAAGGCTGCGATTGCTGATGAGAGCACGCCAGAGATCAGAATCCATGTGCTTCCTGATTCATAGGCACTTGAGAAGATGGAGAATTTTCCAATAAAGCCTGATGTCAGAGGAATACCTGCAAATGCTAGAAGGAAGAAGGAGAAGACTGATGCAACAAGTGGTGATCTCTTTCCAAGACCGCTCCAGCGATTGAGGTCTGTGACTTCACCGGCAGAGTCGCGCACCAAGGTAACAACACCAAATGCTCCAACGGTTGCGATGCCATAAGCAAAGAGATAGAAGATAGTTGCATCAAGACCTGACTTGCTCAAGGCAATAACGCCCGCAAGGAGGAATCCCGCGTGAGCGATCGATGAGTAGGCAAGCATGCGCTTAACATCACGCTGGGTAATTGCAACAACAGAACCAAAGACCATTGTGATGATTGCAATCAGAACGAGAGCTGGTCTCCATTGCCACTGCGCATTCGCAAATGCAACATAGAAGATACGAAGGATTGCACCGAATGCAGCAACCTTGGTAGCAGCAGCCATAAAGCCAGTAATTGCCGTTGGTGCACCTTGATACACATCAGGTGACCATGCATGAAATGGCACTGCGCCGACTTTGAAGAGAAGGCCAACAGAGATGAAGGCGATGCCAAGGAGTAGGAAGACATCATTTCCTGAGCCTCCAACAACGCTTGATTGAATTCCTGCAAATGTAATCGAGCCTGAGTATCCATAGAGATAAGCAGCGCCAAAGAGGAAGAATGCAGATGAGAAGGCACCCAGTAAGAAGTACTTCAGCGCAGCCTCTTGTGACATCAATCGGCGGCGGCGTGAAAGTCCTGCCATGAGATAGAGCGGCAGTGAGAGCACTTCAAGTGCTAC
>JBILBC010000015.1:0-18794 GCA_044353885.1 Candidatus Planktophila sp. | reverse complement strand
CTTGAAATCATCCGCACCATGCAGCAGAAGATTGTTCAGTTGCAGCAGAAAGATGGCCGCGAATTTGGTGACATGGAAGCAAAGATCAAAGTCTTTGCAGAGTGCACTATTACTGAAATTCTTAGAGAGAACGGCAAGATCGCTGGCGCATACGGTTACTGGCGCGAAACTGGCGAAGAGATTCTCTTTGAAGCACCAGCAGTTGTCATTGCAACAGGTGGCGTAGGAAAGACATTCAAAATTACCTCCAACTCATGGGAGGGTACTGGCGATGGGCATGCACTTGCTCTCAAAGCTGGTGCAAACCTGGTTGATATGGAGTTCTTGCAATTTCACCCAACAGGAATGGTCTGGCCGCCATCAGTACGCGGAATTCTTGTTACTGAATCAGTTCGTGGTGAAGGTGGAATCCTTACCAACTCAGAAGGTGAACGCTTTATGTTTAAGTACATCCCTGATGTATTTAAGGATAAGTATGCAGATAATGAGGCAGAGGCAGATCGTTGGTATGTAGATCAGGACAATAACCGCCGTCCGCCCGAGCTATTGCCACGCGATGAAGTTGCGCGTGCTATCAATACAGAAGTTAAGGCAGGCCGCGGCACAGAACATGGCGGGGTATACCTCGATGTCTCTAAGCGCATTCCAGCCGAAGTTATTAAAAAGCGCCTTCCATCTATGTGGCACCAGTTCTATGAACTAGCTGGCGTAGATATTACGAAGGAAGCGATGGAAGTCGGCCCTACATGTCACTACGTGATGGGCGGAGTAGAGGTAGAGCCAGATACAGCAGCAGCAATTGGAGTTCCGGGACTTTATGCTGCAGGTGAAGTAGCTGGCGGTATGCATGGTTCAAATCGTCTTGGTGGTAACTCACTGACAGATCTACTTGTCTTTGGACGCCGCGCAGGTGCAGGTGCTGCGCAGTATGTGAAGAGCGCGGGTGCAAACCCTGTCTCTGATGCAACGATTAAGGCAGCCGCAGATCGCATCGAAGCTCCCTTTAGTCGCGCAGGTGGAGAGAACTCCTATTCACTTCACGCAGAACTTCAAGAAGTGACACATAACTTGGTCGGAATCATCCGCACACGCACTGAGATTGAGGAAGCAATCATAAAGATTGCCGATATCCGCGCTCGCAGTAAGAACGTGGCAGTTGCTGGTGGACGTAAGTTCAACCCAGGATTCCACTTGGCATTTGACCTCGACAATATGTTGCTCGTTGCTGAATCAACTGCAAAGTCTGCGCTTCTTCGTGAAGAATCACGCGGTGGTCACACCCGTGAAGATTTCCCAGGAATGAATCCAGACTGGCGCCAGATCAATCAGATCGCATCTTTCGATGGAGATAAAGTCACTATCAAGTCACAGACCTTGCCAGTAATTCCTAAAGAGCTCTTTGACCTCTTTGATGTTCACGAACTCGAGAAATACATGACACCGGTTGAAATTGCGAAAGGCGGAACCAACTAATGGCGCGCAAACTTAATCTTCGCATCTGGCGAGGGGATGCAACTGATGGTGGCCTCAAAGATGTTCAGGTAGAAGTCAACGAGGGCGAAGTTGTCCTCGATGTAATTCACCGCGTTCAAGCAACACAAATGGGTGATTTGGCTGTTCGTTGGAACTGTAAGGCTGGTAAATGTGGATCTTGTTCTATGGAGATCAACGGTAAGCCACGTCTTGCATGCATGACACAGGTTGCATCATTTGGCGATGAAGAAACCATTACTGTGACGCCACTTCGCGCCTTCCCTATTATTAAAGACCTCGTCACTGACGTATCGTTTAACTACAAGAAGTCGATGGAGATTCCAGCCTACGAACACCCTAAGGATTTAGCTCCAGGGGAAGCTCGCATGGAACAGGTAGATGTCGAGCGAAGCCAAGAATTCCGTAAGTGCATCGAGTGCTTCCTATGTCAGGATGTATGTCACGTTATTCGCGATCACGAAGAGAATAAGAAGTCATTTGCTGGCCCACGATTCTTTATCCGCATTGCAGAGCTTGATATGCACCCACTTGATATGTTGAAGAATCGTAAGCGCACAGCACAAGAAGAGCATGGTCTTGGAATGTGTAACATCACAAAGTGCTGTACTGAAGTATGCCCAGAGCACATCAAGATCACTGACAACGCAATCATTCCTATGAAGGAGCGCGTCGTAGATATCAAATACGATCCAGCTCGCATGTTTGCAGGTATTTTGAAGCGAGATAAGCGCAACTAATGTTGCTCATCCGCTGGGCAGTTCTTGCATTCTCAATGTGGATTGCAACTCTGGTAGTACCTGGCATCACCGTAGACGGTGGCATCACCACTTATCTGTGGGTTGCACTCCTTTTCGGATTGATCAACAGCGTCTTCGGCTCCATTATTAAAGTTCTCACCTTTCCTGTCTCCATCGTCACTTTCGGACTTTTCCTCTTTGTCGTCAACGCTGCGATGTTGTCACTGACCGCGCGATGGAGTGAGAAGTTAGAGGTAACAGGATTTTGGTCCGCACTTCTTGCATCTTTGATAATTAGCGTGATTACGACTCTCTTTAAATCAACCAAGAAGTTGGTCTAACTCGTGAGGGCGATCTGGCTTGTCTCCCTCGGAGGCATTCTCGGTTCGCTCACTCGCTGGTTCCTCTCGCTCATAATTCCTTCAAGCGGTGCTGGAACTCTAGCTGCAAACTTACTTGGCGTTACTTTGGCTATGGTCTTTATGGTCTTCATGGAGCGACGTGGAATTACTGAACTGCGCTACTTCCTCTTGCCAGGCTTCTGTGGAGGTCTATCGACATTCTCGGCAGTGACATATGAAGCAGTTGCACCTGATGAAGCTGGCTTTACTTACTTATTGTTAAATATCGTTGCATCTCTGATCGTCGCACATTTCTCACTCAAGGCCGCACGTAGATATGTGAAGGTGCGAGCATGAATACGCTGATGGTGATTCTTGGTGCTGCAATCGGTGCACCTGCACGCTTCTTAGTGGATCAGTACTTTAAGAAGTTCACCGATAAACCGGTCGGAACATTTACAGTAAACATCCTGGGATCTTTCTTAATCGGTGCAACATTTGCAACGACAGAGCGCTGGCATGATTTCCTAGCTATCGGTTTTGCTGGATCATTTACAACTTGGTCGACCTTTATCATCGATCTCTATCTTGGATATGAACTAAAGAAGTACAAGGTTATTGCCATAAACCTCATCGCATCAATTACCTTCGGTTTACTTGCCGCCTACCTTGGATATCAACTAGCGTCCTAAGACGCTCTTCATCCACTTTTCAATCTCATCTGGGTGGCGTGGAATATTTTCTGAGATATTGCGGCAACCATCTGCTGTGACAACAACATCATCTTCAATACGAATTCCGATTCCACGATACTCAGGTGCGAATAGCTCATCATCTGGCTGAATATAAAGACCTGGTTCAACGGTCAGAACCATTCCTTCACGAAGAGGTGCATCGAGATACTGCTCTTTACGAGCTTGCGCACAATCATGAACATCAAGACCTAAGTGATGGCTTACTCCGTGAAGAGTCCAACGGCGATGTAATCCAACTTCTGGCTTTAGAGATTCCTCTGCTGAAACTGTCAGCACACCCATATCTGCAAGGCCCTTTGCTAATACTGCTTGGCAGGCCTTATTAATTTCAGAGAAAAGCACACCAGGCTTAATTGCTGCAAAGCCTGCTAGTTGTGACTCATAGACCAACATATAGAGAGCGCGCTGGGCGGGGGAGAACTTGCCATCGACGGGAAGCGTGCGCGTGATATCTGCTGTGTAGAAGGACTCCACTTCAACACCGGCATCGATAAGTACTAACTCACCACGATGGACATCGCCATCGTTGCGGATCCAGTGCAATACGCATGCATGTGAACCTGCGCCCACGATGGTGTTATATCCAAGATCGTTACCCAAGATCCGTGCGCGACCATAGAAGGCAGCATCTAATACGCGCTCACCGCGTGGAGTCTCAACAGCTGCAGGCATCGCATGGATAACATCGTTAAAGCCAAGCGCCGTTGCATCTACTGCAGCCTGCATCTCGCGAATTTCGTATTCATCTTTACACAGACGCTGTTCTGAGACAAAGGTTGCAAATTCTTCTTCACGGTCATGCTTCTTCACCTTGGGATCAACTGCAGGATCAACGCTACGCAGAGTAAGCGTTTCCTTGCCATCACCTAGCAAAGCTTCAAGATCAGTTAATTGAAGAGTATCTATCTGATAGCGAGCCTTTGCTTCATCGAGTGTGAAGCGACGACCAACCCAGAGTTCGCCATATTTTGCATCGCGATAGAAAGCATCGGTATCGCGAGTAGAACGAGGATGCATATAGAGATAGGTAATATGTGAATCACCTGATGGTTCAAGAACGAGAACTGCATCTGCAGTTGCATCTGCTCCCTGCACACCGCCGTAATACACAAATGCGCTATGTGGACGGTAGTTATAGTCAGTGTCATTGGCACGAACTTTGTATCCACCTGCAGAAAGAACGAGGCGAATTCCCTTAAAGGCTGCAGAGAGAACCTGGCGACGTGAAAAAGCGTAGGTAACAACTTCAAGGGGCTCAATATTGCTCAGATCAGAGGGAGTCCAGCCTGACTTCATAAAGTTAGAGAAGAGCTCAGAAGGCGCCTGATCGTGGATGCGCTTTGGCTTATCTGTCGTAACGTCTGCGTTCTCGTTATTCATCTTTGAATCCTACGCTCTTTAATCTCACATTTATAGGGTGAGCAAAGAGAAATAACCCTTGATAACCTTGCCAGATGCCCTCAATTTTTGAGACTGATGCAGCGCTAGACAAGCTAGCAACGACTGCAATCGAGCGCACCAAAGCGCTGATGAAAGAGTCAGATAAATTACGCGACCGCCGCGAGAAAGCTAACCGCAAGCGTGTTGCCCGCCTCTTTAAAGATCCTAAGGCAATTGAGGCAACAATTACTTTAACCGATGAGGTCATGCGAATCTCATCTGTGAAATCTTCTTCACGCATCTTTCGCAGAGCTGCAAAGAAGGCGAGCATTGTTGGCTTTGGCCCAATCAATGGACTTGGTCTGCATGCAATCGGAGTTCTCTCCCATGTGTTGCCAACACCCGTTGTGGCCGCAGTGCATCAGCGAGTGCGAGCTCTCTCTAAAGATCTCATCTTGGCATCAGAGGCTGACAAACTTTCAAGGCATATGGGTAAACGCACCGATAAAGGAATCTCACTCAATATCAATGTGTTAGGTGAAGCGGTCCTTGGTGATCACGAAGCTGAACTTCGCTTCCAATCTATTCTTGAGATGATGCGCCGCCCAGAAGTAAATTACATCTCAGTCAAGCTCTCATCCATTGTGGCACAGCTAATCATCATCGATGTTGAAGGCTCCATTACTCGCGTCTCAGAAAAGATGCGCATTCTCTATGGACAAGCCCAACAGCATGGCGTCTTTGTGAACTTGGATATGGAGGAGTATCGCGATCTTCCTATGACAGTTGCCGCCTTTATGCGCGTGCTTGATGAAGATGAATTTGTCTCAATGAAAGCTGGCATCGTTCTCCAGGCATACCTGCCAGAGGCACATCACTTCTTTGGCGAACTCGTTGAATGGTCCATCAAGCGTTATGAACGCAGCGGGGCAAGCATCAAGGTGCGCCTAGTAAAAGGTGCCAACCTTGCAATGGAGCGCGCCGAGGCAGAGCTTCATGGCTGGAGCCCTGCTCCTTATCGCACGAAGTCAGATGTGGATGCTTCTTATGTGCGCTTAGTTGATGCAGCACTTCGCCCAGAACATTCCAAGGCAGTGCGTATCGGTATCGCATCCCACAACTTATTTCATATGACATGGGCGCTAGAGGTAGCAAAGTCTCGCGGAGTAGTTGATCAGATTGATATTGAAATGCTGGAGGGCATGGCAAATGCAGAAGCACTTGCTGTGACCCGCGCAGGACAACCCGTACTGCTCTATGCACCGGTGACTCGTAAAGATGATTTTGCTGCAGCTGTTGCATACCTTGTTCGCCGCCTTGATGAAAATACATCGGATGAGAACTATTTAAAGGCCGCATTTGAGATATCCAAGAACCCAGCAAAGTTTAAGGAACAAGAAGAACGATTCTTGAAGTCAATTACTGAGCGTCATGCCATCACTACACAATCACTTCGCCATATCAACCACGCGCAACTAACCGGCCAGACATTTAAGAATGAAGCAAACGCAGACCCCACCGAGCCAAAGTTCATCGCCGCCGTCTCTCAAGCGATCAAGAAGGTTCGCGCTATTAAAGATCAAGAGATTCCACTTGTTATCAACGGCAAAGAGATCTTTACTAAAGAACAAGAAGAAGGCACTGACCCATCTGATAATGGCAAGGTTTGGTATCACTTCTCAGTTGGCTCAGCTAAAGATGTAGATACAGCGATTGCAACAGCAAAGAAGGCGCAGGAGAAGTGGAGCACTCTTTCAATCCAGGAGCGCACCGATGTTCTCTATAAGGCAGCCGATGTCATAACAGAGGCAACAACAGAGACGATTGCTGTGATGTCTCGCGATGCTGGAAAGACAGTTGCTGAAGCAGATCCAGAAGTTGCTGAAGCAATCGACTTTGCTCGCTTCTATGCAACTACTGCTCAGAACTTTGGTGAATCAACACCGCTTGGAACGATTCTTGTTGTTCCACCATGGAACTTCCCCTACGCAATTCCTATGGGTGGTGTGTGCGCAGCCCTTGCTGCAGGAAACTCAGTCATTCTTAAACCAGCACCAGAGACAGTTGCAACTGCATGGGAGATTGTCAGCCACTTGTGGGCAGGTGGGGTTCCTCAAGATGTATTGCAGTTCCTACCCATGCGCGATGATGAGAACGGTAAGTATCTGGTTACAAATCCTGCAATTGATGGAGTCATTCTTACTGGTTCATTTGATACAGCATCCCTGTTCACATCATGGCGCCCTGAAATCAATCTGATGGCAGAGACAAGTGGAAAGAATGCTGTTCTGATCTCAGCATGTGCTGATATCGATGCAGCAGTCAAGGATTTGGTGCAATCAGCATTTGGCCATGCAGGTCAGAAGTGTTCTGCAGCCTCGATTGCAATCGTTGATACCACCGTCTATAACAACCCTGCATTTATCCGACAGCTTAAAGATGCTGTTGAGTCACTGCATGTTGGTGCAGGCTGGGATTTCTCAACAACCGTGGGTCCCATTATTCGCCCCTCAGAGAACGCACTGACACGAGCACTTACACGGCTTGATGCAGGTGAAAGTTGGCTTGTTGAACCAAAGCAATTAGATGAGGCAGCTTTAATGTGGCGCCCAGGTGTAAAGCTTGGCGTGAAAGCAAAGTCATGGTCACATCGCAATGAATGGTTTGGCCCTGTGCTTGCTGTGATTGAAGCACCTGATTTTGATACAGCAATCACATGGCAGAACGAAACGGATTTTGGATTGACCGCAGGCATTCAATCACTGGATGAGAAAGAGTGCGAAGAGTGGATAAACCGCATCGAAGCTGGAAATCTTTATGTGAACCGCGGTATCACTGGTGCAATTGTTAACCGTCAACCATTTGGTGGATGGAAGCGCTCTGCTGTCGGTCCTAATGCTAAAGCTGGTGGGCTGAACTATGTGAACACACTACGCAATTGGCCACGAGTGACGAATATAGAAGCAGCAATCTTTGGCGTAAATACATGGTGGGCAAAAGTTGGCTCACAAGCAATTGATCGCAGCAGCTTGGTAGTTGAGAAGAACTTCCAGCGATATCGCCACTACTTAGCTCCTATTGTGGTTGTCGTTGATGAATCAACGACACAGGATGAAAAATCCTTAATTCACCACATCGCTGAAACCACCGGGGTTAAGGTTATTTTCACAACCGACTTACGTGATGTGAATGAGAAGTACTCACGTGTTCGTTGGCTAGCATCGAGTAAGCCACCTATTTATGAAGAGCTGCAGAAAGGTATTTCTGTAGATCACCGACCTATTGCACAACGTGGAGATATTGAAACTCCTCGCTGGCTTATCGAACAATCTGTTGCCATTACCTATCACCGTTACGGAAACCCCAACGGTGGGCCAAAACCAGCCTGTTCAGGGTTATCGGCTTAGACGCTAGACTTAGCCAGTACTTGGAGACGTCGCATAGCCCGGTCGAGTGCGCCTCACTGCTAACGAGGTAAGGTGTAAAAGCCTTCAGGAGTTCAAATCTCCTCGTCTCCGCTCTAGATTCACAATTATTCCCCTCTCCTGTCTCTGGGAATTCTCAGGTAACTTCCTTACCTTCACCCAAATGGAGAGAAAACACTTGGCAGTTATTGCCACTGCATCCGCCTTCGCCCTCTTTGGCGGTGGTGCATTTACAGCACAGACGCTCATGACTTCGCGGATTGAATCTCGAATAGAGAGTGAGCTACCAAAGGCATCAGGAGTTAGTGCTTCAATCCCGATCGCTGATATTCCACAGAATCTTTCATCAGACTCAATTAAGGCAGCAAAGATCAATATCGATAGCTATGCACTCAAGGGCAGTCAAGCTGAATCTGCAATTGCTATCTCGGTAAAAAACATCAGTAAATCTCAACCAACAATCGTTGGTTCTTTGGATATCACAGCAACTATTCCAGCAGCCACAATCATCAAGACTGCCGAGTTCGAAAATGCACAGATTGTAGGAAATGCACTGCAAGTCTCAGTTGGCGCAGGTGGACTTGGGCAAGCAACTCTCATTCCAAAGTTTTCAAATAACACAATCTATTTTCAGCTCCAAAGCGTCTCCATATTTGGCAGCGAAATACCTTCATCATCGCTACCAGCTGATATTCAAAGCCAAATTAAGAGCAGGAGTGTGCGCGAACTCAACGTTCCAAAAGGTTTGAAATTGAAATCTGTCACTTTAAACTCTAAAGGACTTTCAGTAAATCTTCGTGGGTCAAATATCCAGTTCGGTAAACTCGGTTCATCACTGTAGGAGGAGCTATGAGAATAAATCTTAGGAAGGTACTCCCAAGTGAGCTCTCAAGTTTTGCTGGATACCGAATAGTTCGAATTGCTTCCGGCGCCCTTCTTCTCATTACGGTGGTGCGTAGCTCCATTCACTTATTCGCAACAGATGGTGGCGCCAACAGCATTGCAGGTATTGATATCTCGGTAGAAGGCGGAGAAAACATCATCGCAATCTTCCATCAATGGGGAGCAACACAACTGATTCTCGCCGTATTTCTATCTCTATTATTTATCCGCTATCCAGGAATGACCCCATTAATTCTGCTAACTCTTGCTGCAGATCCTGTCATGCGCGCAGTCGCTGGACATATGAAAACTTTGACGAGCGATGGTCCACCACCTGGAGAAAGCCTGAACGGACCAGCATTTATTGTGCTTACCGTCCTCTTTATTGCATCGTTGCTAGAGAAGAGCGCTCCGAAAGTAAAAACTAGTTAACGGGCAATAAAGGAAACCTGTAATCTTATGCAGTGCCTCAATACAAAGTAGCAATCGTCGGTGCAGGTCCCGCTGGCTACTTTGCTGCTCTTGCACTGCAAAATCTTCAAACAGAGGAACTGCAGTTCTCTATCGACATGATTGAGCGCCTTCCAACTCCTTGGGGTTTAGTGCGTAGCGGTGTGGCACCAGATCATCCAAAGATTAAGACCGTTTCAAAGGTATTTGAAAAAGTTGCAAACGAAGCCAACTTTAGATTGTTTGCAAACGTTGAACTCGGAAGTGATTTCACCATCCAGCAGCTGAAAGAGAAGTACGACGCTGTGGTTATTGCAACAGGTACTGCGCTAGGCAAGAAGCTCGGAATTCCGGGTGAAGAGCTTGCGGGATCTATGTCTGCAGCCACCTTTGTGCCTTGGTATAACGCTCACCCAGATTTCAAAGATGAATCAGTTGACTTAAGTTGTGAGACTGCAGTTGTCATTGGCGCAGGAAATGTGGCAATGGATGTTGCTCGCATGCTGGCGCTGGAACCAAGTGAGCTCGATCCAACAGATACTGCAGATCATGCAATCGATGTGTTTAAGACCAGTTCGGTGAGAACTGTTGTCATCAGTGCACGCCGTGGACCTGAGCATGCAGCCTTCACATCCCCCGAACTTCGTGATCTTCCCAAGCTTGAGCACACCAATGTCGAGATGCAGAAGTCAGATATTGAAGCGGCAATTAATCGTGCCGGAGAAGCACCAGAAAAAGATGTGAAGAGCAACCTTGATGCGATGCTGTTGATCTCAGAGAAAGAAGCAACAGCCCACGAGCGCACGATGAAATTCCAATTCCTTGCTACTCCTGTAGAGATCAAGGGCGATGGCCGTGTGGAGGAAGTTGTATTTCAGAAGACTGGAAGTGATGAAACTTTTAGCATCAAGTGCGGATTAGTTGTTACTGCCATTGGTTATGAGGCAGCATCCCTTGAAGGTATTCCTTATGAAAAGGGTAAGGTTATTAATACAGATGGCCGCGTTAACGAGAATATTTATGTGGTCGGCTGGGCAAAGCGCGGACCATCAGGTGTTATTGGCACCAATAAGTCAGATGCTGCAGATGTGATGAAGCTTCTCGTTGAAGATCTCAAAGCACCAAAGAACTCAGGCGATATCACCGATGTAATTACTCATAACAGGGTTGTAACTCAGCAGCACTGGCAGGTGATTAACGCGGCAGAAGTTGCAGCTGGTGAGCCTCTTGGAAAGCCGCGACGAAAGTTCGTAGACCACCAAGAGCTACTCAATAGCGCAGGCGTGTAGCAGTCTTCACTAGTAATTAACCTTAACTTCACTCTCTATTTCAACTTTGAAATTGAATAAGAGATTAACTCACCCCATGAAATCCTCAACCATAGTTAAATCCGTTTTTTCATTCCTTCTCTCTACCGCAGTTATCGCGGGAACTGGGCTCGTTATAGCCCCAAGTGCACAGGCTGCTACCTACTCACTACCTAATGCGCCAACAGCCGTTACTTCTTATCTTGGTGCTGGTGGAGTTGTCGTCCGTTGGACTCCCGGTGCCGATGTTGAGCCAGGCGTTACTGGTTATGTAGTTTCAGCTGGAGCTGGCTCATGTCCAATATTTGTTCCCGCAAAGGCAAGTAACGTTGTGACGATGCCTGTTGTGATTGGTCAACCAGCAGGTACTCCTGTTGTACAGGCAGTTAATGAATATGGTTTTTCACAGCCAAAGGCATCAACTAAGTCATACACCGCAGCACAACTTGGCACAGTTGCCTCACCTACCAACAAAGCAGTGCAGGTCCTACAGCTCAGCGATCTACACGGAGCAATTGAGGTCGGCACATCATTCGGAGCAGCGCTATTGGCTAGCAACTGGGAAGCTGATCGCAAAGCGAACGTAGCAACTATTGCACTCTCATCCGGTGACAACATTGGTGCTGCGCCACCGATTTCAACTGAATTTGAAGAAGTTCCAACTATCGAGACACTGAATGCAATCAAGCTCGATGTTTCAATTCCTGGTAACCATGAGCATGATCGCAACTTGGATCACCTCAACAAGATGATTGGTATCTCAAACTTCCAGTGGGTTGTCTCGAACTACGATGCAGAGTCACTTGGTGTTCTCAAATCTGGAACAAAAGCGATGAAGAACTTCACAATTATCGAACGCGGTGGCGTGAAAGTTGGCGTTGTCGGCTCTAACACTCCAGAGACAATCGAACAGGTATTCCCAGGCAACCTTGATTACAAGAGCGCTTCAGGTGAAAAGAAGACCATCACAATCAACCCAGGTGTTGCCGGGGTAAATAAGGCGATTACAGAGGCAAAGGCTGCTGGTGCTGAGATTGTTGTTGCACTCCTTCACCAGGGTTGGCTACAAAACTCTGATGGAACTGCAAAGGGTCAACTCAATGAGTTAGCTGCGCAAATCAAGGGAGCAACTGCAATCTATGGCGGCCATAGCCACCAGACTTTTGCAACACTGACTCCAGGAACAATTCGAACAAATCCAGTTGTCCTCGGCCAGACTCGCAATGCAGGCGTTGAATACACCCGCACCCAGATCTGTATGAAGCGCGGCAAAGTAGTTGGTCAATCAATTCAACACGTATTAAAGGCTGCTGCAGCAACAATTACCACAGGTGTTGTTAGCACAGTGACTACTCAAGATGCTGCAGCTGCAGCAATGGTGAAGACCTATAAGGATCAACTCTCTGCAAAGCTCGACGTGAAAATCGGAACTGTTTCAGGAGTATTCCCACGAGGTGGAACACCAGCAGTAGAGCGCTCAGGAGAGACTCCAATGGGTAATTACATTGCAGATCTCATGCGAGCTAAATACAAGACAGATTTCGCTGTTCAAAATGGTGGCGGAATTCGCGACACCTTCCCAGCGAAGACTTACATTCCTGCAAATACTTCACTTGTGCGCACCGGGACAGGGGCGCTTGATGTGACGCTGGGGGATGCATTTACCGTCTTCCCTTTTGGAAACCAGATTGCAACATCAGTAGTAACTGGTGAGAATCTCTGGAAGGCACTTGAAAATGGAGTCGGTGGAAACTACCCAGGTGATGGACGTTTCCCACAGATTTCAGGATTCAAGTTTAGTTTTGACTCAACAAAGGCTGCAGGAAGCAGAATTGTTGAAGTAACAAAACTAGATGGAACTGCAATTCCAAAGGATGGAACTCGATACACAATCACAACACTTGACTTCGTCATCTATGGCGGAGACGGTTATGTGAATGTGTTCTCACCAGACCAAGCAAAGGTTCAAGGAGCACTCCTTGATCTCTTTGTAGATGCTCTCAAGGCAGATCTTGCAGCTGGAAAGGTAACTCAAGTTCCAGCAGCAGATGGTCGCATTAAGAAAGTTGCATAACTTCTCGATTAGAGGGTAATCGGGATCGGAGGCGCCTAGGCAACTAGGCGCCTCTTACCTTTTGCAAAGGTAATGCCAGATATGTAGGCAGGCACTAGCTACTTAAAGCGGCTCAATAATTCCTAGCTGCTCGCGAAAACCGAGTGAATCCCAGGCATCAAATCCATCAAGAACGACTCCATCTTTAATGGTGTCGATAGAAACACCATCGACTGCAATCTTTGCACCCGATGAAGATTTTCCAAGATAGTCAGCACCTGTGTGAGTACCGGTCAGGTGCCAGCGAGTTACAACGCGATCTCCTTCTGCGATGATCTCTCGAACATCAAAGTGAAGATCTGGAAATGCTGCATGCCACTTCTTCCATTGCTCGCGAAATGATTCGCGCCCCACGCCAAACTTTGGGTCATTGCCTGCTGCATCGAGTGCGATAAAGCGATCGATGGCAGATTCATCTTTCTGATTCCAGATTTGTTCAAAGAAATCAGCAGCTGCTTGGCGATTAGATTCGAGTGAACTCATGAGGCAACCACGAGGATCTCTGAGCCTTTATATTCAAGAATATGAGCCTTCTTGCCTACTGCAATCTCACCGACTGCATGCAGCCCTAGGGTCTTTGCAGGAAGGGTCGATGCTGCAAATACACAATCAACAATATTGTTATTGAAGGTAAGAAAGTTAACAAATGCCTTATCCATGGTGAGCGTGCTGCCAGCAAGTGAATGATTAGAGGTTAAGCGAGCAACCCCATCTAGCACTACAACATCGAGGGATCCGATGGAGTAGCTGCCATCTGCCCCGCCAGCTGCAGACATTGAGTCGGTTATCAAGATGGTGCGTTGTTCCCCTGAGGCCAGAACCTCTCTAAGAATTTCATCAGAGACGTGAACGCCATCAATAATCATTTCAAGTGGAATCTTCTTCTGTGCAAGGGATGCTTCAGCGATAGTTGATGCACCCTTAGATGGCTTAGGCATTCCATTGCTGAAGTGGGTAATCAGCTTTGCACCTGCTGTAAAGGCAGCGTTCGTTGTTGCTGCATCTGCTTGTGAATGGCCAAGTGCGACAGTGATCCCACGAGAAGTTAGGTATTCAACAGCTTCGATACCGCCATCGAGTTCAGGGGCAAGAGTGATCATTGTGATTGCACCTTGGCCTGCATCAAGCAGAGCCGATAGTTCATCAATAGATGGTGAACGAAGAAGGGATGGCTCATGAGCACCGCAGCGCGCATGGGAGAGATAGGGGCCTTCTAGGTGAATTCCTTCAAAGACTCCAGCGTTCACCATAGGAACTAAGCGAAGAATCTGTTCTTCAAGAACACCAATAGGTTCAGTAACTAAGGATGCAATATGAGTTGTTGTGCCATGAGTGAGGTGGGTATTACGCGCTGCTGCAACGTTTTCTGGTGAGAGATCTGAGAAGTAGAAGCCAGCACCGCCATGTGAGTGGATATCAACAAAGCCTGGAATCAAAGTTCCTGAGTGACTTGAATCAGGCGTTTCTGCGCAGTTCAAAGTAATTGCTGTGATCACTCCATCGGCACCCTTAATGCAGACCCTCTCCTTGAGCGTTCCATCAATGACAGCAGAGGATCCGTGGATATGCATTACTTACCTGCCTTCACGCGATCAAAGGCCAACATCGCACATCCAATAGTTCCAGCTTTTGCGCCATAGTGTGCAATCTCAAGACGCGGCATGCGTTGGAATGTAAGGGAAGATTCTAAATAATCTCTAATGGGCTTAATAAAAGTTTCACCTGCATTAGAAAGTCCACCACCAAAGACAATAACTTCAGGAGAAAGAATCGTAATCAGAGTTTCACACGCACGCGCCATGGCAGCTGTTGCATCGCTCCAAACATTTATTGCAACAGCATCGCCTGCAATAACAAGTTTGTAGATTTCCTCTGTTGTTGTTCCACTCTTCCCGCTCTGGCCTTCATATGCCTTACTGATGGCAAGTGTGGAAGCTGCAGGTTCTAAACATCCAGATTTGCCACAGACACATGGATACTTGCCGTTGACGTTGATATGGCCAATCTCGCCTGCAAATCCTTCTGCGGAGCGAATCTCCCCATCGATAATCAAAGCTGCTGCAATGCCAGTTCCGACAGGAATAAAGATCGCATTGCGCGCTCCTTGTGCTGCACCGTTTCGCATCTCAGCAACAGCTGCTGTGCGCACATCGTGACCGAAGGCGACGGGAATATTGATTGCATCTTCTAAAAGTTTGCGGATAGGGAGGTTCTTCCATTGCAGATTGCCTGACCAGCGAGAAGTTCCAGCAGGCTCATCGAGTGCACCAGGTACTGCTAATCCAACTGCATTGACTGGGTGTTGTGTGGAAAATTCAGCGACGATGGCAGCGATTGCTTTAACAGTTTCGGCACCCGTTGTGTCTGCCTTAGGAGTGGGAGCAGTAGTTGTTGCAATGACGTTGAAATCAGAGTCAACGAGCGCACTCTTGATCTCAGTTCCGCCTACATCTACTGCGACTACATAGTTCACAGAGATGAGTGTAATTACTTATCGAGAATGATGGAGCGAGCTAGACCGCGTGGATTATCAGCATCTACGCCGCGCTTCTTGGCGATTGCGATAGCAACGCGCTGAGCACGGATGAGGTGAGCCATTGGGTCCAAAGTGCTTGATTCAAAGAGAGCACCCGTTGATTTGATATCGCGCACCAAGTCCGCAGGGATATCACCAAAGGCCCAGACTGCGCGCCCTGGTTGTGAGATTGATAGAGGACCGTGGCGGTAATCAAGTGCTGGGTATGCCTCAGCCCAGAACTGTGATGATTCGCGAGTCTTCAGCGCTGCCTCATGTGCAAGGCCGATAGTCCAGCCGCGACCAAGGAAGCTGATCTGTTCTACTTCAACGAGTTCAGAGATATCACTTGCAAGTGCTACCTCAGCATCTTTAACAATTGAGTTCAAATCAAAGCCAAGGTGGGCGCGAAGCAGACCAAGTGCTGCAGTTGCCCAACGAGTCTGTAGTACTGATTGCTCATCAGCAAAATCCATAATGATGGTCTCACTTGCGCGATCTTCCACAGGAGAGTTGTGAATAGCGGTAAGCACTACTGATGGGGTCTTAATCTTTCCAAGGAGTTCTACGATTTCAGATGTTGTTCCAGAGCGAGAGATGGAGACAACGCGGTCATATTTGCGGCTGTAATTAAATTCAGATCCTGCATAGGCATCGGTCTCGCCATGTCCTGCAGCTTCACGCAATGAGGCATAGGCCATCGACATAAACCAGGAGCTTCCGCAGCCGACGACGGCAACGCGCTCGCCCTTCTGGGGGAGCTTGCCAAAGACGCTAGGGGCGAAATCAGCTACCTGGCGCCAGATCTGGGGCTGGGAGGCGATTTCGGCATCTGCGTGCAGGGCGGTTGTCATGGCGTAACCGTAGGCGGAGCCCACCCCTAAAGTCAAGAATTTTGCACATTTTTGTCGTTATAGGTTCGTTATCAAACAGTTACCTGCAAATCGTTGCTTTACCACTCTGAAGGTGGTCGACTACCTCCAACGAAGCCCCTTTGCCGGGGCCTAAACCCGTCAGGAGTAATACGCATGAAGAAAGTGACTCGCCTCGGCGCACTCGTTGCAGCCACAGGTTTGATCGCAGCTTCTGTCCTTGGCACATCAGCTAAGGCAGCAGATCCAGTCGAACTAAAGATGGTCGCAGCAGATTACGCAAATATGCAGCCATACTGGGATGACCTCTCAGCAAAGTTCACAAAAGCTAATCCAACAATCAAGGTCAAGGTAGATGTTGTTTCTTGGGAAACAATCGATGACAAGGTCAAGACACTTGTTGCAACAGGTCAGACACCTGACATTGTGAACAAGGGTGACTATGCAGCAGCTGCTGCTGAAGGTCTTCTCTACCGTGCGGATGAAATGGTCAGCAAGGCAACTCTTGATGACATCGTCCCAACATTCCTTAACAACTCTAAGTACAACAACATTGCATATGCTGTTCCAGACTTAGCATCAGCACGCGCACTCTTCTACAACAAGGACATCCTTAAGAAGGCTGGCGTAACAAAGCTTCCAACAACTTGGACTGAACTTGAGAAGGTTCTCAAGCAGATCAAGGCTAAGGTTCCAGGCGTTTACCCATATGCACTTCCACTCGGACCAGAAGAAGCACAAGCTGAATTCGCAATCTGGGCTGGCGGTAACGGTGGCGTAATGTTTAAGAACGGCAAGTGGGTTCTTAACTCTAAGGAAAACGTTGCAACAATGACATTCCTTAAGAAGCTCACAGATCAGAAGTTAACTCAGCCAAACCCAGCTAAGTGTGATCGCACAGCATGTGCACAGACACTCTTTGCATCAGGTAAGGCAGCATTCATCAACGGTTCAGTCTTCCTTCCAGGATGGCTTAAGGACAATGGTGGAGCTGCAATTAACCTCGGTTCAGGCTCATTCGTTGCTGCTCCAGGAAAGAAGCCTGTAACACTTGGTGTTCAGGATTACTTCACTGCATACAAGGCAAACGGACACAAGGCTGAAATCACAAAGTGGATGGACTTCATCTTCGAGCCAACAAACTATGCAGGATTCCTTAAGGCTGCAGGCGGCTTCATTCCTGCAACAAAGTCAGCAGGAGCAGCAGCTGCAAAGGATCCAGCACTTGCACCATTTATTAAGTTGCTTCCATCTGCAATCTTCTACCCAGGAGATCAGGCAGCATTCCCAGCAGTTAAGGGTGCTATCCAGCAGCAGATCGGAACAGCACTTGTAAATCCACAGAAGACTATGGATGCAATCCAAGCAAAGGCGCTTGCAGCAGCTAAGTAGTCGCAATACCTGTCACTGAAAGTGACATCGAAGTAAGGGTTGGGGGTTCGCGAGCAATCGCGAACCCCCGCTCTACTTTTCGATTAAGTAAGGCAATAGAATTCTGCAAATAATCGCAAGACACCTAGGGGTAATTTCAGATGGCACAGCGTTCTGCTCACAAATCACGGTTAGGTGCCTTGCCATGGATTGCTCCTGCGCTTGTCATGATTTTAGTTTTTGTTGTGTGGCCGGCATTTGAAATGCTTCGCACTTCCTTCCAGGAAGTTGGCTCTACCGGTGCTGTAAAAGGTTGGGCTGGTTGGGATAACTTCGCCACACTCATAAAGAACCCTGATCTACCCAATGTATTAATCCGCACACTTATCTGGGTACTAGGCGTCGTCTTCTTTACAATGATTATCTCTCTTCCAGTTGCACAGTTACTTAATGCAAAATACCCCGGACGCAAAGTCGTTCGCTGGGCAATTATTATTCCCTGGGCAGCATCTCTTGTTATGACTTCTACTGTATGGAAGTGGATTCTGGATGCTTACTACGGCGTTCTCAATGAGATAGCTATGGACCTACATCTTTTGAAAGAGCCCATTGATTGGCTTGCAAATACCAAGCAATCTTTTGCATGGTTGATGGTTGTTGCAGTCTTTGTCTCAATTCCCTTTACATCGTTTGTGATTCTCGCTGGACTTTCAACAGTTCCTCACGACATTATGGAAGCATCAAAAGTCGATGGTGCATCTGCATGGCAGAACTACCGCAGCATCATCTTTCCACTGCTAAAGCCTTCACTCTTTGTGGCAGCCGTTATCAACCTGATCAACGTCTTTAACTCATTTCCTATCATCTGGATTATCACTATGGGCGGGCCGGGCTATGAGACAGATACGACAACGACCTTGGCCTACAAGATTTCCTTCCGCGATCAAGATGTAGGTCAGTCTGCATCGATGGCCGCCATCAACTTTGCAATCATTCTGGTCTTCATCGGCCTCTTCCTCAAAGCATCTAAGAATCAGGAGAAGAACTAATGACGACTCTCGTGGTTCCTAAGCGCCATAAGCGCTTCACAGGCAAGAAGGTCTCTCTCACTATTTCAGCATGGACTATGGGCTTCCTCTTCTTCGCTCCTTA
>JBILBC010000014.1:0-18903 GCA_044353885.1 Candidatus Planktophila sp. | reverse complement strand
TGGCCACCGCCGACCTTTCCAAGCATGTTAGGCCGGCAGCGGCGCCCCTTCCCCGGCGTCGCTACTGAAAAAAGATCCGTCGGCCGGCGGTGACCAGAGATGAGCGCTCGAAAGTTTTTGCAGTAGTAGGTAGTTAAGAGAACGGGGGAGAAGATGCAACATATATCTGTAATGCGCGATCGCTGCGTCGACCTTCTCGCTCCCGCAATTCTCACCTCCACTAACCCAGTTATCGTTGATGGAACCCTTGGCCTTGGTGGTCACACAGAAGCTCTGCTGCAACGTTTTGAAAACCTCACAGTTATTGGCATTGATCGTGATGAGATCGCACTCGAGCGCGCAACTAAGCGCCTGGCACCTTTCGCAGATCGCCTTAAAACAGCACATTGTGTCTTTGATCAGATTGAAAGCGTCGTTGAAGGCTTTGGATATAGCCACATCAATGGCGCGCTCTTTGACTTAGGTGTCTCATCGATTCAGCTCGATGAGAGCGAACGCGGCTTCTCTTATTCACAAGATGCCCCACTTGATATGCGCATGGATCGCAGTCGTGGAATAACAGCCTCAGAGATCCTGAATACCTATGAACCAGGCAAGCTTGTTCAGATTCTTCGCACCTATGGTGAAGAGAAGTTTGCAACGCGCATCGTTGAAAATATCGTCAAAGCCCGCGCGAAGGCGCCGCTGAATTCAACGACAGAGCTTGCAACTCTTGTGAGGGAGAGCATCCCAGCTGCTACTCGTCGCACAGGTGGCAATCCCGCAAAGAGAACTTTCCAAGCACTGCGCATTGAGGCAAATGATGAACTCGGCGCTATTACTCGCGCACTTCCCGATGCTCTCGATCTCTTGATGGTCGGCGGTCGCCTTGTGGTGATGTCCTTCCAATCCCTTGAAGATCGCATCGTCAAAGAAATCTTTGCTGAAGCATCTACCTCTAAATCTCCTCGCAATCTTCCGGTTGAACTTCCTGAATATGCAGCGAAGTTCTCACTGGTCTTTCGCTCGAGTGAGACGCCAACTGCGCAAGAACTTGAATCCAATCCACGTTCGGCATCTGTGCGCCTTCGTGCAATTGAGAGGGTGGCTGCGTAATGTCGATAGCTAGCGCCCGCAAGATTTCAGCTGCGCGTCCTGCGGCCAAGAAGCCAGCAGTGAAGGCGAAGAAGCAGGTTGCAGAGCGCACCGCAGAAATCATTTCCGGTCTCTTTCCTGAGATGTCATCTGGTGCGCGCGCAACTCATAAGCACTTTGCAACATTTCTTACCGTTGTCAGCGCACTTGGATTCCTCACACTTCTTGGAATCAATACCCTCCTTGCCCAAGATGCCTTCACGCTCTCTAATCTTAAGATTGAAGCTAAAGCTGTTGCTGATCAGCGCGATGCGATTAATCGCAGTATTGACTCTTATGCAGCGCCGGAACGATTAGCAGCAGCTGCAACAGCACTGGGCATGCGCCCTTCAGAGACTCCCGTCTTTCTTGATCTCACACCACTTGAGAGCGGTGTGACCAATGGGTAATTTGCTCCTTGCTAAATCACGTATCAATATCTTGGTCATTGGAATCTTTGTCCTGTTCACACTGCTTGCCTGTCAGCTCTTTCGCGTTCAGGTAGTGCAGGCAAGTAACTATCAGAGCAAGGCTGCCAATGAGATGCAGTCCACTCGCACCATTCCTGCTCCTCGCGGAGATATCACCGATGTGAATGGAATCGCCTTTGCTCGAAGCGTCTCGGCAATCACTGTTGTAGTCGATCAAACACAGATTACAGATCCGGCGCGGGTGGCTAACTTTGTTGCACCAATCCTTGGGCTTTCTGTGGCAGATGTTCAAGAGAACATCACGGGTACTCGTAAATACTCCATCGTCTTAAAAAATGGTCGCCCCGCTTTGTGGGATAAGTTGACGGAAGCAATTTATGAATACAACAAGACCCTTGATGATAAGCACTTTGATAAGCGCATCATCGGATTCTTCCCTGAGCGCTCCTATATTCGCGAGTATCCATCAGGACAGTTGATTTCATCTCTTGTCGGCTTTGTTCGCGCAGATGGAATTGGTGCAACGGGCCTTGAATCAAGTCTGAATTCAACGATTACAGGAACTGAAGGCAAGTACTCCTTTGCACGTGGATATGGAGCTGAAATTCCTGGATCTCAGCGCGAGATCATCGCAGCTAGTGCGGGCACAAATATTCGACTTACTATCAATCGCGATGTGCAGTGGGTTGCAGCGAAGGCGATTGCTGATGCTGTGAAATCTTCCGCTGCTACCAGCGGAACTGTGATTGTGATGGATCCTAAGACTGGCGCAATCGTGGCTCATGCAACTGCTCCAACTTTTAATCCGAATAACACTAAGAACGTTGCACTCGCCTTGATGCGCAATCCATCTGTCCAAGATGTGTATGAGCCAGGCTCAACTGGCAAGGTCATGACAATGGCTGCAGCTCTTGAAGAGAAGACCGTTTCCCCAACAACAGTATTTTCGGTGCCCTACATGCTCAAGCGTGGTGGTTCCACATTCCATGATCACGAGCCTCATGCAACACAGCACCTGACGACATCAGGAATTCTTGCAGTCTCCAGTAATACAGGAACGATCAAGGTTGCTGAAACTTTCAGCCATGACACTTTATATAATTACCTGACTAAATTTGGAATTGGAACAAAGACAGGTTCGGGTCTTCCTGGAGAATCTGCAGGACTAGTGCGCAAGGTCTCAGATTGGTCTGGAACAACGGCGCCAACAGTTGCCTTCGGACAGGGATATTCAGTAACTGCGATGCAGGCAACAAGCGTCTTTGCAACGATTGCCAATAATGGTGTGCGTGTGTCACCGACGGTGATTGCAGGAACTAGTGATGCATCAGGACATTTCACGCCCACGGCTAACCGCAGCAGCGTTCGAGTTGTCAGCGAAGATACAGCGATTAAATTACGTCTTATGATGGAGAGCGTCGTATCTGGCCAAGGAACTGCGCCTAGCGCTGCAATTCCTGGTTATCGCGTTGCAGGTAAGACGGGTACTGCAATGCGTTATGACCAGAACACAGGTCGCTATAGCGGATACACCGCATCCTTTATTGGTTTTGCACCTGCGGATGCTCCACGTTTTGTCATCAGCGTGACGCTGCAAGATCCTAAGAACGGTCACTATGGCGGCTCCCTTGGTGGGCCTGTCTTTAAGAAAGTGATGACCTTTGTTCTTCAATCAGAACATGTTGCTCCAACGGGCACAAAGATTCTTCCAGTTGCACTTACTCAATCAGAGCTCACTCGAGCTCGCGCCACACAGGTAAGCGCTAAGAAGCAATGATTCGTCCACTCGCACCGTTTACTGCGACCCTCGAGAACGCGGCGCAGTTAGTGGGTGCTTCACTTCATGGTGCTGATCTCTCCTTTACAGGCATCACTCATGTGGATTCTGAAGTAGAAGCAGGCGATCTCTTTATCGCTGTGCCGGGCGCTCGAGTGCATGGGGCTACATTTATTGATTCAGCTATGAAGCGTGGGGCAGTAGCGGTGCTTACCGATGAAGCAGGTCTTGCATATTGCACATCAATTCCTGCACTCGTTGTTAGCGATGTGCGCACGGCGGGCGCGCTTATCTCAGCTTCGCTCTATCAAAATCCCACAAGAGATATTGCAAGCATTGGAATCACGGGCACTAATGGCAAGACCACAGTGTCCACACTTCTCTATCAAATCTTTACAGCTGTAGGACGCGATACAGGGCTCATTGGCACAGTGGAAACTCGTATTGGTGCTGAGGTCTTGAAGAGTTCGCGCACGACACCTGAGGCACCTGAACTCCAAGCACTTGCAGCTGTGATGCGTGAGCGCCATATGCGCCATCTGGTGATGGAAGTTTCTAGCCATGCACTCACGCTCAAGCGCATGAAGGGCTCACACTTTGCAATAGTGGCCTTTACCAATCTGACTCAAGATCACCTTGATTTCCATCAGGATATGGATTCTTACTTTGCAGCTAAAGCTGCCCTCTTTACATCAGAGTATGCGCAGCAAGCATTTATCAATATTGATTCGTCATACGGTCAGCGCTTAGCCGATGAAGTAAAGATTCCGATGACGACGCTCTCTCGCTCAAATAAGTCAGCTACTTGGCACTTTACTGAGACTCATAACGTTGCACGCGGTGTTGAATTTAGTGCTCGTGGTACTGGTGGAATCTTGATTGATTCTCATACCCAACTCTGCGGTGGTTTTAACCTTGATAATCTCTTGCTTGCATTGGCCATCGCTGTGGAATGTGGAATTGATCCGATTGAACTTGCAGCAATCACGCCATCCTTAACAGGAGCTCCTGGTCGACTTGAAGCAGTTTCATTGGGCCAGCGCTATAGAGCCTTCGTTGACTATGCGCATTCACCTGATGCAGTCAGCAATGTTCTTGCAGCTGCGCGAGAATTTACCCCTGGAAAGATTATTGCTGTCTTAGGGTGCGGGGGAGATCGTGATGCAGGTAAGCGCCCTCTCATGGGTCGCGCACTCGTTGACGGTGCTGACGTTGCAATCTTTACTAGTGATAATCCCCGCTCTGAAAAGCCGAGTGAAATCCTCAAGCAGATGACTGGCTCCCTAAAGTTCCAGACGCCCTCACAAATTATTGAAGATCGCACAGATGCAATCCGTGCAGCGATTGCTCTGGCTACAGATGATGACACGGTATTAGTGCTGGGTAAGGGCCATGAGAGTGGGCAAGAGATTGCTGGAGTAGTCACTGCCTTTGATGATCGCGTTGTCTTAGCTCAAGCAATTGAGGCAAAACCATGATCGCTATGAAGGCATCTGAGATTGCATCCGTTGTTCAGGGCACATTGCATGGCGATGATGTCACTGTGACTGAAGCTGCAATCATTAACTCAAGCGATGCTACGCCAGGTTCACTCTTCTTAGCGATCAAGGGTGAGCGAGTAGATGGCCATGACTTTGTTGCAGATGCCCGAGCGCATGGGGCAGTGCTCACTCTTGCAACGAAGAGCGTTGAAGGTCCTCATATCGTTGTTGCAGATGTTGTTGTTGCACTGGGCAAGCTTGCTCAGCATGTGAGAAGCAATCTTCTTAACCTGACAGTGATTGGCATTACCGGATCACAAGGAAAGACAACGTCAAAGGAATTACTTCTTGCCATACTCTCAGCGGCAGCGCCGACTGTGGCACCGCACGGTAATTACAATAATGAGATTGGTGCACCTCTTTCACTTCTTCACTGCACTGAAGAGACGAAGTACTGCATCGTTGAAATGGGAGCGCGCCATAAGGGCGATATCGCTCACCTGTGCACCATTGCTCAACCCAATATCGGCCTGGTACTCAAAGTTGGAACGGCGCACGTTGGCGAATTCGGTTCGATTGAGGCAATTGCGCAAACTAAGTCAGAACTGATTAGTTCATTGAGCGCCGAAGCAATCGGAATCTTGGGCACATATGACTCATTTACACCGAAGATGGCAGCGCTGCATAAGGGAAAGAACCTCACCTTTGGTGAAGGTCCTGAGTGTGATATTCGTGCAACAGATATAGAAGTGCGTGAAGGTAGAGCACATTTTGATCTTGTTACTCCAGAAGGTCGCAGTGCTGTGGGACTTCGCATTGTTGGACTTCATCAGGTGGCAAATGCTCTTGCCGTTGCATCCGTGGCAACTGTCCTAGGTTTCTCATTAGATCAAATCGCAAGCGGTCTATCGACTGCAGAATCACATGCGAAGTGGCGTATGGAAATTATTGAACTTCCATCCCTGGTACTTATCAATGATGCATATAACGCTAGCCCTGAAGCGATGGAGGCCGCGATGCAGACATTGGTTCTCTTTGCGCAGGAGCGCGGGGGAGAATCGTGGGCGTTCTTGGGAAAAATGCATGAACTCGGCGAGTCATCAGATGCCGATCATGCAGGTATTGGCACCCTTGCCTCAGAACTTGGAATCGATCACCTGGTCTGCGTTGGGGCTCCTCAGTATGGAGCCGCGATTGCAGCAGGCAGCGCTACCTCAGTTCATCTCTGTGTCGATAAAGCCGCAGCGCTTGTTGTTGCATCACATATCAACCCAGGTGATGTTGCTTTGGTGAAAGCTTCACGATCAGAGAAGTTAGAAGAACTTGCGGATGCAATATCTGCGCAGTGGATGGCACGAGTAGATGAGAGTGAGGAGAAGGCATGAAGCTGATTTTGATTGCTGGAGCACTTGCACTATTCATTACACTCTTTGGAACCCCAGCTCTGATTAAAGTTCTAGCACGTCGTGGCTATGGACAGATCATTCGCGATGACGGTCCATCAACGCACCACACTAAGCGTGGGACTCCAACAATGGGTGGGATCATCATTATCTTCGCAGCACTCGTTGGCTATCTTCTGTCGCACCTTCTGACTCAAAGTTCTGTCACCGTTTCAGCAGTTCTTATTCTCGGCCTTGTTATTTCACTGGGATTAGTTGGGTTTCTCGATGACTACATGAAGGTCTCTCGACAGAATTCACGCGGAATTAGCGGTAAGCAGAAGATCTTTGGGCAAGTTCTATTTGCCTCCATCTTTGGTTATCTCGGTACGCGCTTTCCTGACGGAGATGGACTGACTCCGATTTCTCAGAATCTCTCCACACTTCGCGACACAAGCATCACCTTAGGTGTCGTTCTTGTTGTTATCTGGATTGCGCTGATGGTCACTGCTACTAGCAATGGAGTTAATCTCACCGACGGACTTGATGGACTTGCAACTGGTGCTTCTGTGATGACATTCCTCGCCTTTGTTCTTATTGGTGTTTGGGAGTTTGGTCAGAGCTGTGCGATTTCAGCTTCAAGTAATTGCTATAACGTGCGCGATCCACTTGACCTTGCAGTTCTTGCAGCAGCCTTTGCCGGAGCATGTACTGGATTCCTCTGGTGGAATGCATCTCCTGCCAAAATCTTTATGGGAGATACCGGCTCTCTTGCACTCGGTGGCGCACTTGCAGGACTTGCCGCATCTCTGCGCGTGCAGCTACTACTTATTCTTCTTGGTGGACTCTTCGTCATCATCACACTCTCTGTCGCAATGCAGATCATCTACTTCAAGCTCACGGGCGGAAAACGTCTCTTTAAGATGGCACCTCTTCAACATCACTTCGAACTTTTGGGTTGGGACCAAGTCACCATCGTGCTTCGCTTCTGGATTATTGCGGGGCTAAGCGTTGCGCTCGGTCTTGGACTCTTCTATACGCAATGGGTTGCAAGTTAAAGCACCATGGCTCATGCACTCTATACACATCTAGATGGCAAGCGGATTCTCGTTGCCGGTGCGGGTGTAACAGGAGCAGCGTGTGCGCGAGCACTGGCAAAACGTGGCTCACATGTCACCATCGTTGATGAGAAGGTAACTGAACTTGATGATTTCACTGTCATTACCCCAGAGCGTGTGAAGTTTTCAAACTTTGATCTCTTATTGGTTTCACCTGGATGGAAAGAAGATCATCCCGTTGTTGTGGCAGCTCGCGCCGCTCGCATTGCACTCATCAATGAAGTGGACCTTGCATGGAGCTTGAAGGCGCCGGGACAGAAGTGGCTTGCACTGACTGGGACTAATGGCAAGACAACGACGGTAGAACTCACAGCTGCAATGTTGCGAAGTGGTGGGTTAAGCGCCATTGCGTGTGGCAATGTCGGCACGACAGTTATTGAGGTCGTTGAATCTGCAGAAAAGTATGACTACCTCGTTCTTGAACTCTCCTCCTTCCAACTTCACTGGTTGGAAGATGCTGAATTTGTATCTTGCGCAGTCCTTAATGTCGCCCAAGACCATCTTGATTGGCATGGAAGTTTTGATGCCTATGCCAAAGATAAATTGTCTATTCTTGATAAATCAGCTGCTGCAATTCTCAATAGTGACGATGGCGAAATAGTTCTGCGCACTACACATTGGCAGGGGCGCAAAGTCTTCTTCTCACTCGATACGCCAGCACCTGGTGAGATAGGAGTGGTTGAGGAACTCCTTGTTGATCGTGCATTTGTGGCAGACCCACAAGAAGCTGCGATGATCTCTGAACTCATTGAGGTCACACCGACAGTTCCTCACAATGTTTCTAACGCGCTGGCTGCTGCTGGCCTTGCCCGCACGGTGGGCGTTAGCCACGAGGCAATTCGTAGCGCCATTACTGAGTTCATTCCTGGTCGCCATCGCATTGAAAAAGTTCTAGAACTCAATGGAATTACGTGGATTAATGATTCCAAGGCAACTAATCCCCATGCAGCATCTGCAGCGATTATGTCGGCGCTCTCTGTCGTGTGGATTGCAGGCGGTCTTGCTAAGGGCGCGCAAATGGGTGAACTTGTTGAGCGCATCAAAACTCGCGTTCGCCTAGCAATTCTTATTGGAGAAGATCGTGAGCTGATTGCCACGGAACTGAGTGCCCACGCACCTCATATTGAAGTTATCCGTGTTGATACTCCTGCTGGATATAGCAAAGGTGGCGATAGCAACGCCTTGATGGAGAGCGTTATTCGCACAGCACATGAGCACGCAAAGTCTGGTGACACCGTACTTCTGGCACCAGCATGCGCATCGATGGATCAATTCAACTCTTACGGCGATCGCGGTGACCGCTTTAGAGCAGCAGTAGAAAAGGTTGTTCGTGATGGCAAGTAAGACACAAGAGCGTTTTCTCGCAAAGCCGGTCAATCATCTCTATATGTTGCTTGTCAGCGCGGGCGCACTGACCTTTATCGGCTTGATTATGGTCTTCTCCGCTTCATCTATTCGCGCGATTGATACACAAGGTAGTGCGATCTCCATCGTGCTTCGCCAGCTCCTCTTTGTTGCAATTTCAATTCCACTTGCTGGATATCTATCCAAGCTCTCACTCGCAAAGTGGGAGATTCTTGCTCGCTTGGGTCTTGTGCTCTCCATTGCCCTACTCGGACTCTTATTAATTCCAGGTCTTGGAAAAACAGTCAATGGAAATACAAACTGGATCAACCTGAGATTTATCGACGTACAACCCAGTGAACTTGCTAAGTTCCTCATGATTTTATGGGCAAGTTATCTACTTGCTCGCAAGGAGAAGGCAGGACGTCACACCGTCAATGTCTTTGCTCTCATCGGCCCAGGTTTTCTCTTGATTATGACCATGATTTTGTACGGTCGTGATTTAGGAACAGCTTCCGTCGTTGCAGCAATTCTTGCAGGCCTTCTCTTTGTCTCTGGCATTCAGCTTCGCCTCTTTGGATGGCTTACAGCAGCGGGTGCGCTGGTACTTGCTGGACTGATTGCAACATCGGGATATCGCGCACAACGTTTCCTAGTCTTTCTTGATCCATTTGCTCCTGAAGATTACAAATATGCAGGATGGCAACCAGCCCATAGCTTGCTCGGACTTGCAAGCGGCGGCCTCTTTGGAGTGGGACTTGGTGGAAGCAGGCAGAAGTGGGGCAACCTCGCTGAGGCTCACACCGACTTTATCTTCTCTGTCATTGGCGAAGAGCTTGGACTTGTTGGAACATTAAGCGTTCTTATCTTGTTGGCAACTCTGATCTACTCCGTTTTCCGAATTGCACTGCGTGCCGAAGAGCCAATGGTTCGTTATGCCTGTGCTGGTATTGGTTGCTGGCTAACAGTGCAGGCATTTCTCAATATTGGTTCTGCCACAAGCGTTCTTCCTGTTGTGGGAGTGACTCTTCCCTTAGTCTCATATGGTGGTTCTGCACTGGTGGCAACTCTCTGCGCTCTCGGCTTTGTTGCAGGGGCAGCCCTTCGTGATCCTGCTGTGCGAAAAGAAATAGTGAAGAAGCGCAAAGCATGACACGAGTACTTTTTGCAGGCGGTGGCACAGCAGGCCATGTGGAGCCAGCTCTTGCCGTTGCTCGTCAATGGACAGCGCAACATCCAGATTCCAAAATCACATTTGTTGGCACGCGCGAAGGCCTTGAAGCACGGTTAGTTCCTGCCGCAGGTTTTGATCTTCGCTTCATTACAAAGGTTCGCATCGCCCGTCGTATCTCTCCCTCACTGCTGATTGCTCCCTTTGCACTCCTTCGCTCTGTTGCACAATCGGTGGCGCTGATGCGCAAGGCAGATCTTGTCATTGGTTTTGGGGGATATGTATCGGCACCTGCATACCTTGCAGCTGCACTGACTCGCACACCCATCGTGATTCACGAAGCGAATGCTCGTCCAGGTATTGCCAATCGACTTGGCGCACTCTTCACAGCGCACACAGCTGTTGCTCATCCCATCGATTCAGGAAAACTCTCACACGCACTTCTTGCGGGACTTCCGCTGCGTGAAGAT
Source organism: Candidatus Planktophila sp. (assembly GCA_044353885.1). Classification (GTDB taxonomy): domain Bacteria; phylum Actinomycetota; class Actinomycetes; order Nanopelagicales; family Nanopelagicaceae; genus Planktophila. The sequence continues at coordinate 8,616 of JBILBC010000014.1, read as the reverse complement.
GTTGTGAGTGCCTATCGCTCTGCATCAGGCAATTGGGAGCAGGCTCGTAGTTCTGCCAAGAGTGCACTTGGTTTTGATTCTGCAAAGCCGCTGATCTTTATCTTTGGTGGATCACAAGGATCGGTCGCCTTAAATGCAGTCATCGCAGAGGCTCGTTCCGAGTTGTGTGCTGGTGGCATCCAGATTCTTCATGGATTAGGTGCTCGCAATGCATCTCCTTCTGCCATGGCTGGTTATCAAGGCCATGGATATATCGCCGATATGGCAACTGCCTATTTAGCTGCAGATCTTGTTATCTCTCGCAGTGGTGCTGTGACATGCGCTGAGGTCAATACCTTGGGACGTTTTGCTCTCTTTATTCCACTTCCGATTGGCAATGGAGAGCAGGAGCTCAATGCTCGATCTCTCGTGTTGCAATCGCGTGCACGTATCCTTGCGCAGAGTGATTTCACGCCATCGTGGTTGAGCGCGCATATCAAGGAGCTGCTGTCACAAAGTCAGCGCGCGCCTATTGCAGGTTCAGATGTCGATATCAACGCTGCATCTAAGATGGTCTCACTCATGGAACACGCGCTGCACGGAGGTAAGTAAGTGGATTCGCTGAAAGGCAAGAAGATTCACTTTATCGGCATTGGCGGATCTGGCATGAGCGGTCTTGCTCGCATTGCACTCTCTGACGGAATCTCAGTAACAGGCTCTGATGCAAAAGATTCATCTGTCCTTTTAGCGCTGCGCGCACTCGGTGCGCAGGTTTATTCATCCCATGAAGCAGCACATGTTCAAGGCGCAGATGTGGTCATTTACTCCACCGCTATTGCGGCATCGAACCCTGAAATGTCTTATGCAGTTGAACGTTCCATTCCCATTCTTACCCGTGCACAGGCACTCGCTCTCTTGATGAAGGGCTCCACCAGCATTGCTGTTGCCGGAACACATGGAAAGACAACAACATCTTCGATGATGACTGTGGCGCTGCAAGCATGTGGTGTGGATCCATCATTTGCCATCGGTGGAACCTTGAATGCATCTGGCTCTAATGCACACCGTGGAACTGGAAACTTCTTTGTGGCAGAGGCCGATGAATCAGATGGCTCCTTTGTTGAATACAAGCCACTTGCTGCAATCGTGACCAACGTTGAACATGATCACGTGGACTTCTTTCACACCCCAGAGGCTGTCACTGCAGCCTTTGACTCATTTGCCGCGACCATCTCACCGGATGGCTTCTTGGTTTATTGCGCAGATGATGCAGGCTCTGCACGTCTTGGCACATCAGGAGTGAAGTGCACCGCTGTCTCCTACGGTGAGGCAGAAGGTGCTGACCTTCGCATTGATCAGATTGAGCTCAAAGCTTCATCATCATCTGCGCGCGTGATGTGGCGAGGACGAGCAGTGGGGCATCTGGAGATGCAAATACCAGGCCATCACAATCTTCTTAATGCAGCAGGCTGTATTGCTATGGGCCTCTTGCTAGAAATGCCAATCCATCAACTCCTGGAAGGCTTACATAACTTCCGTGGTGCTGGTCGTCGCTTTGAGCTCAAGGCGACAGAACACGGTATTCGCATCATCGATGATTATGGCCACCATCCCACTGAAATTACTGTGACGCTTAAGGCAGCGCGGCGCTATGCAGGAGATGGTCGAGTACTTGTGATCTTCCAGCCACATCGTTATTCACGTACGCAAGCATTTATGAATGACTTTGCTACATCGCTAGATCTTGCAGATGATGTCACTCTCCTTGAGATCTATGCAGCAAGTGAAAAACCAATACATGGCATTACCTCAGAGCTGATTGCCGAGAAGATGAGTAAGGGCCACTTCATCCCAAATTTTGCAGCAGCCTCTGAACGCGTCATTGATATGGCAAAACCTGGAGATGTGATCATCACTCTTGGGGCAGGAGATGTGAACTCTCTTGCTCCCATCATTGCCGAAGGGCTGCAACGTCGCTTTGCGTAATTTCTCCAAGGCTCCTCTGGTCGTCGCCAGCATTGCCGCACTCTTTGCAGGCCTTGTCTATCTCTTTGCCTGGTCTTCAATCTTTGCAGTATCAACAGTAGCCATCACAGGTGCTCCCACATCAGAGACTGAAAAAACCATCTCCCAGATTGCTGCAATCTCACCTGGACAAAAACTTGCACGAGTGGAACCCAGAGCGATTGCTCATCGAATTGAAGATCTGACGTGGATTAAATCTGTTGATATTTCTCGCAATTGGATAAATGGCGAAGTAGAGATTGTCATAACTCCACGAACTCCAAGCGCCTACTTCAATGGCTCAACGATGGATGCATCGGGAACGATCTTTACCTTGCCAGGATATAAAGGGGGAGACCTGCCCCGAGTATCTGCCCCCACTCCAGGGCTAGGGCTGTCGGCGACTGAGCTCTTTCAGAGCCTTCCTGAAGATTTCAAATCACAGGTCATCTCACTGTCGGCACATAATGAATCCAATATTGGGATGCGGATTGCACTCAATGGAAGAGAGATTCGAGTGCAGTGGGGGGCCAATGAAAAGAGCGCCTTGAAAATCGAAGTGATCAACGCACTCATTGCACTTGAAGAGAATAAGAACATCCGTCGTATTGATGTGAGTGCACCACATGCGCCGATTGTTAAATAGCAGCGCTACTTTTAGAAATACTCTCTGCAATATTTGATCGCTAAAAAACATTTCTATCTATCAAGTGTGGGTTGAGAAAATAGTTCGTGGCGGTCTTTGATTAGTGCTTAGTAAGCGCATACGTTGCCGCCATCAAAGAATCTAGAAATGTAATTCTCAAGTAGAGGTTTACAGTTCTAAAGGGGGAATCACGTGGCTGCACCACAGAATTACTTAGCTGTCATCAAAGTTGTCGGTATCGGCGGCGGCGGAGTAAATGCAATCAATCGCATGATTGATGTCGGATTAAAAGGCGTTGAGTTCATCGCTATTAATACTGACGCGCAACATTTGTTAATGAGTGATGCAGATGTGAAATTAGATATTGGTCGCACATCAACAAAGGGTCTTGGTGCAGGTGCTGCTCCTGAAAAGGGAAGACAAGCTGCACTCGATCACACTGAAGAGATTGAAGAAATTCTTCGTGGCGCAGATATGGTTTTTGTTACTGCAGGAGAAGGCGGCGGAACCGGAACCGGTGGAGCCCCTATCGTTGCAAAGATTGCGCGCGATCTTGGTGCGCTAACTATCGGTGTTGTTACAAAGCCGTTCTCATTTGAAGGAAAGATTCGTACACGTCAGGCAGATGAAGGCATTGAACTTCTACGCGAACAAGTTGACACACTTATTGTTATTCCAAACGATCGCTTGCTTGCAATATCAGATCGTTCTATAACAGCAGTAGATGCATTTAAGAGTGCGGATCAAGTTCTTCTTTCAGGCGTTCAAGGAATTACAGAGATTATTACACAGCCAGGACTTATCAACCTTGACTTCGCAGATGTGAAGACAGTGATGACAGATGCTGGTTCAGCACTTATGGGAATTGGTTCAGCGCGAGGCGATAATCGTGCAACGAGAGCTGCAGAGCTTGCAATCTCAAGTCCACTTCTTGAAGCATCTATTGATGGCGCAATGGGAGTACTTCTCTCTGTTGCAGGTGGCTCAGATCTTGGCCTCTTTGAAATCAACGAAGCGTGCGAACTCGTTCAGGCAGCAGCCCACCCAGATGCACGTATTATCTTCGGAACAACAATCGATGATGCACTTGGTGATGAAGTTCGTATTACTGTGATTGCTGCAGGTTTTGCTGGCGGAGAACCTAAGAAGGTTGTCATGCCAGTTATCAATGCAACAACTCTGGGTGGTGTGGCAGATCCCATTCCATCTAATGACCCACTTTCTGTGGCTTTGGACCTTGATTCAGCCCCACGTAAGCGCGTGACATTTGAGGAGCTCGTCTCTGAAGATGAAATTGATGTCCCAGATTTCATGAAGTAATTCACTTACTTAACCTTTATGAAGTATCGCTTTACCAATCGCACCGGTGGCGCAAGCTCCGGTGCTTTTGCATCTCTTAACCTGGGTACTCACGTCTCTGATGATCTGACCACGGTTCTCTCCAATCGAGCATTTCTTGCCGGGCAGGTGGGTCCTATTCAGTACATGTCTCAGGTTCACGGCAATCGTGTTGTAGTGATTGAAGAGGTAACGGATGAGGATCCGACTGCTGATGCTTTGGTCACGGGTATTCCTGGAGTGAGCCTTGCTGTGCAGGTCGCAGACTGCATTCCACTATTGCTGCACTCAGCAGAATCAGTGGCTGCAGTGCATGTGGGCCGCAAAGGACTAGTCAATGGTGTTGCACTTGCAGCCCTTGATGCAATGCGCGATATGGGTTCGCAGAAAATTACAGCAATCATTGGGCCTTGCATCTGTGGTCCCTGCTATGAAGTTTCCCAAGAGATTTATGATGAAGTGGTCGCGGTGCATCCTGCTGCTGCTTCACGCACCGCTCAAGGAACTCCATCACTTGATCTGCCTGCGGCGCTTCGAGTTGTATTGGAAGGCCAAGCAGTTGTCGTCATTGATGAATCTCGCTGTACGCTCGAAGAAAGTGAGCTCTACTCCTATCGTCGCGATGGCGTGACTGGCCGGCAAGCTGGGATTATTAGCTTATGAGCCGTCGCGATGAGTTAGCCGCAAACCTTGCATCAGTGCAATCGCGTATTACCAATCCCAACGTGACTCTGATTGTGGTGACAAAGACCTATCCGGTCAGTGATGTACAAATATTGAGCGATCTGGGAATTACGCACTTTGGTGAGAACCGCAATGAAGAGGGACTTGAAAAATCATCGGTGATAGAGGCAACCTGGCACTATCAGGGAGAGATTCAAAGCCGGAAGTTGCGAGATATTGCGCAGTGGGCAAATGTCATTCATTCACTGGATACGGCAAGCCATATTGCAAAACTTGATTCGGTTGCCACATCCAGCATTGATATTTTTCTCCAGCTCTCACTCGATGGTGATCCATCGCGTGGGGGAGTCATCGAATCTGAACTTGCTCCCCTTGCTGATTCAGTCCTTGCCTCCTCTCATCTGAATTTGATGGGGCTGATGTGTGTGCCGCCGGTGGCCACAGATCCCCGGATGGCATTTACAGAAATCGCTGCAATTCATCGACGATTTATCAGTACTTATCCAGCAGCGAAATCGCTCTCTGCTGGTATGTCAGGGGACTATGAAATAGCCATTGATTGTGGTGCGACACATATCCGCGTTGGTAGCTCAATCCTCGGCTCTCGCACAACCCGCTAGTAACCTAGGCATATGTCAGCACTCAATAAAATGATGGGCTTCCTTGGCCTCGTCGATACAGATGAAGAGACCACAGTTTCAGAGGCTCCAGCTCGCACAGCAGTTGCGCGTCCAAGTCGTGAACGCACTGGAGTAACAGTTCTTGGTTCGCATTCATCAGCAACTCAACCTGCGATGATTGAAGAACCAGCAACATATAACATCATCACTTTGCAGCCACGTTCTTACTCTGAAGCTCGCAAAGTTGGCGAGTACTATCGTGAAGGAAATCCTGTCATCATCAATCTTGATGACATGGAAGAGTCAGAGCGCAAGCGCCTTGTTGATTTCTCAAGCGGTCTTGTCTTTGGTCTTCACGGACGCATCGAACGCATCAGTCTTAAAGTTTTCTTGCTCTCACCTGCAAATGTCTCTGTGAGCAACGAAGATAAGACGGCTGCTCAGGCAAGCTTCTTCAACCAGAGCTGACCTGCTGCATGCTCTCCTCAATACTGATTCAACTTTTAGGGCTCTTTAAACTCGCTCTCTTTGCTCGCATCATCATCGATTATGTTCGCATGTTTGCGCGTAATTGGAAGCCCAATGCAATCTTCTTAGGTTTCTTTGAAATTGTTTACTCGATAACAGATAAGCCAATGCACTTCGTGCAGCGCTTTGTCCCACCGCTTCGCCTAGGTGGCGTAGCAATCGATCTATCTTTTATCGTGCTCTTGATTGCAATTAATATTGCTCAAGTAGCAATTAACATCCTGCTCTAAGAGCTAGGCTTTTTTCAGCACAACTCCCACGCCAAGTTCATTCTCCTCTTGTGCAACTGTTGCATCGTGCTCGAATGAGAGCGCAAGTACTTCATCTGCAATGTGGGAAGCGCTGGCGGTAATCGTTGCTACCAATTCAGCAGGTGCATTCCAGCGAACTGAGATGCGATCTGAGATATCAAAACCATCGCTCTTGCGGCGCTCTTGAATGAGTCGGATTACTTCGCGCACATGCCCTGAAGCAATGAGCTCTGGGGTGAGGGCGAGATCGAGGGCAACGCTTTCACCATCGTGGCTTGCAACCATCCACCCACTCTTAGGAACTTCAGTGACAACGAGATCATCAAGATCAATTGCAAAATCACCGAGTGTGGCAGAGCCTGTGGTGCGAAGCCCCTTTACAAGAGCGGTCGCATCGGTTGCAGCAATCAACTTTGCAACATCTTGCACAGCCTTGCCATATTTAGCACCGAGTGATTTGAAGTTTGCCTTCACTGAGATATCAACAAGATCTCCATCGGCATGAGCGATATCTTCTAAATCAAGAACGTTGAGCTCATCAGAGATCTGCTCTTTCATATCTGCGGGAAGGGAAGACCAGCCTTGAGCTGAGATGAGAGCACGCTGGAGTGGCTGGCGAATTTTGATGGCAGATTCTGCGCGAGCAGCGCGTCCTAGTTCAACAACGCGACGTGTCATAGCTACTTGTTCATTGAGCTTGGTATTGACCAGCGATGAATTAGAAACTGGGAAATCTGTGAGGTGAACAGAGGAAGCTGCATTTGTATCCGCTGCACGAACTAATACCTGCCATGTGTGCTCTGCGATGAAGGGAACCATAGGAGCAAGGAGTTGAGTGATAGTTGTGAGGCACTCATGCAGCGTTGCAAGGGCTGCAACATCGCCATCCCAGAATCGCCTGCGTGAGCGTCGCACATACCAATTCGATAAGTCATCGATAAAGCGAGCAAGAACCTTTCCTGCATTCTGTGAATCAAAGTCGTTATAGGACTTATCAACTTCTGCAATCAGGGCGTTGAGTTCACTGATAATCCATTGATCCATCATGGAGCGATCTTTGAGAGCCGGGCTCTGAGAAAGTTCGAAGTTAGATGCTTCTGCATAGAGTGCGTGGAAAGAGATGGTGTTCCAATAGGTGAGAAGTGTTTTGCGCACAACATCAGAGATTGCATCATGGCCTACGCGGCGCGCAGACCATGGAGAGCCAGCTGCGAGCATGTACCAGCGCACAGCATCTGCCCCATGTTGATCCATCAGTGAAATTGGCTCGAGCACATTGCCTAAGTGCTTACTCATCTTGCGTCCATCTTTATCAAGGATGTGGCCAAGGCAGAGCACGCTCTTGTAGGAACTTTCATCAAAGACGAGAGTTCCAATAGTCATCAAGGTATAGAACCAACCACGAGTCTGATCGATTGCCTCGCAGATGAAATCGGCAGGGTATGCGGCCTTGAACTTCTCAACAGAACCTGGCTTATGTGGGTAGCCCCACTGTGCAAAAGGCATTGCGCCAGAGTCATACCAGCAGTCAATAACTTCAGGAACACGAGTCATTGTTTCTGAACATTCGCTACATGCAAATGTAATGTCATCGACAAAGGGACGGTGAGGATCTAAGTTGCTGAGCTCTTGGCCGGCAAGTGCGCCTAGCTCGTTGAGTGAATCCACACAGACCTCGTGCTTGTTTTCACAGCGCCAGATAGGAAGGGGAGTGCCCCAGTAACGATTACGTGAAAGAGCCCAGTCAATATTGTTATTGAGCCAATCTCCATAACGACCTGTCTTAATGGTCTCTGGATGCCAATCGGTCTTCTCATTCTCACGAATGAGTTCATCTTTGATAGATGTAGTTCGGATATACCAAGAAGGTTGTGCGTAATAGATCAGTGCTGTGTGACAGCGCCAGCAATGGGGATATTCGTGCTCGTATGGCTGATGCTTATAGAGAGCACCTGATGTTTTGAGCTCTTTCACAAGTGGCTTATCTGCCTCTTTAAAGAACATTCCTCCCACTACGGGAGTATCAGTAAGGAAAGTTCCATCGGGTGCAATGGGATTTACGACAGGCAAACCGTATGAACGGCAGACAAGTAAGTCATCTGCACCGAATGCAGGGGATTGGTGAACAAGCCCTGTGCCATCCTCAGTGGTCACATATGTTGCAAGGACGATGAAGTGAGAATCTGGGATCTCAAGGTAATCGAATGGGCGCTTATATGTTGTGCGCTCTAGATCTTTACCCTTGATGGTCTTAAGAATTTCATGCTCGCCTGCAATCTTGGAAAGAAGCGGCTGGGCAACAACAAGTACTTCACTCACATCTTCAACAGTTGCCTTAACAACTACGTAATCCACATCAGGGTGGACGGCCACAGCAGTATTAGAGACTAGGGTCCATGGCGTTGTGGTCCATACGAGGAAGGATGCTTTGAGTTCTGCTAGCTCTCCTGATGTTGCTGGAAAGCGCACAAATACAGATGGATCAGTAACAGTTTCATATCCTTGAGAGAGTTCGTGATCAGATAATCCTGTGCCACATCGAGGGCAGTACGGTGCAACGCGATGG
>JBILBC010000081.1:0-5370 GCA_044353885.1 Candidatus Planktophila sp. | reverse complement strand
TATAGAGCTTGCCTTTGGGGTCGGTGAGTTGAATTCGATCGCCGGCTTTGAAATACCCTGGATTAGACACATGCGCATCTTAGGTGAAAGTCGAGCTTGTGTCGGTACTGCGCTGTATCGTCTGCGAGATGGAACCGCTGCGCCTATCCCCGAGTCGTATGAACGATTTCACCAATTGTCCACAACTCTATAAATATCGGGCCATTGACCAACTTCCCGAGCCTCCCAGCATTGATGCCGAACGTGGCAAGTTAATCCACGCAGTTCTTGAAGATCTCTTCGAGCTTCCAGCGCAATCGCGAACTTTTGAATCCGCACTTGAATTATTGCCAAGAAAGTGGAGCGCTCAATTGGAGGGCACGCCAGAACTTGCTGCTCTCGTCCTCGATGAGAAGGAGTGGTTCGATCGCGCTCAATCACTTCTCACCAATTACTTCGCCCTGGAAAAACCTTCGACCTTCGAATCCACTTATCGTGAACTTCATCTTGAACGCGATATCTCCGATGAGATCTATCTACATGGATATGTCGATCGACTGGACATTGCTCCTACCGGTGAAGTTCGCATCGTGGATTACAAGACTGGAAAATCACCTAAACCTGGTTGGGAAGAGAAGGCGCTCTTTCAGCTTCGCGTCTACGCGCTCCTCTATTGGCAGAATGAAGGAGTACTCCCCCGCCTTCTTCAACTTATTTATCTCGGTGACTCTCGAATTGTGAAGAGCGAACCTAATGAGGCGCAATTGAAGTCAACGGAGAAGATTCTCAAAAATATAGGAGCCGAGATTCTCACCGCTATCGAGCAGAATGATTTTCCTACGAAGAAATCACGCCTCTGCGACTGGTGCTTCTTTAAAGCAATCTGCCCAGCCCATAACTAATTAGCGTTGAAGTACTTCGCCTCTGGGTGATGAACGATGATTGCAGATGTTGATTGCTCGGGGTGAAGTTGGAACTCCTCTGAAAGCTCAACGCCGATGCGTCCTGGTTCAAGGAGTTCACAGAGTTGGGTCTGTTGTTCAATGTCAGGACATGCGGGGTATCCGAATGAATAGCGGGAGCCGCGATAACCCTGATCAAGAATTCCTTGCAGATCAGGTGAATCATCACCGCGAACAGCCATCTCTTCACGGATGCGTGCATGCCAATGCTCAGCTAAAGCTTCAGTGAGCTGAACAGAAAGACCATGAAGTTCCAGATAATCACGGTAGGCATCGGCTGCAAAGAGTTCATTGGCCGCTTTACTCACTGTATTACCCATTGTGACAACATGGAATGCAACGACATCCGTCTTGCCCGAATCCTTTGATGCAAAGAAGTCCGCAAGACATAATCGGCGATCACGCGATTGTCGTGGGAATGAGAATCGTGTGCGTTCTTTGCCAGCATCGGGGCCTTCGTGATGCAAAATAATCAAATCATTTCCTTCAGAGACGCATGGGAAGTATCCATATACGACTGCTGCTTCTAACCATCCATTGGATTGAACTTCATTGAGAAGCTTGCGAAGACGAGGACGACCTTCTGTCTCTGCCATCGCTTCAAATTCACCACGGGCTCCTTTAAGACCCCACTGGCCCATAAAGAGTGCGCGCTCATCAAGCATCCCCACGTAATCAGCTAAAGGAATACCTTTGACGATTCGTGAACCAAAGAATGGAGCTTTTGGTATTCCAACATCTAGAGCAACATCACTGCGGACTGTATCCAGAGGGCGATCTTCAGCCTTGCGCGAAACTGCCTGTACTTTGCGTTCGCGAAGCGCAGGAAGTGCCGCACCTTCATCACCGCGCTTCACTGCCATGATTGCATCCATCAGTCGCAAGCCTTCGAAGGCATCGCGCGCATAGCGAACTTCTCCTGGAAATATTGCTGCGAGATCTTGCTCAACATATGCGCGAGTAAGTGCTGCACCGCCTAGAACGACTGGCCACTTATCTGATAGGCCACGAGATGTGATCTCTTCCAAATTCTCTTTCATGATGACAGTAGATTTCACAAGAAGGCCTGACATACCGATGGCATCGACATCGTTTTCAAGGGCAGCATCGATAATCTGGTTGATAGTCTGTTTGATGCCGATGTTAACAACTTGGTAACCGTTGTTAGAGAGAATAATGTCAACAAGATTTTTGCCAATATCGTGAACATCGCCCTTAACGGTGGCTAGCAACATGCGGCCACGACCAGCATCACCAGTCTTCTCCATATGTGGTTCCAGATAGGCAACTGCTGACTTCATCACTTCAGCACTCTGCAGGACGAATGGAAGCTGCATTTCGCCCTTACCGAAGAGCTCACCCACGACCTTCATACCTTCAAGGAGATGCTCGTTAATGATCGCAAGTGGTGCAATTCCTTCCGTCATCGCCGTGTCGAGATCGTCAGAGAGACCGACCTTTTCTCCATCGATGATGCGGCGTTCAAGGCGCTGACGCAGTGGAAGGGCAGCCAGCTCTGATGCGCGAATATTGCGAGATGCTGCTAATTCAACGCCTTCAAAGAGTTGGAGGAACTCTTGGAGTGGGTCGTAGGTGCAATTCTCTCCATCGTATGTGCGACGGTCATAAATAAGATCGAGTGCTACTTCTTTATGTCGAGCTTCAATTCGAGCCATAGGCATAATTTTCGATGGGTGAACAATCGCTGAATCAAGACCTGCTGCAACACATTCATGAAGAAACACAGAATTGAGTACTACGCGAGATGCCGGATTGAGACCAAATGAAACGTTGCTTACGCCCAATGTGGTCTGAACACCAGGAAATTCAGTCTTAAGAGTCTTGATTGCACTAATGGTCTCTAATCCATCGCGACGAGTTTCCTCTTGCCCTGTTGCAATAGGAAATGTCAGAGTATCAATCAAGATATCGCCAACATTCATATTCCAGTTCTCTGTTAAATCCTTAATCAAGCGACGAGATACTCGAAGCTTCCACTCAGCAGTGCGCGCCTGACCCTCTTCATCGATAGTGAGTGCAACAACGGAAGCTCCATGCTCTTGCACAAGCGGCATGATGCGAGCAAAACGTGATGTTGGTCCATCGCCATCTTCATAGTTCACAGAGTTAATAACACAACGTCCACCGAGGGCTTCAAGTCCTGCCTTAAGAACTGCAGGTTCAGTTGAATCCAGGACGATGGGAAGAGTTGATGCTGTTGCAAAGCGTGATGCGATTTCATACATATCGCGAGCACCATCACGGCCCACATAGTCACCGGATAGATCAAGCATGTGTGCGCCATCGCGAATCTGATCACGTGCTATCTCAACGCACGTTGCCCAGTCTTCGACAATGAGTGCATCACGGAATGCGCGAGAGCCATTTGCATTAGTGCGCTCACCGATTGCTAGATAAGTCTTATCTTGTCTAAATGGAACGTATTGATAGAGAGAGGAAGCGCCCGGATCGAGCTCTGGTGTGCGCACCTTGATGGAGTGACGATCAAGACGATTAACTACTGCCGCCAAATGCTCTGGTGTTGTGCCACAACATCCGCCAATTAGTCCGATGCCGTAGTCATTGACGAAAGTTTCAAGTGCTGTCGCAAGCTCCTCAGGACCCAGTGGATATTCAGCGCCCTTTGCACCCAAGATGGGAAGACCAGCATTGGGCATTACTGAGATCGAGCACGTGGCGTTCTTTGAAAGATAGCGAAGGTGCTCAGACATTTCAGCTGGGCCTGTTGCGCAGTTCAAACCAATGAGATCGATATTCAGTGGCTCCAGGGCATTAAGTGCTGCGCCAATTTCAGACCCGAGCAACATAGTTCCCGTTGTTTCAACGGTGACTTGCGCAATAACCAGTACATCACGATTGGATTCTGTGACCGCTTGTCGTGCGCCGTTAACCGCTGCTTTTGCTTGCAAGAGGTCCTGAGTAGTCTCAATGAGGAGCGCGTCAGCGCCCGAATCAACGAGGCCTTTACATGCAATGTAGTAATTTTCCTTCAAATGTGAGTACGTGGTGTGACCAAGGCTTGGCAACTTAGTACCCGGCCCTAGTGAACCTAAGACAAATCGTGGCTTATCTGGTGTGCTGAATGCATCCGCTGCTTCACGAGCAATTTTTCCCCCAGCGAAAGCCAGTTCATAGATGCGATCTTCAATTCCATATTCGGCCAAGTTAGCCCAGTTTGCACCGAAAGTATTTGTCTCAATGGCGTCGACTCCCACGGCCAGATAAGCATCGTGAACTGAACGAACGAGATCGGCACGGGTGATATTGAGAATCTCATTACAGCCTTCATGATTTTGAAAATCTTCAAGGGATGGGTCAGCTGCCTGCAGCATTGTTCCCATGGCTCCATCGGCGATGACGGTGCGCGTTTTCAGGGCTTGACGAAGTAGGCCTTCGCTAACGGCCTGTGGCCCTTTATCGCTCGTCACGGCGCTGAGGTTACCGTAAGGTGTCTGATGTGGAGATTCATCAAATACCTGCTCTTCGTTCCCCTGTCATGGTTATCGCATTTTCAGGCTGGAATGATGCAGGAGAAGCGGCAACAGGTGCTGCATCCCATCTTCTTGCATCGTGGACAGATTCATCAACTGATGTCGTTCCAGAACTCATAGCCGATGTAGATCCTGAAGATTTCTATGATTTCCAGGTCAATCGCCCGACTGTCTATGTAGATGATTCAAGCATTAGGTCTCTGACATGGCCGGGCACGCAAGTATTTGGATTGCGGACACCAGAAATTGATCATGACTTCGTTGTTGTTAGAGGTGTTGAACCCTCGATGAAATGGAAAACATTTGCAGCTGATGTGCTCGACCTCGCAGATGACTTGGAAGTCGATATGGTCATCACTTTAGGATCAATGTTGGCTGATACTCCTCATACTCGTCCCATCACTGTCAGCGGTAGCGGTGCACATCCTGAAATCGCGCGTCGCCTTGGCGTTGAAATTAGTAAGTACGAAGGCCCGACAGGGATTCTTGGCGTCATTCAAGATGCATGTGTACGCCGCGGCATTGATGCCATCTCACTGTGGGCTGCGATTCCGCATTATGCATCGAACTCCCCTTCTCCCAAGGCAACGCTCGCACTTGTGAACGCGCTCGAAGACTTCCTTGAAATCTCACTTCCTCAGGGAGATCTCCACGAGGAATCTGCTGCGTGGGAGGAAGAGGTCACAGAGATGGCCAAGGAAGATTCTGATGTTGCAGAGTATGTGAAAGCACTGGAAGAGAGCAAAGATTCTTCAGAGCTGCCTGAAGCAACGGGTGAATCTATTGCACGTGAGTTGGAGCGATTCTTACGCAGGCAGAGCGAGAGTTAGAGAGTAATTCCGAGCAAGGTATCCAGTGCGCGACCAAGCTCGCCTGCAACTCCCCCAGTAACTCCTGATTCAGTTTCTTTCATCCAG
>JBILBC010000029.1:0-12283 GCA_044353885.1 Candidatus Planktophila sp. | reverse complement strand
GGACCTCTACGAACTTGAGGGCGATGAAGCTGCCTCGATTCCACAAGTTCCAGGTTCACTTGATGCAGTTCTTGATTCACTTGAAAAGGACCATGACTTCCTTACTAAGGGTGGTGTCTTCTCAGAGGACCTCATCTCAACATGGATTGAGTGGAAGCGTAAGAATGAAGTTGATTATGTGCGACTACGTCCACACCCAGCTGAGTTCGAGCTTTATTACGACATCTAAGAGTTACTTAGCGCTAAAGCCCCGTCAGAAATGGCGGGGCTTTAGTTTTCTCATCGTTCTCAGATAATCTAGCGATATGAGCTACAGCAGCGAATTTGTTGAAACTCTTAAGAAACAGTTGCCAGCTTTAGGTAACCGCACCAAAGCTATCGGTGCGCAAAAGTATATGAAGGATGTAGCGCCTTTCCTTGGGGTGCAAACTCCTGAACGAAGATCGCTCGTTAAGAAGATTGCCAAAGAGATGGGTTCTCCAAGCAGTAGCGACTTAGGTAGAACTGCAAGAGCGCTCTGGAAGCTTGAACATCGCGAATATCACTATTCAGCTTATGATCTGGTGGATATTCATATCGAAGTTGCCGATGTCAATTTCCTCGAAGACCATGTGGAGTACCTGATCACACATAAGTCTTGGTGGGATACCGTGGACGGATTGGGAAACGCTGCAGTATCTCCGCTTACAGACAAGTACGGATGTGAAGATCTCATTGAAGAATGGAATCGCTCTTCGAACATCTGGTTGGTGCGCTCTGCTATTCAGCACCAAAGAGGCCGGAAGTATGAAACTGATGTGAAGCTAATTCTCCGGTACTGCCACGAACATGCGGATTCAAGCGAGTTCTTTATTGTCAAAGCCATAGGTTGGGCGCTACGAGATTTATGTAAAGTTGCTCCGACTGAGGTCAAGAAGTTTCTTGCAGCGCATCCAGAACTTGGAACAGTTGCCGTAAGGGAAGCTAAGCGCGGTTTAGCTCGCTAGAGCTATCTCAATGGCTTCTTGAAAACTGTAAAAAGTATCCAGCTGATGAGCCCGCTCACAACGGATGCCACTATGACTGCAAGTACTGCAGTGTCTTGGAGCGCTTTCTCATCAAAGGCCAGGTTGGCTATGAAGATTGCAACTGTGAAGCCGATACCTGCAGCACTTCCTGTAGCCGCTATCTGACCAACGCCTACACCTGCTGGGTAATCTCCTACGTTGCTCTTCTTTGCCAAGATAAGGGCTAGAACGATGCCTAGCGGTTTTCCGAGAACCAATCCAGCAAAAATTCCCCAAGCAATTGGTGAATTCAACGCACTCTCAAGTGAATCAGATGTAATCACTACACCAGTGTTGGCAAAAGCAAATATTGGAATAATGAAGAAAGAACTCCAGGGATGAAGTTTTGCTTCTAACCACTCAATGACCGATACCGAACCATCTGTTTCATCCTGGAGATCCGAATTAACCTTGCCTTGATTTGGGGTCAGGAGCCCCAAGATAACTCCAGCGAGAGTTGCATGTACTCCACTTCGGTAGAGCCCATACCAAAGCAGAACCCCAAAGATGACGTAAATGGCAGTGCTGGTAACGCCCAGCTTTTTGATGGCGAGAATTGCTAATACCGCTAGAGCGGAAGCTGCAAACCATGAAACCTTGACTCCCGTTGAATAGATAAATGCAATAATCAAAATTGCACCTATGTCATCGATTACAGCAAGTCCGAGTAAGAAGGTTCGCAGAGGCGGAACTACTGCAGTCCCCATCATTCCTAAGAGCCCAACAGCCAATGCAATATCCGTAGCTACCGGGACTCCCCAACCACTTGGAGCCTCTCGTCCTGCGATAAGTAGATATATACCTGCGGGAACAAGCATTCCACCTAAGGCACCGAGAAATGGCATGACTGCACTTCTGAATGAAGAGAGGTGCCCGGATGTAAGTTCTCGTTTAATCTCTAAGCCAACGACAAAGAAGAAAATGGTCATCAACACATAATTGATGACTGTAAGTGTTGTGAGCTTGAGATAGATCGACTCATTGCCTAATTCAAAGGAAGCGGCAAGTGCCGAGAAATAGGTACTCGACCACGGGGTATTTGCGATTACAAGGCCGGCGATAGCAGCAATCAGAAGCAGGATACCGCTGGCGGATTCACGATGAAGAAAGTCGCGAAGTGGGGCGATGGAGCGGCGCATTACATCACGCTATCACGAGGTTAATTCTTGGCGAGCAATCTTTTTTCGGGCAAGCAAGAAGTGACCGACAAATCCAATTAAGAGAGCGAAGAGGACACCAAGGTTTGCATAAGCCCAGGCTCCTTCTTTGCCACCAATGATTCTTAAGAAATATCCTTGCCATGAGAGCCAACTTGCAAAGGAGTTCGTTACAAAGCCCCATCCAACAAAGGTTCCGATTGCCATCACTGATATGGAACCCATATTCCATGATCCATATCGACCGTTAACCTTGTAGAGATCTGCCTCGTGATAGCTCTTGCGCAGCAATACATCGGTAACAAAAATCGCCGACCAAACAGCTATCGGAACACCGAGAGTGATAAGAAATCCCTGGAATGGGAAGAAGAAATCATCTGCAATCCACACAAAATAGATTGCGCCAAGAAGCATAAGAACGGCATCGATGGATGCAGCCACATGGCGCTTCACAGGAAGTCCAATGGAGATAAGAGTTAAACCGGATGAGTAGAGGTTCAGTATCGCTCCCCCAACTAAGCCCAATATCGCAACCAGTGCGAAGATGATCAAGTACCAGCTTGGAAGAATTGTTGTGAGTGCGCCAATGGGATCACTTGCAATAGCCTCAGATAAATCTTTATTGCTTGCCGATAATGCAGCGCCATAAATAACAAGAATGATGGGCACAACCGATGCTCCAAAGACTGTCCACCCAATGACCGCTTTACTCGATGTAGTCCTAGGTAAATAGCGTGAATAGTCCGCAGCTGCATTTACCCAACCCAGCCCAATACCTGTAGCTCCAAAGATCATGGCACCGATGAAGCCTTGCGTGC
The DNA here is from genome assembly GCA_044353885.1 of Candidatus Planktophila sp. Taxonomy (GTDB): domain Bacteria; phylum Actinomycetota; class Actinomycetes; order Nanopelagicales; family Nanopelagicaceae; genus Planktophila. Next base: position 9,262 of record JBILBC010000029.1, on the reverse strand, counting down.
TTCCCGATGGGAGTGCAGAGATGACATTCCAATCAACCTTGCTCACAGTGAGGGAGATGTACACGCCTGTCATCACTATTGTGACAATTGTGAGTACACGTTGAATGCGCATAATGACTGTAAATCCAAGAACGCCAGCCGAGACAGTCAGACCCACTGCGATTACAAAACCAATAACCATCGCGGTGTTGTGATCTAAATTGCCTAAACGGATAAAGACCGTGCCTGTCGCCAGCGTTGCAAGTGAGATTAGAACAATTTCCCACCCCACGAAGAGTAGATAGGAGAGAAACCCAGGAATTATTGCTCCTTTCACGCCAAAGGTTGCCCGCGATAGAACCATCGTTGGCGCATTCGACTTCTTTCCTGCAAGTGAGCTCACACCAACCAAGAGGAATGAAAGAACCGTGCCAAGAATTGCAGCAGCAGTCGCCTGCCAGAATGAAATTCCAAAACCAAGAAAGAATGAACCGTAAGAGAGCGCTAGAAGTGAGACATTTGCACCACACCAAGGCCAGAAGAGGGAGGATGCCTTACCTTGTCGCTCACTCTCGTCAATGACGTTAGTGCCGTTGAGTTCTAGGTTCATGCGAGTAGGTTAGAGGTTTAGGCTTGATTTTTCTTAGTCAAGGAAGAAGTCGAGCAAGAAATCTTTAGTTCCGGGCACCACTGAATACTTCTCAAGATCTGTGATTCCTTCGGATGCTAGAACTTCATCATCGACAAAGAAGTTACCTGTGCATTCCTTCGAATTGCGATTGAGGATGATGTAGGCAGAGTCAGAGAGAATCTCTGGTGTGCGACAAGTAGCAGTATCAATCCCAGGGATCATTTGAAGAGCTGCGGTATCAATTGCCGTGCGGGGCCAGAGCGCATTGACTGCGATTCCATCACGCTTGAATTCTTCTGCCATGCCCAATACGCACATGCTCATTCCATACTTAGCCATCGTGTAGGCAACATGGTTCTTAAACCATTTTGGTTTCATCGATAGCGGTGGCGATAGGGTCAAAATATGTGGGTTACGTCCAGCCTCTGCTGATTCGCGAAGGTGTGGAATCGCAGCCTGAGAAGTCAAGAAAGTGCCGCGAACATTGACATCGAACATGAGGTCAAAACGCTTTGCAGGGGTCTCCTCTGTGCGAGTTAAATTAATGGCACTGGCATTGTTAATCAAGATATCAATGCCACCGAACTCATTCGCGGCTTGCGCTACCGCGGCTGCAATCTGACTCTCATCTCGCAGGTCGCACTGAATAGGAAGTGCTGTTCCACCAGCTGCGCGAATCTCTTCGGCTGCTGTGTGAATAGTTCCTGGAAGCTTGGGATTTGGATCTGATGTCTTTGCAGCAATGGCAACTAATGCGCCATCTTGGGCTGCTCGAAGGGCGATGGCTAAACCAATACCGCGCGATCCTCCTGTAATGAATACGCGCTTTCCTTGAAGTGACATCTACTTTCCCTTCTTTGACATGAATTTCATAAATGCATCTGCAGCCTCTTCAGATTGCAGAGCGAGGGCAAAGAGTTGGAACTCGGCAAGCATGACTGCCGACACAGCATCATGGCTACCAGCCTTCATGAGGGCCTTGGTATTTAAAACCGCTTTTGGCGGTTGCTGGGCAATCTTCTCAGCGATTACAAGAGCCGCACTTTCTGTATCTGAATCAATCTCAGCAATCAGCCCCATCTCAAGTGCTGCATCAGCCCCAAAGGATTCACCGGTCATGAAAATCTTTGCAGCACGTTGATAGCCCACAAGTGCTGGGAAAAGTCTCGTTGAGCCAGCTTCGGGAACTAATCCAAGAGATGTGAAAGGCATAGAGAAGTTTGCAGTTGGCGAAGCGACAACAACATCGCAATGAAGCAACATTGTTGTGCCAACACCGATCGCATTGCCTTTGACTGCTGCAAGGAGAGGCTTAGGAAATTCCAAGAGTGAGCCCAAGAATTTGGCGACTACAGAATCTTTTTCAGTCGGTGGATTAGACATAAAATCTCGGATGTCATTGCCAGCGGTGAAATGTTCGCCTTCGCTGGTGATGAGAACGCATCGAATTGCAGGGTCTTCAGCCGCTTGATTGAGTTGAGAGGCCAAGCCCGCATACATATCCCGAGTAAGCGCATTCATCTTCTCGGGACGGTTTAAGCGTAGTACGAGCGTTTGCCCCTGATTCGAGGCCGTAATTTCCGTCATTGGAGCATCTTAAAGGGCAGTAAAGGTAAATCAAAGGATGCTTCCAGGAGCATAATTAGGGCTATAGCAACGGAGAGGTCGCTGTAATGTCTAGAGATATAACAATCACCACCAGAGAATTATCGCCATTTGAGCAGTTAGTTCTAGGTCTGCTTTGTGAAGGTAAGACGAACTCCGCAATCGCACGTGAGACCAATCACACGGAGAAAGTTATTGAGAACACAATCAGCCGATCAGCCAAAGCATTTGGAATTACTTCCGATGGAGATACAAATATTCGAGTACTCCTGGCTCTTGCCTTCCGCACTCATTATGGCGACGCAGCATTTGATCGTTTAGCTGTTCCTTGTTCCCATCTGGAATTAAATGGCCAAGGCCAAGCGATTTGTAATCGCGAAATTCACTAGCCTTTTACATTACTTACGTCACATTATTCCTGGTGCTAGCCCTCACCTCTTTCCTTAAGGTGGTAGCCCTCAGCATTTACCTCCTTTAGCACATACCTCAGGTATGTAATTTGCATAGCGCTTAACTATCTAAGCGAATTGCAAAGGGAGAGAAATTAAATGAAACGTAAGAATTTTGACAAGATTGTCACTGCTGTAGGTTTTGGCCTCACAGTATTTCTATTCGTAGCTGCAGGGCTGCTCAACTGGGGATCTTCATTCGCATCCGAGTCTGTTACGAGTCAATTAGAGAATCAGAACATCACATTTCCACCTGCAATAGGAATGCCAGCAGAAACTAGAGAACAGCTCGCCAAATGGGCAGATAAGTCAGTCACGACTGGAGAGATGGCTCGTGACTATTCCGATCTCTTCATCTGGGAACATATGAAGGCATCATCTAACGCAGTAATGGGAAAACCTGCTACGTATTCAGAAGTTTCTAATGCATACCTTGCTCTTACTAGAAGCGGTAGCAAGGACACTGCACAAATTCAGAAGCTATCTGATCTTCGCGACTCGCTCTTTATGGGTAACACTTTGCGCGGAATGCTTCTTACAGCATATGCATTCGGCACCATGGGCGTTCTCGCGGGATACGGAGCAATAGCGGCACTTGTCGGAGGGCTTGTAATGCTCCTGCTATCAATTGCAGGGTTAGTGCATATTCGTCGCACCCCAGATAGCGCGACGATATAACCCTCAACTCTTTAACTCTCCGTGAAGACTGAGGGAAGAAGGAACCCCGGCCCCTGAGCAATCAGGACCGGGGTTTTCTCATTTCTGCTTCTTAAATCTAGCGCTCAAGCTTTCCTGAGATGAAATCTTCCACCTTGTTATGAGCTTGCTCATCTGTGTATTGAACAGGTGGAGTCTTCATAAAGTATGACGATGGTGATAGCAGCGCTCCCCCAACCTTGCGATCTAGACCAATCTTTGCGCAGCGCAGGGCATCGATGATGACTCCAGCTGAGTTAGGTGAATCCCAGACTTCAAGCTTGTATTCAAGGTTCAGTGGAACATCTCCGAATGCTCGTCCTTCTAGGCGGACATAAGCCCATTTACGATCATCGAGCCATGGGATGTAATCCGATGGTCCGATGTGAACATTCTTTGCGCCCATATCGTGATCGAGCTGAGATGTTACAGAGTTGGTCTTTGAAATCTTCTTAGACTCAAGGCGATCGCGCTCGAGCATATTCTTAAAGTCCATATTTCCACCTACGTTGAGTTGGTAGGTGCGATCGAGGTGAACACCGCGATCTTGGAACAACTTAGCCATGATGCGGTGAGTAATAGTTGCACCTACCTGGCTCTTGATGTCATCGCCAACAATAGGAAGGCCAGCATCTTCAAACTTTCTAGCCCACACTGGATCAGATGCGATAAAGACTGGCAGAGCGTTAACGAAGGCACATCCTGCATCGAGTGCACACTGTGCGTAGTACTTTGCAGCCTCTTCAGAGCCCACTGGGAGGTAGCAGATGAGGACATCTACCTCTTCTGCCTTCAGCGTTGCAACAACATCGACAGGCGCTGCTGTCGATTCTTCAATTGTCTCCTTGTAATACTTACCAAGGCCATCGAGTGTGACACCGCGCAGAACTGGAACACCAGTCTTTGCAACATCTGAGAACTTGATGGTGTTGTTCTCGCTAGCCCAAATTGCTTCAGAGAGATCTAAACCAACCTTTTTTGCATCGACATCGAAGGCTGCTACAAACTTCACATTATTGATGTGATAGCCACCTACAACAGCATGCATGAGACCTGGAATTTCCTGGTCAATTGCTGCATCTTTGTAATAGGTGACACCCTGTACGAGTGAGTTGGCACAGTTTCCTACGCCAACAATTGCAACACGGATGTCGCCCTTACCGGTGGTGATATTCATTTACTTTTCCCCTCAGTGATGATCATTTCTTTAAGCCATGCGATTTCTCGCTCTAGCGATTCGAGAGAGAAGCGGCGCCACTCCTCGAGATATCTATCTAGTGCAGCAGGAGTGCTGGCTAATTCATTTTTCAAAACCCCTGCCTTCTCTTCCAGGCGGCGCAAGCGCCCCTCCAGAATTCGAACTCTGTTGGGAGTAGTAGTTGGGCTAAAGAATGCAAAGCGCACTCCAAATCCTTCGTCTTCCCACGAATCTGATGTCACCGCGCTATTGAGTAGCTCAAAGCGCTTGGTTCCCTTTTTTGTGATCGTGTAGACAATGCGAGTGCGGCGTGATGTCACACCAATTTCCTTCGCTTCAATCACTTCAGAAATCACCATCCGCTTTAACTGCGGATAGAGGACTGAGAATGAGAGCGCTCGGAATGGGCCGAAGATTGTCATAAGGCGCTTTCGAAGCTCATAGCCATGCAACGGACCCTGTGAGAGCAGGCCCAGGAGGGCGAATTCGAGTGATTCTGAACGGGAACGCATTTGCGGTCCTCCTCTCAGGCTATGGCTAGACGATATATCTATTCGATATATCGAGTGCTCATTCAAGCCCATGGGGGCAGAGGGCGCAAATCGACGCGCCTATTGGCTACCTTTGCCTCATGTTCTCCGGAGTCATCCCTTCGCGCCTGCCTGAGTACGTGGTGGCTGCGATCATCATCATTATCGCTCCAGGGCCCAGCGTTCTCTTCGTCATCGCTCGAGCTGTTGCCTGGGGGCGAAGAATCTCAGTTCTCACCGTTGCAGGAAATGTGGCGGGCTCCTTTGTTCTATCGACATTGGTGGCACTCGGAGTCGGTCCAGTATTGCAGAAATGGAATATCGCCTACATCGCAGTGCAATGGGCCGGAGGCCTCTATCTGATCTATCTCGGCGTGGATGCCATTCGCAAACGTCAATTGCATGCCGCAGATATGACAAATCAAGGACCGATTGCACCCACTGCGCGTCAATCAATTCGTGATGGTTTTTGGGTGGGCGTTCTTAATCCAAAGGCAATCGTCTTCTTTGCAGCCGTTCTCCCCCAATTCGTAGATATCGATGGTGGACGTGTCACCATCCAATTGGTATTTCTTGGATTAGTTTTCTGCGTGCTCGCATTTATCTCTGATGGAACATGGGGCTTACTGGCCGGAACTGCGCGTGCATGGCTTGCAACAGATAACAAGCGCCTTGAACGACTTCGTGCAACCGGTGGAGTTATCATGATTATTCTTGGTGTCGCCATCTTAATCTCTGCAGTAACTAGTGGATAGCGAGAAGATGAGCCATGCAAAAACCTGATGTTCCAGCAAGAGAGACCATTGCTCCATCTGATCTCACCTTTGGGCTCTCCACCTGCAAGCGATGCCTCTGGCTCAAATATTGGTTTAAATTCGAACTCAAGAAAGAGTTTCCTCTCGTAAAGCCACTTGCCGATTCTCAAGAAGAACATTTTCGCAGAGCATCTATGCAAGATATTGACTCATCACTTAAACCCGGCGTTGTGAAGCAATGGGGACAATGGGTAAAGAGTGCGCCTATCAAAATCAACGGTTTTGAAACTCGCTGGAAAATACTAGGAATCTATGACCTACTAGGTCATTACACAGATGGCTCTGTGGGCATCATTGATTGCAAAGTCTCTGATTCAGATCGTGACAACGGCCCTTTCTATGCGCCTCAACTTGAGGCATATGCCCACGCACTTGAGAATCCAGATAAAGGCAAACCCTTCCCGGTTTCATCCATGGGTCTACTTATCTGGAAACTAGCAGGAGTTACCGAAACTGCACAGAGTGAGTTAGCAAGTAACTCTCATGGCTTTGGTGTGAATAAGGTCTATGTTCCCGTCGAGCGCGACACTGCGCGTTTTAGCGCAATCCTTGAAGAGCTCATCACCACTATTGAAGGTGGCATGCCTGATTCAGGGCCTGAATGTAATGTCTGTAACTATTTGATTAAGCGTGCAGAGCTACAGATTGATTAATCGCTCTCTTCATTATTTTCAACGTTGAGTCCAGATTTCTTCGCCTTCACGGCATAGGTATCAACATATTCTTGACCAGATAACTGCTGAATGCGTTTCATGATCTGATCCGTGACTTCACGCAGATAAAGCAGATCTGATGAGTCGCCTTCAAAATACATAGGTTCGCCAAAGGTAATTCCCACTCGCATAATTTTTGGAATAACAGTTCCAGTGGGCTGGATCTTGTCGGTATTAAACATCGCAATCGGAATAATTGGCGCACCAGATTCAATAGCAAGGCGCGCAATACCTGTGCGCCCCTTATAAAGGCGACCATCAGGTGAACGAGTTCCTTCGGGATAAATACCAAGAGAGTTTCCGCCTGCAAGAACTTCAAGACCTGTAATCAGCGCTGCTTCACTGCGGCGACCACCAGAGCGATCGACAGGAACTTGTCCCAATGCAATAAAGGTGAGCTTCTTCAATAACCCTTTAGGTCCAGGAGATGTGAAGTACTCACTCTTTGCAAGGAAGGTAACTTTGCGAGGAACAACAAGTGGCATAAAGATTGAATCGCTAAAGGAGAGATGATTTGATGCAAGGATCAAAGGGCCAGATGCCGGCACATTGCGCAGACCTTTTACCTTAGGGCGAAAGAGCAACATGAGGAAGGGGGTAAGAAATGCCCGCAAGGTTCCGTAGGGCAGGTTGTTCATAGGCGCTAATTTAGCGTGATTACCCCCCTTTGTGCGAACATAAACCATGAGCAAGCGTGAATCGAGCGATGAATTCGATGATGAACTCGTTAATGCAGAGTTTGAATCAATGGTCGAAGGTCTCTCACTCGATGAATCAACTCCAACAACATATTTGGATGAGCTAGATGCATTTGAAGATCACAACCGTTTCACACCGCCTGCAATAGCTAAGAAGAGTTTGAAAGATCAGGTGCGAGATGCACTCCGTGCCATTACTCGATGGAAAAATAATCCGCACAACCAGCATCCTGATGATGGTGCTGCTCTGTAATTTAGGATCTTGCTAAATCGGCAACTCCTACAAGTCCTGCTTCATTTCCGAGCTGTGCACCAATAATTTCTGGGTAAGGATGCTTTCCTGCAAATGGCATGGAACGTTCGAGCGCTTCACGAGTCGGCTTGAGCAAGATTTCCCCAGCATCAATGACTCCCCCACCAATAACGACACACTCTGGGTCAAGAACGACTGCAAGGGAGGCAATACCTGCACCTAACCATTGCGCTGTTGTGTTAAATGCTGCAAGTGCTACCGCATCACCATCGCGCGCAGCATCTGTGATTGCTTTGCCCGTTAGTCCTTCAAGAGTGCCATCACCACGTGAGAGAAGGTTGCGGGCGATATCAGGACTTGCAGCAATAGCTTCACGGGCATGGCGCATCAAAGCGTTGCCAGATCCATATTGTTCAAAACAACCGCGAGCACCACAACCACAGAGATGGCCTTCAGGAACGACTCGGATATGTCCGATCTCTGCAGCAATTCCAAATGCTCCACGATAGAGCTCGCCATTAACAACAATTCCTCCACCGATACCTGTGCCAACAGTCAGCATCAACATATGACGCTTTCCGCGACCTGCGCCAAATCGCGCTTCGCCCCATGCAGCAGCGTTGGCATCATTTTCAATAACGACAGGAAGTCCTATGAGGGAGGTGAGTTGGTAATCAAGATCAACACCATTCCACCCTGCAATATTCGGTGTTGCAAGCATGGTCTTGCGATCAGATGAAACAAATCCTGCTGCTGAGACTCCCACTGAATCAATGGTGAATTCGCTCATTAACTCTTTGGCAACATCTGCAATTGCCTGGGTGAGGGCTGCTCCACCTTCGCGAGGCGTGTCGCGCCGAGCGGTCTTAACAACCGTTCCTAATTCATCTACGACGCCGCCGAGAACCTTTGTTCCGCCAACATCAACGCCGATCGTGTAACTCATTTATGCGACTCGCTCGGCCAATTCCTTCAGCGCTGCATCAATTGTTTGCTGTTGAGCTTTTGTAATCATCATCGAAGGAACGGGCAAACTCACGGCAACGGTGAGTTCATAGGTCACTTGTGTTGTGTCAGCATCAATAGCCTTGAGTGAATATGTGCCATCCATCTGCGTTAAGAGATCTGCCTCATCCATTGTGAAGGAGAGAGTTGCGGGAGCTGCGCTCCAGTCATAGTCCAAGGTGACACGGTCTTTCATCATGCCGGCATCAACTGCAAGCTTTGCTTTAAGGACGCGGTTCTCGCCATCGCGTTCGATGACATCAGCCTTCTTAATGGATGAGAGCCACTCGGGATATGAGCCGATCTCAAAGAGTGCGGCTTGAACATCGGCTAGGGGTGCATCAATGACGACTGTGGAAACGCTCTTCTCGGACATGGGCGCAAGGCTACCAACCTTCTCCAGCCCTCTCGTTCCATCAATCTTGCGCGAGAATCTTCCCATTTGCCCATCTCTCCCGCTAGCGTTAGCGACATGAATGAAGTCACTAACCCAGCCATAATTCCCGCAGCAACTGCTGGAAACCTCACCAATCTCATCTCAGAGCGCGCATGGTTTGAACCAGAGCGCATCACGATGTCACGCCCTCTCGGTGATGGATGGCAGCCACTGACTGCGCGACAGGTAGAGGAAGAGATTCGCGCAACAGCTAAAGGTCTTGTTGCAGCAGGTATTGCAATTGGAGATCGCGT
>JBILBC010000067.1:0-7144 GCA_044353885.1 Candidatus Planktophila sp. | reverse complement strand
ATGAGTGGACCATTCTTGATTTTGCAATTTGGTATGCAGGTGGGTGCGTAGTCCCCATTTATGAAACATCTTCTGCCGAGCAGGTGGATTGGATTCTCAACGATTCTGCATCTGTAGGTCTTATCGTTGAAACACCAACACATAAAGAACTTGTTAACACAGTACTTCCTTCCCACACTAAACATGTCTGGGTCATGACAGATGATGTGCTCTCAACTCTTCGCAAAGCTGGCGCGCAGATTTCTGATGATGAGATTGATCGTCGTCGTAACGCACTCGTTCCGGACACTCTCGCAACTCTTATCTACACATCAGGCACCACAGGTCGTCCTAAGGGTGTGCAACTCACACACGGAAACTTCTTAGCTGAATGTGGCAACGTCGTTGAAGGTGCGAGCGATCTCTTCCTCAAGCCTGGAGGGTCAACCCTTCTCTTCTTGCCTGTCGCCCACGTATTTGGTCGCATGGTGGAAATCGGTGCAATTCACGCTGGTCTTCACCTTGCACACTGCAGTGATCCAGTTGGCAGATTGCAACCTGATCTTGCTTCATTTAAGCCAACATTCGTCCTTGCTGTTCCCCGCATCTTTGAAAAGATTTATAACGGTGCAGAAGCAAAGGCTGATGCTGCCGGTAAGGGAAAGATATTTAGAAAGGCGGCAGAAGTCGCTATTGCCTATAGCGAGGCGAAAGATAAGCGTGGGTTTAATCCTCTTCTCACGCTTAAGCATGGGCTCTTTGACAAGCTTGTCTACTCAAAGATTCGCACAGCTATGGGTGGAAAAGTTGAGGCAGCTATTTCTGGTGGTGCACCACTTGGCGCACGTCTTGGCCACTTCTATCGCGGAGCTGGAATCACCATTCTTGAAGGATATGGACTTACTGAAACTACAGCAGGTGCAACTCTTAACCTCACAAAGAATATTCGCGTCGGTTCAGTAGGTCGCCCAGTTCCAGGAACAACAATCAAAATTGCAGATGACGGTGAGGTCCTGATCAAGGGAGATATCGTCATGCGCGGTTACTGGCAGAACGATGGGGCCAATCAAGAAGTATTTGATGGTCCTTGGTTTAAATCTGGTGACCTTGGTCGTCTTGATGATGACGGCTTCCTCTACATCACAGGACGTAAGAAAGAAATCATTGTCACCGCAGGTGGAAAGAATGTGGCTCCTGCAGTCCTTGAAGATCGCCTTCGCGCACACCCACTTGTGAGCCAATGTATGGTCGTTGGAGATAACCAGCCATTTATTGCAACCCTCATTACTATCGATCAAGACATGCTCAAGGGATGGATCGCTGCAAACAATAAGACTGGTGCAACGATTGATGCCTTGATTAATGATCCTGATTTGATTGCTGTGATTCAAACTGCGGTGGATGAAGCTAACAAGGCAGTATCCAAGGCTGAGTCCATCCGTAAATTTACGATCCTGGCACAAGATTTCACTATTGCAGGCGGTGAACTCACCGCCAAGCTCTCACTCAAGCGTCACGTTATTAGCCAGAAGTACGCGTCAGAAATTACTGCGCTCTTCACTAAGTAATTTCGATGGAGATGCCTTCACCTGAGCGAGTACGTATTGCTCGGGAGCTTCATGATGGCATCGCGCAGGACCTCGTGGGTATTGGCTATTCACTCGATGTACTTCTTTCCAAGGAGTCGCTATCGAATAACGCCCGCACGGAGATTCGTACTACGCGATTTGCGGTGGATGAATTAATCAGCAAGGTGCGTAGAGAGATTCTGCATCTACGAAAGATATCTAGCGCGCCACTGAACAACGCACTGCAAAGTTTGGTCGCGGAACTTCTCATGCCTTGCGAGGTTTCCCTGCGGTTGGAGGAAGTTCCACTTGCAGAAAGCGCCCACAGTGAGTTGATCCTCATTGCTACCGAAATCCTACGTAATTGCTCTGCTCACTCTAGGGCTACCCACATTGGCATCAACCTCTATTCCGTCAACAATCGAACCTGTCTTGAGGTGATTGATAACGGGATTGGAGGCGCGCACGTGAAAGACGGCCACTATGGATTATCTGGAATTTTTGAACGAGTACATGCACTCGGCGGAAGTCTGACGATAGAAAGTGTTGAAGGCACCCGTATCGCGATATTGATCTGACTCAATTAGTAACAGTTCTTGTCATTGACGATCATGCAGTCGTTCGCACGGGCGTGCGTCGAGCGCTGGAGAAGTTAGAAAGATTTGATATCCATGAGGCGGCATCGCGCAGCGAAGCATTTGCTCAGATTGCAAGAACTAATCCCGCCCTAATCATCGTTGATCTCAATCTGCCTGATGGTAATGGTCTCGATATCGTGACCTGGGTTCGCTCTATCTCACAACAGACCGCCCTAGTCATCTTAAGTTTTAATGAGAGCGATGAATATGTACTTGCAGCGATGAATGCTGGCGCTAGCGCCTTTGTGCAAAAAGCTGCTCCTATGAGCGAATTGTTGGCAAGCATCGAGCATGCGCTTTTATCACCTCAGTCATTTTCAGCAACCGATATTGCAGGTGCTATCAAACGCACTCGTGAAACATTTGGTCTGTCTCAACGAGAGCTTCAAATACTTTCGCAGCTGCATAAAGGAGCACCGCTGAAGGAATTTGCAGATTCCTTATTTATTTCAGAATCAACGCTTAAGACACATCTGAGTGCGATTTATCGAAAGATGGATGTGAAGAATCGTGTGCAAGCTATCGAGAAAGCTAAGAAGTCAGGGCTTAGCTAAGAAGTGCGTTAAATCGCTGTGACCAGATATCCCAGCGCCACTCATCGATAATCCACTGCCGACCTCGAGCCCCCATGCTGCTTGCTAGCGTTGGATTATTGAGCAATGCGATTGCAGCAACTGCAACATCATGTGGTGATGTGCCATCGACGGCGTAGCCGGTTTCACCTTCAAGAACAGCATCCGGTGCTCCCCCAGATTTTCCACCAATGACTGCAAGCCCACATGCACTTGCCTCAAGATAAACAATGCCCAATCCCTCTACTTCAAGTCCTGCTAAACGTGAACGAGAAGGCATCGCAAAAATATCTCCCACACAGATATAGCGAGGAAGATCTGCATACTGAATGCGTCCAATAAAGGTGATGGCGTGAGTGATGTGAAGAGCAACAGCTCGCTTCACTAAGTAATTTTTATAGGGTCCTTCTCCGATAAAGAGCAGGTGCGCATCCGGTACTTGAGTGAGAATTTCAGGCATCGCCTCAATCAATGTGTCCTGTCCCTTGCGATGCACAAGTCTTCCTACCGAGACGATGACCTTCTTCTGTGTTAAGCCATGTTCTGCGCGCAGTGCAGCAGCGCTTGATTGGGGTGCGAAGTGATTGGTATCAATTCCAGGTGCAATTTTGGCCATTGATTCTCGCGCTTTTTGCGAGAGTGCTCGTTCAATCTGCGACTTCGTGTAATTGCCTAAATAGGTGAGGTGATCTGTGCCCGCACCTATGCGTTTGATAGCAAAGGAGAATGGCCAGAGTCGAGCCCACCAGACTTCATGACCATGTGTGAGCGCAACGATGCGAGTGACGCCGGCGCGACGCAAACCTTGTGAGAGAAGAGCAAGGGGCGCAGCTGCGCCAAAGAAAGCCTTTGTCACCCCTCGTTCGCGAGCAATCTTTCTTACAGCTCTTCCTACTCGTGGCGTGGGAAGGAGAATTTTTGCTTTATCTCTAATGACTTCAACGCCGTAATCATCTAGCCATGCACGATCAAAGGGCTCTGAGCCTTCTTGTGAAGATGTGTAGACAATGACTGAACTCTTTGGCATTCGTTCAACGAGCCCGATGATGAAGGTTTCAATACCGCCTGCTCGTGGACCAAAATCATTGGTAATGCAAAGAATCGCTGGCGTGCTCATTAGAACCGGCGCACAGCAACCAATGGCTTGCGACCGAGTGATGCCTCAGCGACCTTCACGCGCGATCCTGATCGAGGTGCGTGGACCATGCGACCGCCACCAAGGTAAACACCCACATGTGAAACAGGGCGACCGAAGAAGAGAAGGTCACCAGGCTTTTTCTGGTTGAAAGGAATTGATTTACCCATCCGTGATTGAGCTCGGGATGAGTGAGGAAGTGAGACGCCGGCTGTTCGGAATGCTCGCATGGTAAGCCCTGAACAATCCCACGTTGTTAGACCAGCGGCGCCGAAAACATATCGATCGCCAATTTGTAGGAGTGCGTATTTGAGCGCGATGCCTGCACGACCTGATACACCTGCCGCACTCTTTGCTTCCTTCAGCGAGGAAGCTTGATCGGCATTTTCTTGATCTTCAGCAAGTTTTGCTAATCGCTCACGATCTTCCTTCTTTAACTTTGCAAGGAGTGATTCTGCCTGGGCTAATTTTGAGGCCGCATATGCGCTTCGCTCAGCGAGCTTCTTCTGCAACACCTTCACCTGGGCAAGTCGATCGCTAACTGTAAGAGATGTTGCATTGAGCTGTTGTTCTGCAGATTGGAACTTACGTAGTTCAGTCGACTTACGGCGAGTAATTGCTTCAAGTGAGCCTGCAGATGAGAGATAGAGCGCTGGGTCAGATGAAAAGAGAAGTTCAAGACTTTCACTCAATGAGCCAGATTTATATTGATTGACCGCAATAGTTCCAAGAGTCTTTGAAATTGCATCGACAGTCTTTCCCTGAATTGCTGCTTGCGCCTGAATTCCAGCAAGACTTCGAGTAAGAGATGCCAACTTCACTTTAGCTTCTTGCGCACCTTCGGCTGCAGTCGTTGCCTCTTCTTCAAGTCGATTGATCTGTGCCTGAACTTGAGCAAGAGTCTGTGCAGCAGTTGCTACTGGTGGAGAAAGAAATGAGATGAGAAATACTGCGATGGCGGCCAAAGCGCCACCACTCATCCGTTTTCTCATGTTTTAAGGCTAACGCGCATCTATGTGGATTTTCAATTTTGAACGGGGTATTTGGCTGATAAATGGGTGAGAAATTCAATATTCTTGCGCACATGGTAGTCACGGTCACACTCGTTGTAGGGGCCGATGGCTCGACAACGAAAAATGGAAATTCCGCAGGGGTATCAAATTTGATTGACCGCACAGCATTTCTTGCCCGACGCCGCAGCGCTGATTGCATTCTTATTGGTGGAAATACTGCGCGCACAGAGCCCTATCACCGCACACCCGTTCCTGTAGTTGTTATTTCAAAGAGCTTGATCAATCCACTTGCTGATAATCGCTTGGCTCACTGCTGGAATCTTTCACCAGTGGAAGCACTTGAACGCGCTGCTAAAACCTTTGGTCCTAATATTCATATAGAGGCTGGTGCCTCAATTGTCCGTGAGTTAATTGATGCCGGCTCTGTCGATCAACTTGAATTGAGCATTACAGATGTTGCTGGCGGAGAAGATGCCATAGATGTGAAAGAGCTTCTATCTCACTTCTCTCAGATAGATGAAAAGACTGAAGCAGGGACGAGATTTATCTCCGCACGTAGGTAGTTATCTCGTTGAAATAAGAGCAACGCCCACAACGGCGAATGCGATTCCAACATACTGCACTTTATGCAGACGCTCATGGAGAAATTTATAGGCAAGAAGTGCCGTGGCAATCGGATAGAGCGAGCCCAGCACCATTGCAAGTGAGACCAACCCCTTGGTTGTTGCAACACCCAACAGTAGGTTGGCTGCAAAATCTGCTACACCGATAAAAATCAGGATAGGAAGTTCTGGCTTACCAAGTCCACCCATATGGCGATACTTCATAAAGATTCCAATACCAATGAGCAGTGTTGTTGTGCGCATCATCGTCATTGTCATCAGCGCGCTGCTCTGTGATCCGATAGCCATAAAGACAAGTGCGAACCCAAAGAAGAAGGCTGCCGAGAGTGAGAGAAGGACAGGTTTTAATGGAAGCCCTTGTGAAACTTCAGGACCGCTTGCTAGGAATCCACCAAGAAGCGCTGCTGCTACTCCAATGCTCAAAATTGTTGAGAGCTGATCCCCTTTGATAACGATTGCGTAGGCAAGAGGAATGAGGGACCCAAGTGAACTAATCGGTGACACAACTCCCATGCGACCTGTTGAAAGAGCTGCATAGAGACTCATTAATCCTGCATAGCCACACAGGCCAGCACATGCTCCTGCAAAGAAATATCCATCACTTCCAAAAGCCTGCGCACTCCATGCACCGGTAATCAAGACCAAGATCACACCTGTGATAAATCCAATCGCCTGAGAAGTTGCAAGAACGGCGATGGATGGAAATTTCTTACTCAATTTGCCTGCGTGATAATCGGCGCTACCCCAAAGTCCGCTCGATAAAAGAGCGAGGAGGCTGGCCATGGCGAGGACTCTACAGCCCGACCCCCTCAGCCTCCCATCTAATGAGCACTTCGAACTTTAGAATTAACCAGTGAAATCGACATTTACTTTTGAAGAGATGATCGAGCTTCTTCGTACTTTCACTCCACGGCCTGAAATCATTTTGGAAGAAGTTCCTGCGCCACAAAAACTTGCCACATACTCTTTTGCATTTACCGCCGATATCTCAAATGGCCAAGCGGGAGATGCCGAGGAAGAGGTTGCATCAGGGCGCTTTGTCATCTTGCATGAACCTGACGGCCAAGATACGTGGGAGGGTGATTTCCGGTGCGTAAGCTTTATGCGCGCCGATGTCGATAGTGAGATGCAGGAAGATCCTCTGCTTCCAGAAGTCGGCTGGAATTGGTTATTGGATTCTCTCAATGCAACCAATGCTCAATACAACGCACCCAGTGGCACAGTCACTCGAGTATCGAGTGCATCCTTTGGAAAACTTTCACCGCGCAATGACGACTCTGAAATCGAGATTCGCGCTTCATGGTCACCCACCATTGCATCGCCTGAAGAAATATTTGCTCACGTGCAAGCATGGTGCAATCTCATGACTGAGGTTGCCGGCTTGCCACCTATTCCTGATGGAGTTGCATCCATTGGTTCAGCTCGTCGCCGTGGCTGAGATAGAGCAAGCGCCGCAAGAACCGGCACCTACCCCGCTCTTGCACCCAGCAGATGGCGTGCCACCGATCATCAATACAGAAGAGTTATTTGATGCAGCACTTGCTCAATTAGCACTCGGAACAGGTCCCTTTGCATTCGATGCAGAACGCGCATCAGGCTATAAATACAGTGCTCGC
>JBILBC010000080.1:0-5487 GCA_044353885.1 Candidatus Planktophila sp. | reverse complement strand
AATATTTTTTGCAGGATTACGCTCACTACTTTCTGGAGCAATAGGTGCTGAAAGCACTGTGCCCACAGCACTTGCGACCTCCTGGACCTTTTCATAGAGAAGAGAAGGCGCCACAGGTTTTGCTCCATCACGCCAGAATGATGTGGAGCAGAAGAGATGCGTGCGAGCACGAGTCATCGCCACATAACCAAGACGAATTTCTTCCCGCATCTTAAAGTCAACGCACTCTGCTGCGAATGCATCAATAGCCTTCTTTGCCGCAGCATTGGTTGTCGCTGCATTCCATGAGAAAGCCGGCAAGATATCTCTATCACCACGAAGTGCAAATGGAATATGACGTTCATTGGTAATCCAGTTATCTGGATCTGTTGTATTTGCTCCCGGGAAAGTTCCCTGCGCCAGTCCTGGAACTGCAACAACATCCCATTCAGCACCCTTTGCCATGTGGATAGTCAGAATCTGAACAACACTGGCATCAACATCAGGTGTTCCAGCTTTCAAGCCACCTTCTTCTTCACTTGCAACATCAAGCCATTGCAAGAAGGTAGCCAGAGTTCCACCGCTGCGTGCAAACTTTGCAGCCTCATCCATAAAGCGATCGAGATGGTGACGGCCATGTGTGCCACCATCGCGAAGCATGACTTCGCTCTCTAAATTCAAGTAACGCTCAATATCAACAACTAAATCTGTAATGGGTGCAGATGCGCGTGAGCGCAGACGACGCAAGTCAGATGCAAAGGAAGTCAGCCGTTCATAGCCCACAGCACTGAACTTTGATTTCTCGCACTTTTCAATCTCATCGAGTGCATCAATGACACTTCCAATGAATTGATCATCTGCTTCAGCAGATTGTGGATTTCCAGCAACAATGTTCTTCACGATGCTACGACTATCAGCAGAAAGTGATTCAGAGCGTGAACGAGCAAAGCGGCCAAGAGCTGCGATATCGCGTGGTCCAAGATTGATACGTGGCCCAGTCAGATGGCGCATCAGCGATGCTCCCGCATCAGGGTTATTGATTACTTTAAGCATCGCAACAAGATCTGCAATCTCAGGAACGTGCACAAGCCCGCCTAAACCAAGGACTTCAGAAGGAATTCCGGCCTTTGCTAGAGCTTCTTGAATGAGTGCAATCTGTGCACGCTTTCGAACCAGCACAGCAAAAGTCTTTGGAACTTTGCTGCCCACCTTCACACGTTCTGGGTTTATCCATAGCGGCTGGAAATATTCAGCGATTGCTGTTGCTTCACCTTCCAGGTTTTCAAAGACACCACAGGTGAGATTTCCTTTTCCAGCACCCTTACGTGGTTTCAACGCTGCAACGGTGATGCCTTCATCTTTTCTCACATCAGCAGAGATTGCATTGGCAAGGGTAAGGATGGATTCATCGTTGCGATATGTTGTAAGAAGCTCATAGACGTTCTTGCCTGTTGCACCATCGCTCTTAGGAAAATTTGCATTAAATGCACTGATAGTTCCAGATGATGCACCGCGCCATGTATAGATTGATTGGCAAGGATCGCCCACAGCTGTAACAGGATGTCCACCACCAAAGAGGGCAGAGAGTAAGCGCACCTGTGACTGAGAAGTATCTTGATATTCATCCAGCAGAACAATCGGATACTTCGCGCGCTCAAGTACTCCCACATCGGAGAAATTGACAGCAATATCTGCAGCAAGTGCAATCTGATCATCAAATGAGAGTTCACCTGATTGACGCCGTGCCTCAAGGAATGATTCCATCATCGGCAGCATCGCAATTCTTTGGCTCAAGACCTTTGCAACTCTGCGAGTCTCTTCATTGGTAGCACCGGTCATCTGTGCAAGCTCGTGTAATACCTTCTCATCAGCATCTCTGATTTGATCCACAGTCACTCGATGTTCAAGAACCATCGATGTCAGGCCCAATAAATCCTTCACTACAGTGCTTGCTGCATCACTTGTTGCAAAGGTCCCGTCATCCCATTCGCGCACCAACTTATTGGCAGCCATCCAGAGGGCTGCCTCACCCAACGGCTGCACATCAGCATCAATGCCATAGCGAATTGCATGTTCACTCAAGAGACGTCCTGCATAGGAGTGATAGGTGGTCACTGCAGTATCGAGTGAGCTAAAAGTGCGCGCTATACCCTGCTTATCTTGTGCCTGCTGGAATTGGCGAAGACGTTTACGTATACGAGTATTGAGCTCTCCTGCTGCCTTTCGCGTAAAGGTAAGACCGAGAATCTGATCAGGACGCGCGATTTCATTTGCAACGAGATAGACAACGCGAGCTGCCATCGTCTCAGTCTTTCCTGATCCAGCACCTGCAATAACAACAGCTGGCTCAAGCGGATTATCGTAAATAGAAATAATCGGGCGCTGTTCATCAGATGGAAGATGGAATGTGGGATCGATCGAGATGATCATCTCGGCTACTTGATCAGGTGAGTACTTTTCAATCATTGATGCACCGCCTTACCCTCAAGGTAGAGCGGACAGGAAGGCTTGACCTTGCACTGCTTACACATATCGTTCTTACGGGCAGTAAATGTTGCACCGCCCATACCCACAGCAATCTCTTCCAGTATTGCCTTAGTAGCATCAACATCGACTAAAGGATCTTGTTCACGGGTGCTATAGCTCTTATTCTTACTTGCAAGATAGACAAGCTGAGCACCGGTGACATCGGTGGACTTTAACTTCTCTTCAAATCCATCAAGGACAACACCTAATTGATAGCAGGCAAGCTGCAAATTGGTCTGTGCATCATCTCCTGAGATCTCTTTCTTTCCCGTCTTAAAGTCGATGATGTAATGCTTGCCATCGCTATCTACTTCAATGCGGTCAACATTTCCACGGATAAGTGCGCGCCCCACAGTGATTTCAAAGCTCTTTTCAACGCCTGCAACGGTGCGGTTATTCTCAGATAGAGACTTGGAATGAAAGAGAGAGAATCGCTCGAGCATCTTCTTAGCCCGAGCAAGGGCTGCATGGCTAATCCATCCCTGACTATCATCAATCAACGGCCATGAATCAATGAGTTTGCTCTGCAGCGCTTCATCGGTAATTCCCGCCTCTTCCACTTTAAGCCGAGCGAATTCGTGAATAACAGAGCCCAGTAACTGCGCAGTGGAATCACCATCGGTGCCACCGCTCTTTTCCAAGAACCATTTCAGCCCACATTCAGTGAAGTTTTCAGCACCTGATGGAGATACTGGAACGAGCGCACCTGCATCAATGACGGGTAATTCAGAGGTAATGGCTGCAGATCCCAACCACTGTGATGGCTGTGCAAGGTGAATTCCATTGGAACTTAATGTCTTGAGAAGGGATGCAGCACTTGTATTTCCACTTAAGTTCACTTCTCGTCGCAGCGTTGCAACGAGCGCTGCTGCTGTCAGCGGGCGTGGAACTTCAACTTCAGATTCTGCTGTGCCGAGGGACTCTGCAAGATCTTCAAAGAAGATAGAAGGTGTCTCATCTTCACGAGAGATTGCTGTCACAAGAAGTGATTGGCGAGCACGAGTAGTTGCAACATGAAATAAACGCGCTTCATCTTCAGCCAGTGATGATGCAGCAATCATGTCAAGTGCTACCTGTGCTAATTCATCTCCGTGACGCACTCGCTCAACAAGACGTTCAGCGCCAAGTAAGGAGCTGCGCTGCTTCAGATTTGGCCACGCACCTTCTTGCACGCCAGCTACTGCAACATATTGCCACTGGCGCCCCTTAGCAGAGTGCACAGTAAGGATTTCAACCACATCAGCGCGAACACCACGGGCTGTAATGAGGTCGGTGACGATAGTTTCATTTGCAATTTCATTCAGGAATAAGTCAGGTTTTGCGCCAGGAAAGCGTTCGATATGACGAGCTGCTGAATCAAAGAGTTGAATCATTGCATCGAGATCACGATCTGCTGATGCACCGCGGGATCCACCCTTAAGGGCAGCCGCACGCCAACTATCTGCAATCTTCTCATTATCGCTATTACTTGCGTTATTCCATATTGCCCACAATAAATCATGAATCGTCGCACTCTTCTTTGCAATGGATTTCTTGGCAGCAGCAAGAAGTGTGTGAACGCGCATTAACTCAGCAGAATCTTCAATCGCAATATCTCCTGTAAGGATTGCATCAAGAATTAACTGTGTACCTGAGCGCTTATCACTTGCCTCATCACGAGCAGCAAGCAGGGCCGCACGTGTGCGACGCAATGAAACCGATGTTGCTCCCCCGAATTCCGATGTCAGCAGCTTCTCTGCAGTGTCCAGATTCAGTGGTTGTGCACCTGTTGCAACCCGTGCGAGCAAGAGAAATGGCGCAATGGCAGCGTTATTAGCTAACGCTTCAACATCTCCTGCTGTTGGGATAGAGACCTGAGCAAAGGCGCGACGAATAGCCGATGCGGTCTGCCCATGAGACCTGACAATCACAGCCATCTGCGAATAGGGAACTCCTTGCATGAGATGCGCTCGTTTAAATTGGTATGCGATGAACTGCGCCTCTTCAGATTCAGAATGCAGACGCGCAGTCTGTGTTTCAGGTGCGCCACGATAATTTGTAGTGAGCTCAATCTTTTTAGCACCGGCTGCGAGATAGGAATCAATGACTGCAGCAACTCCTTCAGGATCTGCTCCTCGGAATCGCCCCACAGCACTTGCACTATCGGCGACAATTACTAAATCTGCGCCTGCAAGCAATGAGAGCAGTGTGCGCTGTGCTGGATCACTTTCTTGGAATTCATCAACAATGATGGTGCTAAATCGTCCCCGTAGTTCAGCCAATAGTTCAGGGTTGGCACACAAATAGTTAATTGCAGAGTTAATGATTTCAGATGGATCAATGCGGACCTTGGCATCTCCCGCCAATACCTCTTGCAGAGTCATCGCACCTAAATAACGGTTCCAGAATTGCGCAGCGCCATCCCAATACTTCTCACCTAATTGGTGGCCACGCTCTGCCAACTTATCTGGTGTGATGCCACGTTCATTGGCGCGCATGATGAGGTCGCGAAGTTCGCGAACAAAACCTTGAGTCTGTAGCGGCTCACCCAATGATTGCGGTGTCTTCTTTAAATCATCGTGCCACTGCTTATAACCATCTTGGATATCACCATCGAGAAGTTGAGAGATAAATGTTTCTTGCTCAGCACCCGATAGAAGAACGATGTCGCGATAGCTATCTCCCGTGCGCATCTTAAGAATGGAATAGGCCAGTGAGTGAAAAGTTCTTGCTAACGGTTCAAATGCAGTTTTCTCTGATCGGGTGACAATGGCATCGCGCATTTCAGATGCACGTTCGCGGCCATAGGTAAGTAAAAGTATGGAATCAGGTGATTGCCCTGCTGCAATGCGTGAAAGCGCTGCCTCAATCAGAACAGTTGTTTTTCCTGTGCCTGTGGCTCCTGTGAGAATCAGAGGAGAGCTGCGATGTGCAACGGCAGCTTTCTGTTGATCGCTTAAGGAAAGAGAGAACCCCTCAGCATCTGCTCGCACGAGGCGAAGA
>JBILBC010000025.1:0-14188 GCA_044353885.1 Candidatus Planktophila sp. | reverse complement strand
TTCTTACTCACAGTTCTAATTCAACCGTAAGCCACTGACAATTTAGCTCTGGTTGTTCTTCTTTGCGCGTGATGTTGCTCGAGCGCGCTCTGGGCCATCCAGAGTCACCTTGCGAATACGAACAACCGCTGGAGTTACTTCTACGCACTCATCTTCACGACAGAATTCAAGAGCGCCTTCCATATTCAGCTTCTTAGGTGGAATCAACTTTTCAGAATCATCTGTGCCTGATGCACGCATATTGGTGAGCTTCTTTTCACGAACACAGTTGACATCCATATCATCTGAACGAGAGTTCTCACCGATAACCATGCCTTCATAGACTTCATCACCTGGTTCAACGAAGATTGAACCGCGCTCTTGAATACCAGCGAGTGCGTAGGAAGTCACTGCGCCAATACGGTCTGAGACGAGGGAACCTGTTGCACGTGTGCGAAGTTCTCCATACCAAGGTTCGTATGAATCAAATACGTGGTGAAGCAATCCTGTTCCGCGAGTTTCTGTAAGGAACTCAGTACGGAAACCAATAAGACCACGGGATGGAACCTTGTAATCAAGACGAATCCAACCGGTTCCGTGATTGACCATCTGCTCCATGCGGCCCTTACGAAGTGCCATCAACTGAGTCAGAACTCCTAAGTAATCTTCAGGTGCATCAATAGTCAGATGTTCCATCGGTTCATTAAGTTTTCCATCAATCATCTTGGTAACAACCTGTGGCTTACCCACTGTGAGTTCAAAGCTTTCGCGCTTCATGATTTCAACTAACACTGCGAGCTGAAGTTCACCGCGGCCTTGAACTTCCCATGTGTCAGGACGTTCTGTGTTCAGAACACGAAGTGAGACGTTACCGACCAACTCTTTATCAAGACGATCCTTCACCTGGCGTGCAGTAAGCATCTTGCCGCTCTTGCCCGCAAGTGGTGATGTGTTGATACCGATTGTCATCGAAATAGATGGCTCATCGACAGTAATCAGTGGCAGCGCATGTGAGTTTTCAACATCTGCCAAGGTCTCACCCAAAGTGATTGTCTCAATACCGGCAACAGCGATGATGTCGCCAGGGCCTGCCTCAAGTGCTGGAACGCGTTCGAGAGCTTCAGTCATCAAAAGTTCTGAGACCTTCACGCGCTCTACTGTTCCATCTGTCTTAATCCAAGAAACTGTCTGGCCCTTCTTAATCACACCTTCGTGAACGCGGCATAGAGCCAAACGACCAAGGAATGGAGAGGAGTCAAGGTTTGTCACGTGTGCCTGAAGTGGTGCACCTTCGTGATAAACAGGAGCTGGAATTGCAGAGAAGATAGTGTCGAATAAAACATCGAGGTTTTCTTCTTCAGGCATTCCACCATCTGCTGGACGAGTCAGCGATGCACGACCTGCCTTAGCGGATGCGTAGACAACTGGAAATTCAATCTGCTCTTCATTGGCATCAAGGTCAAGGAAGAGTGCATATGCCTCATCCACAACTTCTGCAATACGGGAGTCAGAACGGTCCACCTTATTAATAAGGAGAATGACGGGAAGATTCTTCTGGAGCGCTTTGCGCAATACGAAGCGAGTCTGTGGAAGTGGGCCTTCTGAAGCATCAACGAGAAGGATGACGCCATCGACCATCTCAAGACCACGTTCAACTTCACCACCGAAATCTGCGTGGCCTGGTGTGTCAATGATGTTGATGACAGTGTCACCGCGACGCACTGATGTGTTCTTAGCAAGAATCGTAATTCCCTTTTCGCGTTCTAGATCCATGGAATCCATCATGCGATCTTGACCTTCTTCTTGCTTCTTATAAGCAGCGAAGGCTCCGGATTGCCACAACATCGCATCAACGAGTGTTGTTTTACCGTGGTCAACGTGAGCGATGATCGCAACGTTGCGCAGGTTGTCACGGGTCTTCTTAGGAAGATCCTTAAGGTGTGCCTGATTAAGTCGGGCTCGGGCTGTGTTTAGGGCTGGGTTATTAGACATTGAATCTGAACTCCACTACGTCTCCGTCTTGCATGATGTATTCCTTGCCTTCCATACGAACTTTGCCCTTTGCTTTCGCATCGGCCATTGTGCCCGCTTCTACCAAATCGGCAAAAGAAACGATTTCAGCTTTAATGAAACCCTTTTGGAAATCTGTGTGAATGACGCCGGCAGCCATAGGTGCGGTGTCGCCTTTGTGAATAGTCCAAGCGCGTGCTTCCTTGGGACCTGCGGTTAAATATGTTTGAAGACCGAGTGTGTCAAAGCCAACGCGGGCAAGAGTTGCAAGGCCTGGTTCGTTAAGTCCAATTGCCTGCAGAAGTTCGAGTGCATCTTCATCACTTAATTCAGCGAGTTCTGCCTCAGTCTTTGCATCCAAGAAAATAGCTTCGGCTGGAGCAACGAGTGCTGATAACTTCGTGCGCAACTCATTATCAGCAAGTTCTGCAGCATCGACATTAAAGACATAGAGAAATGGTTTTGCTGTGAGCAAGTGAAGTTCCTGCAGAAGTTCGCGATCAATCTTTGACTGTGACAAAGGCTTTCCTGATTGCAACCACTCGTTTGCTTCCTTAACCGCCTCTAAAACCGGCGCCTTCTCTTTAGCAACACGCGCCTCTTTCTCAAGTCGCGGGATTGCCTTCTCAATAGTCTGTAAATCTGCGAGCGCTAGCTCCATATTGATTGTTTCCATGTCACTGGATGGATCAATGCGACCATCAACGTGAACGACATCGCCATCGGTGAAGACGCGAATGACCTGACAGATGGCATCGGTCTCACGAATATTTGCAAGGAACTTATTACCAAGGCCAGCACCTTCAGATGCGCCCTTGACGATGCCAGCAATATCTACGAATGAGAGAGCTGCTGGTAGAAGCTTTTCAGAGCCAAAGATTGTGGCGAGCTTGGCTAAACGCTCATCCGGAACGCCCACAACGCCGACATTGGGCTCGATAGTGGCGAAGGGATAGTTAGCGGCCAAGACATTGTTCTTGGTCAGAGCATTAAAAAGGGTCGACTTTCCAACATTCGGCAGACCGACGATTCCAATAGACAGGCTCATAAGTAGGACAGCCTACGGGGAATTGTCAGTGCCTCCTGCCACGATTGCCCCATGCCCAGCGCACTCGTGACCTTAATAACTCTGATTATCGGCCTCTTTCTTGGATTGGGCCTTGGTATCTGGATTTCTCGGATGAAAAATACTTCTTCCTCATCTGATTCATTGGCGCAAGAACTCAACGATGTGAAGGTGCTTCTCAAAGCATCTGATGATCGCCTCAAAGCTGCTGAAGCAAAATCTGAAAATGATACAAAGATTGCAACGCAGATGGAGGAGATGAAGGCAAGCGTTGA
This sequence comes from Candidatus Planktophila sp., assembly GCA_044353885.1. GTDB lineage: Bacteria > Actinomycetota > Actinomycetes > Nanopelagicales > Nanopelagicaceae > Planktophila. The sequence goes on along the minus strand of JBILBC010000025.1, from coordinate 10,858 downwards.
ACGCATGCGCGCGCAATCTCAAGAAGCTGCTGAAAAACGAATTGCATCTGAGACACAACTAGTTGGCACCATCGATGAGATGCGCAAAGCATCCACCACATTCTTTGATGAGACTAAGAAAATTGCAGGAGCACTTGCTAGTTCGCAGACTCGTGGAAAATTCGGCGAAGCGCAATTGCAATTACTGCTTGAACAGGCAGGACTTCGCGAGGGCCATGAATATGATGCACAGCGCTCGACCACAGATGCTGATTCATCTGGTATTCCAGATATCACTGTGCATATGCCGGGTGGCTCAAAATTATTTATCGACTCCAAGTTTCCCTTTGATCGCTTCCTTGAAGCATTTGGTACTGAAGATCAAGGCCAGCGCGATGAACTCTTATCTCTACATACCAAAGATTTACTTAAGCATGTCGATGCTCTCTCAAAGCGCGGCTATCACAAATCACAGGGCTCACCTGATTTCGTCGTTCTCTTCCTGCCATTTGAAACCCTTCTGGCAGAGGCACTTCGTATCGACCCCACACTTCTTGAGAAGGCATTTAAAGTTGGCGTCACACTTGCAACCCCCACAACCACCATGGCACTTCTGCGCACAGTCGGACATATCTTCACTCGCAATCAATTAGCAGAGAATGCAGATGACATCACCAAGGTCGCAGCAACATTTTTGAAGAACATCACCCTTCTGCATTCAAAGATTGTGGCTGTTGGTAAGGCGATTAACTCAACATCTAAGGCATATGAGGATCTTGTACCAACGGCTGAGAAGACTGTTCTCTCTCCTGCTCGACGTATTCATAAGCTGGGAGTTACGGGTGATAAAGAGAAGCTCGCCATCGAATACCCTGATGCACCTGCAGATGTCAGAGCGCTCAATAACCCTGATTTAGAAACAGATGATTTCATTGATGTAGAAGTAGTAGAGGAGTAAGCAATGGCAACAGCAATCAAGAAGCCGTCCATCTCAGGACCTGGCCTTAATAAGCAAGGTGTTCTGGTTCTGCAATCTTTCTTTATCTTCATCTTTGTCTGGCTTGAGATGTGGATTCGCTCGGGTGCTGGAATTCTCTCAGGGCTGATCATCTGCCTTGTTACCTACGGCGGAATTGCATACGGTCGCAAAGGCACTCGCTATGTCGCAGCTGTTACTCCACCGCTTGCCTATGCAGCAACCACACTTATCTACACAATCTTTAGCGATGGACTTCGCCCATCACGCGTTGGCATTGATTTCATTGCATCCCTTGCAAGCGTTGCGCCATTCCTACTTATCAGCGCGCTCTATGGATGGTTTATGTTCTTTAATGAGAAGGCAAAGAGCCGTCCTTCGCAACGGTTACAGACTGCTCCAGAAGTTCGTTAATACCTTCACTGTTTCCTCTGGCTGATCTTCATTAGGGCAATGTCCTGCATCCTTAATGATGGTGCGCGGGGCCGATAAATCCTTCGCCATCTGATCTTGCATAGGTAGTGGCCACGCATCATCGTTCTCACCATAAATAACGTGTACGGGAAGCTTTGTCGCAACAATTTCTGCAGTGAGAGCTTGAGTATCTTTTAAGTGAAGGGCCATAGTGTGGGTGGAGTTCGGATCTGATGCGATCCAGCGCTTCTTATATGTCTCATAACGAGGCAGCAATTTATCTGTCTCATCCTTATATTTATACCAAGATTCTTCCATCGTCATAGTTTTAAGAATATGAAGCGTGGCATCGAGATCTGGCTTATCTGGAATCCAATGAGGGCCACTACAGAATATTGTGAGTGATCTCCAAGTTTGCGGCGATTGCACAAGCGCACGTTGTGCGACAAGTCCACCAAATGAATGCCCGAGTAAATGTGGTTTCACAAATCCATAGTGATTGGAAAGCTCAATGACATCACGTGCTAGTGAGTGCATGGAATAAGCATCTTCACGTTTGCTGTGGGCTGATTCATGTTGTCCCCGATTATCAAAGGTCAGAACGCGATAACCCATATCGGCCAGCAGCGGTCCGATGACCTCGAAATCTTCTTTGCTGCCAGTAAAACCATGCACCAGCACTACATCTGCAATGCGCGCCTTTGGTTCATAGATTTCAACAGCGAGGTTCTCACCTTGAATCTCAACAAATGTAGTCAATGACTACGCCTTCTTCAGATCTGCGCGGAGCTCTTTAGGAAGAGCGAAGAGAAGGGTCTCCTCTGTCGCGCGCACTTCTTCAACATCGTGATAGCCGTGTGCGCTCAAGTGCTTAAGTAAATCATCAACAAGAATTTCAGGAACAGATGCACCACTTGTGACACCAATTGTCTCAGCGTTTACAAGCCACTCTTCTTTTACCTCATCTGCATAATCGATGAGGTAAGCAGCCTTTGCTCCATATTCGAGTGCAACTTCAACAAGGCGCACAGAGTTCGATGAGTTTGTCGATCCTACGACAAGAACGAGATCTGCATTGGGGGCAATTGCCTTAATAGCTTCTTGACGATTCTGTGTTGCATAACAGATGTCATCACTTGGCGGATTGGCAATCTCTGGAAAGCGCTCTTTCAGGATTGCAACCGATTGCATAGTTTCATCAACAGAGAGTGTGGTCTGTGTGAGCCAGACAAGTTTCTTACCTGGTGTTGGCTGAATGGTGCGAGCTTCATCGAGTCCATCGACAATGCGAACTTTGCCTGGAGCCTCACCCGCAGTTCCTTCAACTTCTTCGTGTCCTACGTGGCCGATGAGAAGAATCTCTGTCTCTTCATTAGCAAAACGTTTCACCTCGTTATGCACCTTGGTTACCAGTGGACATGTTGCATCGATGGTCTTGAGGTTTCGTACTGCAGCTTCTGCGTGAACGGCAGGGGAAACTCCGTGAGCTGAGAAGACAACCGTCGCACCTTCTGGAACTTCATCAGTTTCATTGACAAAGATGACGCCGCGTTGTTCAAGAGTTGAGACCACATGCTTGTTATGGACGATCTCTTTACGGACATAGACAGGAGCCCCATAGAGTTCTAGCGATTTTTCAACGGCCACAACTGCTCGGTCAACGCCTGCGCAATACCCACGTGGGGCTGCCAGGAGAATCTTCTTGCTCATATCGCGCAGTCTATTAGGCTCTCGCCATGTTCGAAACTTCAAGTGAATCCCCCGCACCAGTGCGTGTGGTCTCTGAAGCTATCAAGGATTACATCGATCGATTAGGCCCTATCTGGATTGAGGGCGAGATATCAGAACTCAATGAACGAAGCGGCGGAATGGCCTTTATGCGCCTTCGCGATACGAGCGCCGATATGAGTATCTCAGTGATGTGTTACAAAACTGTTTTGGCAAGTGTGCAACCACTTCCTGCCAATGCTCGCGTTGTGATTTATGCAAAGCCATCCTGGTTTACTAAAAATGGATCACTGACTCTGTCGGCAAAAGAGATTCGCCAAGTAGGAGTCGGTGAATTACTGGCCCGCCTTGAAGCTCTGAAAGAGAAGTTAGCTCTTGAAGGACTCTTTAGCGCAGATCGAAAGATTGCACTTCCCCGTCTGCCACGCACAGTCGGCCTGATCTGCGGTCGCAATACCGATGCTGAAAAAGATGTTGTTGAAAATGCACGACGTCGCTGGCCCTCTGTGCAATTTGAAATTCGTGAAGTTGCTGTGCAGGGAGCTGCAGCCGTTGTGGAAGTCTCAGCGGCATTGTCAGAGCTAGAAGCCAACCCCAATGTCGATGTCATCATCATTACTCGCGGCGGTGGCTCCTTTGAAGATCTCTTGCCCTTTAGTGATGAGTCACTTGTTCGACTAGCTGCAAGTTGCACAACTGCCATTGTCAGCGCAATCGGCCATGAAAAGGATTCACCGCTGTTGGATCTCGTTGCCGATTACCGTGCATCAACTCCCACAGATGCAGCAAAGAGAGTTGTGCCAGATATCGCTCAAGAGATTAGCGATATTGAGAAGATCAGAGACCGTATGTATCGCAGGCTTTTCTCAACGATTGAGTATGAACTCAACCAAGTTGCGCAGATGCGCAATCGCCCCGTAATGAAAGATCCCAGCGTCATGGTCACTTCTCGCCGCGATGAAATCAAAGGCTGGCGCGATCGCTCCATCCGCGGCTTTGCATCCCTTCTTGAGATCGAGAAGAAGGAGCTCAAGGGCATCAAGGCTCACCTTCGCTCACTCTCTCCACAATCGACGATGGATCGTGGTTATGCAGTTGTGCAATTAGAAGATGGCTCCATTGTTCGTGATGCTTCGAAGGCAAAGGCAGGTACGCATCTGCGCATCCGTGTGGCAAAGGGCGAGACCCGCGCCACAGTCAACGAGTAATCGGCAGAGAGTAGATTGAGCACATGGCCACCAAGGATGCAAAGCCCTCATATGAAGAAGCTCGCGATGAGCTCGCTGAGATTGTTGAATCTCTTGAAGATGGCAGCGCGACGTTAGAGGAATCACTCAAGCTCTGGGAACGTGGCGAAGAGTTAGCAAAGATCTGCCAGGAGTGGTTAGACGGTGCTAAGAAGAAGCTAGATGCTGCAAAGAAGCCAGCCGAATAATGTCACCAGATTTCACCTACTCAGATCTTCTGCCACTTGGTGCAGATAAAACGAAGTACCGTCTTGTATCTAAAGAGGGCGTCAGCGTTATCAAGTTAGGTGATAGAGAATTTCTTCAAGTAGAACCATCAGCGCTCACACATCTGACAGAGACTGCCATCCACGATATTTCCCATTACCTGCGCACAGAACACCTTGAGCAATTAGCTAAGATTTTGAAGGATCCTGAAGCTTCAGCTAATGATCGCTTTGTGGCTCTTGATCTTTTAAAGAATGCCAATATCGCAGCAGGTGGAATTCTGCCGATGTGCCAAGACACAGGAACAGCGCTGATCATGGGTAAGAAAGGTCAGTATGTGCTGACCACTTCCAAAGATGAAGTCGCACTCTCCCAAGGTGTCTATGACGCCTATACAAAGCTCAACCTTCGTTATTCACAGATGGCCCCTGTCACCACATGGGATGAGAAGAACACTGGCAATAACTTGCCTGCTCAGATTGAAATCTATGCCGATAGCGATCACCAGGATGAGTACAACTTTATGTTTATCGCTAAAGGCGGCGGCAGCGCCAATAAATCTTTCCTCTATCAAGAGACGAAGGCTGTTCTTAACCCAGCCTCCTTTATGAATTGGTTAGATGAGAAGCTGCGCTCCATCGGAACAGCTGCATGTCCTCCCTATCACTTAGCAATCGTCATCGGTGGAACAAGTGCTGAGCACACAGTCAAGACTGCAAAGCTTGCAAGTACTCACTACCTCGATAACCTGCCCACAACAGGTGATGCTGCAACGGGACATGGCTTTCGCGATATAGCGTTGGAAGAGGAAGTATTTAAGCTGACTCAGAAGCTGGGCATCGGCGCACAATTTGGCGGCAAGTACTTCTGCCACGATGTGCGCGTTGTGCGCTTGCCTCGCCATGGCGCATCCCTTCCTATTGCAATCGCTGTTTCTTGCTCTGCAGATCGCCAAGCAAAGGCGAAGATCACTAAAGATGGAATCTTCCTGGAACAACTGGAGACAGATCCTGCTCACTTCTTGCCTGAGACCACAGATGAGCACCTCAATGACGATGTGGTTGCTATCAATCTCAATCAGCCGATGGATGCAATCCAAGCTGAGCTATCCAAACACCCTGTAAAGAGCCGTGTTTCACTGACCGGAACGATTGTGGTTGCTCGCGATATCGCCCACGCAAAGATTAAAGAGATGATGGATGCAGGCAAGCCAATGCCTGACTACATGAAGAAATACGCCGTCTATTACGCAGGTCCTGCAAAGACTCCCACCGGAATGGCATCAGGATCTTTTGGTCCCACAACTGCCGGTCGCATGGATTCCTACGTTGATTACTTCCAGGCACATGGCGGATCACTTGTGATGCTTGCAAAGGGCAATCGCTCTAAAGCTGTGACTGATGCATGTGCCAAGCACGGTGGTTTCTATCTCGGTTCTATCGGTGGCCCTGCTGCTCGCCTTGCTCAAGATTGCATTACAAAAGTTGAAGTTCTAGATTTTCAAGAGCTGGGAATGGAAGCAGTCTGGAAAATCGATGTTGTGGACTTTCCTGCATTTATCGTTGTCGATGATAAGGGCAATGATTTCTTTGCCGAGACTATGCGTCCGCTGACAATTGGACTTAAGCCAGAGAATTAACTTCTCTTTTAGTAGTAACGGCTGCGCTTGAACTTTGCCCATGCCTGGCATGGAGTCTCATAGCGAATATCAATATAACGAAGACCCCAACGGATCTGAGTCACAGGGTTGGTGCGCCAGTCAGTTGAGATGATCTCCATCTTGATCGCTGGCAGGGCTTGTGGAATTCCATGAGCACCTGAACGGTTGTTGTGAGCCTTGTAATTCCAATGGCTCTCTTTAGTCCAGAGTCGATTCAAACATGAGTACTCATCTTCGCCCCATGCATAGTCGGTATTCATAATTGACTTGGCAACCTTCTTGGCACCCGTGATAGATCGAGCCATCTCAACCTGGGCACTGATGCCAGCAACCAGAGCCATCTCAGAGATGGAGGTTGTAAGCGATGCGGAACCAGATTGCTTAGAGACCGTCAGGTTCTTGGAATCTGCCAGAGTCAGGCGCGTGGTCATTGGAAAGTCCAGACCATAGGCGCTCTGTTGGGCAGTTGCGATAAAGAGCATCGAGCCAACGGTTGCCCAGAGGGTGACCTTGCCGGCCCGTGAAATGCGCAGGGCGGAGAGAGCTGTGAAGAACTCACGAATATCGTGCTTCATAACTTGCTCCTTCCACTCCATCGATCTCTTGCCCCATGGCCTATCGACCTCAGAATTGAGGTTGGAGCCTTGGGGGAATGGGTAAAGGTTTGCAAGTGATGGGGTGAGTCGCAAATTTAGATGTGCGTGAGTCGCAAATTCTCAGGATTGGGGGTTTCTGTGGATAGGTAAAAGCGCAGGTCAGTTAGGGCAAAGTCCTAAATGTCCCATTTGTGACTGTGAGATTTAAATGGGTGGTAAACAGGGGGTGAACGAAAGGCTATGCCTGCGGCCCCTCGAGCATCTCGGTGACTAGCGCTGCGATCGGCGAGCGCTCTGAACGAGTCAGGGTCACATGGGCAAAGAGCGGGTGGCCCTTGAGGGTCTCAACCACTGCCACAACGCCGTCATGGCGGCCAACTCGCAAGTTATCGCGCTGGGCCACATCGTGGGTCATCACAACTCGCGACCCCTGGCCGATTCGAGATAGGACGGTGAGGAGAACTCCCCGTTCCAGAGACTGAGCTTCATCGACAATGACGAAGGAGTCATGAAGGGAGCGGCCACGGATGTGAGTCAGTGGCAGAACTTCAATCAGACCTCGGTCGATAATCTCATCGATGACTGCCTGGCTGACCAGAGCCCCCAAGGTGTCAAAGACTGCTTGAGCCCATGGCGACATCTTCTCGCCTTCACTGCCTGGCAAATATCCAAGCTCTTGTCCGCCAACCGGATAGAGAGGGCGGAAGATGACGACCTTCTTATGAAGGCGCTTTTCCATCACCGCTTCAAGGCCTGCACATAAGGCCAGTGCTGACTTTCCTGTTCCAGCCCGGCCTCCCATCGAGACGATGCCGATGCTGTCATCGAGAAGTAGGTCGAGTGCAATACGTTGTTCTGCTGAGCGGCCATGGAGACCAAATGCTTGGCGATCGCCTCGGACTAGCTGCAACTGCTTATCGGCTGTGACTCGGGCAAGGGCGCTTCCCTTTTCTGAGTGCAGAACGATGCCGGTGTGAACAGGAAATTGGTGGGCGCATTCATGATCTGCGCGATCGGATGCATAGAGCTCATCGATGGTGTTGTGGCCGACAGAGACTTCTTCAATTCCTGTCCATCCGCTATTAGATACTAACTCTGCAAGATATTCCTGTGCTTCAACTCCGACAGAGGATGCTTTAACTCGCAGTGGAAGATCTTTCGTCACGAGGACTACATGTTTTCCATCAGACATCAGGTTCTTAGAGATTGCAAGGATGCGCGAATCATTGGTGCCATCGCGCAAGAAGCCATGTGGCAGAGTGCTTAAATCAGTGTGGTTCAGCTCTACTGAGAGCGTTCCACCTTCAGGTGTAATCGTCAGAGGTGCATCAAGGCGTCCATGTTCAACGCGCAGATCATCGAGGGCGCGAAGGGCCGCCCTGGCAAAGTAGCCGAGTTCAGGATGGTCACGTTTTGTCTCGAGCTCGCCAATGACGGCTATGGGAATGATGACTTCATGTTCTTCAAATCGCTTCATCGCACCGGGATCTGCCAGCAGTACTGATGTATCCAATACATAGGTCTTACGGGCCGGATTGTTCTTTGCACTTGCTGCAGCTTTTGAAGTAGCCAAGGCTTAACCATTCTCTTTAGTTTTATCTAGCTGCATCAATTGCCACAAAGCCGCAATCGCTACAGGGGGAAAGAGGTGGGAGTTGCTTCTGACTCGTAAAAGATAGAACTTATGAATCGGACTTTTGGTGCGACACGCCATTAACTAGAAAAAGGTCACCCACTGTTTACCTTGGCAAGAAGAGCAGGGAAGTTAGCTGTACTTCTTCACAATCCGGCGTTCGGCCACAAAGGAGGCAAAGGGCAGAGTTCCTGCTGCAATCAGAGCCAGAATTGTCAGAAGTGACATCTTTCTCTGCACCCCGATCTGCAGGGCGGTGAGGATGTAGACGATATAGAGGTAGCCATGGGCGATCGGGATTGAAATCAACCATTGATTGGTTTCGATGGCATCAAAGAGATATTTAGCAGGCATATATCCAAAGATCAGAAGGAGAAGATTGACGCCACAGAGGATGGCCATCAATCGAAAACGAGTAAGGGCTGCAGTCGTTGGTTGAGTCATGGGAGAACTCTAAACCCACTCGTCATCTCTCTTATATAAAGGCAGCCCCAACACAAGCAGGGCCATAAACCACCAGATGACGACGTAAGAAATATGCTGCCAATAAAAGCCCGGCACATCAGCCGTCAGTTCAGGTGGAGTAATCCGGCTGCGATCGACTGACCCGCTTCTGCTTGCTTCGGCAGTGGCCAAGATAAATCCTTCAAAGAGTTGGGCATCGGTGCTTGCAACAAGGATGCTGCTATCAAGTCGTGAGAGTTGTGTTGCAGTATTAGCTGCGCGGTCTTGATTTTGGGCAGGTAGCAAGGTGCCGGTGACTTCAACCTTGGTGGCCATCACAATCTCAGGGCTAGAAAGTCGCTGGCTCCAGAGCCCGCGCACAACCAAGATTGCAGTATCGGTCTCGTTCTGAAGTAGCCCGACTTCCCAATCATCGACAACACCGTTGCCATCTTTCTGGTTCGGGGCTTTATAGGTTGCGATGTAGTAACCAGATGTGGTGACTAACTTTCCAATACTGTCACCGGGCACAATGCCTGTGGCGGCACTCTTTTCAAGGAGTGGATAGATAGTTGAATCTATGGGCAGATCGGCGTAGTCCTGTAATTCTTGGGCACGTTGCAACTGCCAGATGCCAAGTCCAATAAAAGTTGCTGCTAGTACTAGGACTACGAGCCCTTGGAGAGATTTCTTAATTGTCGTCTTCATTCTCCTGGACGACTTCTGAGTTCTGCTGCATGCGGTTAAAGCGCTTATAGAAGTTGCGCAGCAATAGAGTGATAGTGGTGAAGAGAACGATCATTGTGAGGGAGCCTGCGATTCCTACATCGTAATCTTTAACCATGAGAGGATTCTCCCATGTCACAGGGCAACAACCAATTCGATTTCAATGATCGCTATGGTGTTAAGCCTGTGCGGGCGTGGGTGAAATATGCAGTTGTCTGTGCAGTCGTGGGTGGCGCGTGGTTGCTCTGGGCAGGCCTTCACCACTCCAATCCTGAACTTCGCACTGAACTCATTTCATTTACTACCCAAGATCCGCGCAACCCTGAAATTCGATATTCCGTGCAACGTGCATCAGCAGATGACGTCATTATCTGCACACTCACAGCTCGCGACTTCGATATGAATGTTGTCGGCCAGATTGAAGACACTATTGACGGTGGAAATACCTATCTTGAGCGCACCATCACCATCCCTACGCGTGCTGATGCGGTTAATGCAGGTATCGAACGCTGTCGCGTTCTGCCCTAGGATTGCGGACTATGAGTTCACAGCAGACATGGCTAACCCAAGAAGCAGCAGATCGTTTAGCTGCCGAACTTGCCAGCCTTGAAGGTGAAGGTCGTAAAGAGATCACTGCAAAGATTGAAGCAGCGCGAGCAGAAGGTGACCTTAAAGAAAATGGTGGCTATCACGCAGCGCGTGATGAGCAAGGAAAGATGGAAGCTCGTATTCGCCAGCTCAAGCAGATGTTAGAAAATGCCCATATCGGAACACCACCTGCAAGTGCTGATGGAAAAGTCGGCGCCGGAATGGTTGTCACAGCAGTCATTGCAGGAGATGAGATGAAGTTCCTACTGGGCTCTCGTGAAATCGCATCCGGTGATCTCGATGTCTACTCTGAGAAATCACCACTGGGAGCCGCAGTCCTTGGCGCAGATATTGGCGCAACAGTTTCATATTCCGCACCCAATGGCCGCGAAATCAAGGTCGAGATAAAGGCTGCTGAGTTCTACGCTTAATTTTTAATCCGCGTAGTTACGATATTTACGCAAGCTCAGCGGAATAAAGATCAGCATAATAATGAGCATATAAATCAGTGATGTTGTCAGTGGATGCTCACTAGGAAATGACCCAGCAGTTGCGCCAAATTGATTCTCAAGGCCAAAGAGCTGGCGGCATGCAGCAACCATCGTTGAGACTGGATTCCATTCAGCAAAATACTGCAGCGCTCGTGGCATCCCTGTTGTT
>JBILBC010000079.1:0-5520 GCA_044353885.1 Candidatus Planktophila sp. | reverse complement strand
AAGGAATAGTCTCTTCTCAACTTGGACTTAAAGGCTGGCCAGCGATTGCTGAGGAAGCAATTATTGCGCGCGATGTTCTTCTTGCAGATCATGTCCAGGCTCGTTTACATATCTGTCACCTGACTACAGCAGGTGGGGTCGAAATTATTCGATGGGCAAAGGCTCGTGGGATTAGCGTTACCGCTGAGGTAACTCCCCATCACTTACTACTGACCGATGAATTGGCCCGTAGTTATGACCCAGTGTTTAAAGTTAACCCTCCTCTTCGCACAGAAGCTGATGTGATGGCTCTGCGTGAAGCACTTGCTGATGGCACGATTGATATCGTTGCAACAGATCATGCGCCTCACCCCGCTGAGACAAAAGAGTGTGAATGGCAAGAAGCATCCTTTGGAATGCTCGGTCTTGAGACAGCGCTGAGCATTATCAATAAGACAATGGTTGAGACCGGGCTTATAAATTGGGAGTCTGTTGCAGAACGTATGAGCTATGCACCAGCTCGCATCGGTCGTTATGAGAATCAAGGTCAGACTCTGGCGGTAGGCGCCCCTGCGCACATCACTGTGATGAATCCAACCGAGGTCTTGCGCGTTGATCGCGACCTAGTAGCCTCTCGAAGTCGCAATACTCCCTTCCATGGGATGGAGTTACCGGGACGAATCCTGGCAACAATCTTTAACGGTAAGACAGTCTTCGAAGGGGGCAATGCATGAGTAAGGCATTTCTAGTCCTCGACGATGGTCGCATCTTTGAAGGCTCTTCATGGGCTGCAACCGGTAAGACATTCGGTGAAGCAGTATTTCAAACTGGAATGACCGGATATCAAGAGACCCTGACTGATCCTTCTTATCACAAGCAAGTAGTTGTGATGACAGCGCCCCACATTGGAAATACGGGAGTCAATACCTTCGATAATGAATCCAAGAAGTATTGGGTTGCAGGATTTGTTGTGCGCAACCCATCTACATTGACGAGTAATTGGCGAAGCGAGAAGGATCTGGAAGCAGAGCTCATTGATCAAGGAATCGTCGGTATCCAAGCTGTGGATACTCGAGCGATCACCCGCCACTTGCGTGATCGAGGCGCTATGAGTGTTGGAATCTTCTCAGGTTTAGAACTCACTCGCGAAGAGATGGTCATCGAAGTGCGCAAGCAACCTGCAATGAGTGGCGCCTATTTGAGCGCTGATGTCTCCACGGCGCAGACCTATGTTGTTCCTGCAATCGGGACTAAGAAATTTACAGTTGCTGCGATTGATTTAGGAATCAAGGGCGCAACACCTCGCGCCATGGCAGAGCGTGGGATTGAAGTACATGTCATGCCATATAACTCAACCTTTGAAGACATCAAAGCCATTAACCCTGATGGAGTCTTCCTCTCCAATGGCCCAGGAGATCCTGCAACGATGACTGAAACGATTGAACTTGTTCGTGAGATTCTTGCGGAAGAGATTCCAATCTTTGGCATCTGCTTCGGTCACCAGATACTTGGACGCGCTCTGGGGTTTGACACCTATAAGTTGCAATTTGGTCATCGCGGAATTAATCAACCAGTAATTGATCGCAAGACGGGTAAGGTTGAAATCACTGCCCACAACCATGGCTTCGCGTTGCAGGCTCCCACCGATGCTGGTTTCTCTACTGTGTATGGACCAGGACAGGTAACTCATGTCTCGCTCAATGATGGCGTTGTTGAAGGTCTTGAACTCACAGAACGTGGAGCATTTAGCGTGCAGTACCACCCGGAAGCTGCTGCAGGTCCTCATGATGCTGCATATCTCTTCGATCGATTCGTGGATCTCATGGTTCAGTACCCAAGAAAGGTTGGGGCGCTCTAATGGCACGCGATGAATCAATCAAGAGCGTATTAGTTATCGGCTCTGGCCCGATTGTTATTGGTCAAGCTTGCGAATTTGATTATTCAGGAACTCAAGCATGTCGAGTACTACGCGCAGAAGGTATTCGAGTCATCCTTGTGAATTCAAATCCTGCAACGATTATGACTGACCCAGAGTTTGCTGATGCAACATATATCGAACCCATTACCCCTGAATTCATCGAACGCATCATCGCTAAAGAGCGCCCTGATGCTGTTCTTGCAACTCTGGGTGGCCAAACCGCGCTGAATGCTGCGATTGGTCTCTTTAAAGCTGGCACTCTGGAGCGATATAACGTCAAACTTATTGGTGCAGATGTTGCCGCTATTGAGCGTGGTGAAAATCGTGAACTCTTTAGAGGAATTGTTGAAAAGATTGGGGGAGAGTCAGCTCGTTCCATTATCTGTCACACGATGGATGATGTGATGGGCGCGGTCGTTCAGTTGAAATATCCGGTTGTGATTCGACCTTCGTTCACCATGGGCGGGCTTGGCTCAGGTATCGCATTTGATGAAGAGACCCTGCGTCAGATTGCAGGAGCTGGTCTGCGCCATAGTCCAACATCTGAGGTTCTCATTGAAGAGTCCATCATTGGGTGGAAAGAGTATGAGCTCGAAGTGATGCGCGATAAGTCAGATAACGTCGTGATTGTCTGCAGCATTGAAAATATTGATCCCATGGGTGTACACACAGGAGATTCCATTACGGTAGCGCCCGCGCTGACACTGACAGATGTTGAGTATCAAAAGCTGCGTGATCTGTCGATCTCTATCATTCGTGAAGTTGGTGTTGATACGGGTGGATGCAATATTCAGTTTGCGGTCAACCCTGATACGGGGCGCATCATTGTGATTGAGATGAACCCACGTGTTTCGCGCTCGAGCGCACTTGCCTCTAAGGCAACCGGTTTTCCTATTGCCAAGATCGCAACAAAACTTGCGATTGGCTACACACTCGATGAGATAAAAAATGACATCACCCAAGTAACGCCAGCATCCTTTGAACCCACATTGGATTACATAGTAGTTAAGGCTCCACGATTTGCCTTTGAGAAGTTTCAGGATGCAGACCCTCGTCTGACCACAACGATGAAGAGCGTTGGCGAAGCAATGGCGATTGGTCGATCATTCCCTGAGGCGCTTATGAAAGCTCTGCGATCACTAGAGCGAAAAGAAGCGATCTTTACCTTTACTGATGCTCAATCAAGTGAAGAGAAATCAAATCTTCTTGAATCGATGAAGATGCCAACGGAATATCGCTTGCAACAAGTGCAACGTGCAATTTGGCTTGGCGCAACCATGGATGAAGTCTTTGACTCTACGAAGATAGATCGCTGGTATTTGCGCCAGATCGAGATCATCAATGATGTGGCCCGCACGATCGCCCAGCCTGGCGAGCTCTCACTAGATCTACTTAAACTTGCTAAGTCCACAGGGTTTTCCGATGCTCAAATCGGTGCTATTCGTGGAATTGCAGAAGCTGATGTGAGAAAAGCTCGCCATCAACTCAATCTTCGCCCTGTCTATAAGACGGTTGATACATGTGCGGCTGAGTTTGAGGCATTTACGCCATATCACTACTCCAGTTATGAAGAGGAGACAGAGGTCCGCCCTCGCACAAAACCTGCTGTAATTATTTTGGGAAGTGGTCCTAATCGCATAGGCCAGGGGATTGAATTCGATTACTCATGTGTTCACGCATCCTTCACCTTGCGTAGCGCGGGATATGAAACCATCATGATCAACTGCAATCCTGAAACAGTTTCCACAGATTACGACACATCGGATCGTCTCTATTTTGAACCGTTGACGTTGGAAGATGTGCTGGAGGTTGTGCATGCTGAAACTCAGGCAGGACCAGTCCTTGGAGTAATCACGCAACTTGGAGGACAGACACCGCTGGGACTAGCAGCAGGTTTGAAAGCTGCCGGTGTGACCATTCTTGGAACAAGTCCCGATGCAATTAACTTGGCGGAGGAACGTGGTGCCTTTGGTCAGGTCCTTAAAGAACAAGCACTTACAGCGCCAGAGTTCGGTATGGCTGCTTCTCAAATGGAAGCTCTCGATATTGCCCATCGCATCGGTTATCCGGTCCTTGTGCGCCCAAGTTTCGTACTCGGTGGGCGTGGCATGGAGATTGTCTATGACGATGAAGCGCTCTCTGGATTTATTTCGAGAGCAACGGATATCACTCCCGATCATCCGGTATTGGTAGATCGCTTTCTTGACTCTGCCATTGAACTAGATGTCGATGCTCTCTATGACGGCCATGAACTCTTCTTAGGTGGCATCATGGAGCACATTGAAGAAGCTGGCATTCACTCAGGTGATAGCGCTTGCGTGCTTCCCGCAATGACGATCTCAGATGCGCAGCGCGTTCAGATTCGCGAAGCGACTCTCAAGATTGCCCAAGGTGTTGGTGTTCTAGGCCTTATCAACATTCAATTCGCTATGGCAGATCACATCCTCTATGTCCTAGAGGCTAATCCACGTGCTTCCCGCACAGTTCCATTCGTGAGTAAGGCTACGGGTGTGCCACTTGCTAAGGCTGCTGCCCGCATGTCACTTGGCACAACTATCGCCGAGCTTCGCGCCGAAGGAATTCTTCCTACGCAAGGTGATGCAGTTGCTAAGGGAGTTAGCGTGAAGGAAGCAGTGCTTCCGTGGAATCGTTTCCGTCGTGTTGATGGCCGTGGTGTTGACGCTGTCCTTGGACCAGAGATGCGCTCGACCGGTGAAGTGATGGGAATTGCAGCCACCTTCGGTGAGTCCTATGCAAAATCACAGATCAGTTCATTTGGACCACTTCCGAAGTCTGGGACTGTCTTTATCTCACTTGCAGATAAGGATAAGAAGCATGGCATTGCGCCAGCTCAAGGCCTGGCTTCGCTAGGCTTCCGATTACTTGCAACAGATGGAACAGCTTCATTCTTAGCAGAGCACGGTGTTGCAACTGTCGTTGTGCGCAAGAATTCGCAAGGAACTGGACCTATGGGGGAGAAGACAATCGTTGAAATGCTCAATGCTGGCGATATTGATCTAGTAATCAATACTCCAGTAGGACGCGGAACGCGCGCAGATGGTTGGGCAATTCGCACTGCCGCAGTGCAGAGATCGATTCCGATCATCACGACAACTGCAGGCTTTAGTGCAGCGGTTGAAGGAATTAAGGCGCTACAAGCAGGGGACCTTAGCGTTGCTCCTATTCAAGATTGGTTGACTCGCTAATGGCGACAATCAATAAGAGCGCAGTTCAAGAGATGGTAACGATTCTGTCTAATAAACGTGTCGGCGCCTACCACCAGATACTTCTTAACGTGGGCGATATCGTTAAAAATTGTCGTCCAGGAAATTTTGTTGCAATCAAAGTTGGTGGCGATACCTCCAAAATGATTCTCCGTCGCGCCTTTGCTATCTCTCGAGTCTCAGAGAGCTCCCAGTATGGGGGAACGATGGAGCTCATCGTTGCAGCTCACGGATCTGGAAGTAAGTGGTTGTGTGCACAAGAAGAAGGAACTGAAATCGATATTGTGGCTCCTCTTGGAACGGCTTTTGGAATTCCCACAGAACCAATCAGCGCACTTCTCATTGGTGGCGGATATGGCTCAGCACCACTCTTTGGTCTAGCAGACGTTCTAAAAAGTC
>JBILBC010000001.1:0-67152 GCA_044353885.1 Candidatus Planktophila sp. | reverse complement strand
CCACCACTTAAATTCGTACCACTTTCACCAATCGCGGTATCCAAGCCCATCGGAAGGTTCCTTATAAATTCTGACAATTGCGCAACTTCAGCTGACCGCCAGATTTCAGATTCAGGTACTTCTGTTGATTCGTAACCTAGGCAAATATTATCTCGAATCGATCCGCTAACAATCTGAACATCTTGTGGAACATAAGCTAT
Source organism: Candidatus Planktophila sp. (assembly GCA_044353885.1). Classification (GTDB taxonomy): domain Bacteria; phylum Actinomycetota; class Actinomycetes; order Nanopelagicales; family Nanopelagicaceae; genus Planktophila. The sequence goes on along the minus strand of JBILBC010000001.1, from coordinate 66,952 downwards.
CGCCCCAGGGAATTTAACTAGAGCCTGCAGTGATGGAAGGCCCGAGATTAGGACTGACCCAGAGTTTGGTTCCAGAATTCCAAGTAGGAGATCTACCAAGGTTGTTTTACCTGAGCCGGATGGCCCAACTATTGCAAAAGTTTCTCCCGATTTGATTTCCAGTGAATAGTCGTATTGAAAAGTAAAATTTGATTTTGGATACCGAAAGTCAAGTTTATCAATATTGATTTTGGGATTAAAGCCCGTGTACTCAGTTTTAAAGGGTAAAAGCTCAGGCAGTTCAGCGTGCAGTCCTTGCAAGCTATCAACCAGATTGAGTGAAGTTTGTGCCATACCAAGGTTCATCTTGATTTGGATTGCCCCTTGCTGCATGCGCATTACTGCAGGCGCTATTCGGCTCCCGGCCGCCAGAAAAACAGATAATGCAGCTACAGCGTGTGAGGCATCCTGTGCCCTAAATTGAATTGCGCTCACAAATAAAGCGCCAATAATCAAAGTTGATTCAATTACATATTTACTAATATTTGGAAGAAATTGCACCTCTGCCATAACTTCCGCAAGTTCAAATCTTTTTTTCCCTACTTTGAGTGAATAGAATTTCTGCCGGCTTTTCACTTGGTTTTCTCTATACGCGCCCAAAAGTTCTACAATTAGATTATTGCTTTCAACGTTTAATTGCGTGTTCCTTGAACCTAAGTGCCGTGCCTTGTTGCTTAGAAGCTTAAATACAAAATATCCTATAACTCCAAAAATGAGAATTGTGCTTATCGCAATTGATGTATCCACAACTAATAATCCGACTGCAATCACAATCAATAGGGCTGCATCGGAAATAAATACCACCCCAGAACCTATGACACCTAAGACTAAAGCGGATACACCCGATGTCGCAGCATAAATAATCTCTTGGGGGTTAAGCTCTTCCAGAATTAACCTCGGGTTAGATAGTATTTTTGATATCTGCTCAGAAGAGATCTCAGCGCTTCTGTAGCTAAGGAATACAAAAGTCCTTTTTGTTATGTAAACAGAAGCGATTGTTCTCACAACAAATACTCCAGCAGCAATCAGGCCCAAAATCATAACTTGCTGCTGAAAATTCAAATTCTGAATATTGAGAATTTGAAGAATGCTTGAAACTCGATCGCCGGGTGCAGCTGATTGAATACCTCTCACCGCAAGTGCGCCCAAAATACCAACCGAAGCGACGCCAAGAAGATCTAAACCAGCGAGTGCTAACTGAGCAGCAATAACTATCTTGATCTTTCTCCGGTCGCGTTTCGGTAACAATCTAATGCAGCGCCGCAAATCTTCAGTTCGAAAAGCCACCGCTATTACCTTTTCCCGAGAGGTTGGAGTGTATATTCTATCCACACCGCAAGCTTCTTAAGGGAATTCATGTGAATGCATAAACTAAGCGGCTTGACCATATTTTCGATTGCGACAAGCAAATACCTTGACTATTGGGTAAATCTCATTGATTCTTACTTCTCGACTGGTTCAACAAATCCAAGCGTCAAATGGCTTCTACTGACGGATCGGCCGAACGAAATCCCTGAACGTATTTCGAACACTTTGGGAGAGAATCTCATTGTCCGACAAATTCAACATTCTGAATGGCCCTATCCCACACTAATGCGATATCAACATATTTTGGACTCGCTTCAGGATATTTCAACCTCTAGTTTTGTTTATCTCGATGCTGACATGTTGATTACTTCTAAAGATTTTGTATCTTCAATAATGACGCTTCTAAATGACAGTCCCCTTGTGCTTGTACGTCACCCTGGCTTCTACCGAGAGGCTGGTATCGATAGACTTCATTTTTACGTGCTAAATCCCAGGTATGCAATTAGAGACCTAGTTTTGTCAATCAGGTTCGGCGCAATAGGCACATGGGAAACAAATAGGGATTCAACTGCTTACGTCCCTAGGGCTTTCAGGAAAGCGTACGTTTGTGGCGGTATCTGGTTTGGAAAAAGTGACGCAATCTTCAATATGTGTAGCCAGTTGAGCAGAGCAACTAATCATGATTTGGATAAAGGAATAATTGCAAAATATCATGATGAGAGTCATTTGAATCACTTTAATGCCTTCGGCCGGGTGACTTTGGTACCACCTGCTCTTTGCTTTGATCCAACTTATCCACAACTTAAAAAGTTATCACCAATTGTGATTGCTGTTGATAAGAAGGAATCCCGGAATGACCTTTGAAAATTCACAGCCAGTACCTTGCTCGATTTTAGTTCCTGTCTTCAATGCGGAAAAGCACATCCTAGAAGGACTGGCTTCGATAGTTTCAAGTGCCAGAGGAATAGATCAGATCGTTGTTGTTGATGACGGCTCCTCAGACAATACAGCCGCCTTGGTTAGAAAGTCGGCGGAGCGGGATTCCAGAATAGTTTTTAGAACAAGACAACACTTTGGTTTGGTCAATACTTTAAATTACGGTCTCGAATGTTGTGATTTCGAGCTGGTTGCACGTGCAGATATAGATGATTTCTATGCACCCAATCGAATTGAAAAGTTGAGTAACTTTATGTCAACTAACCAGAATGTTGCAGCCGCATTTTCAGATTATTCAATTAGGGGTATGAACTCACAGTTCTTGGGAGACGTGCGTACTGCCATTTTGCCGAATTTAACCAAACTATCCTTGATAACATCTTCTAGAACACCACACCCCAGTGTGATTTTTCGTAAATCTGTAATTCAAGAGCTGGGAGGCTATCAAGAAGAACACTACCCGACGGAAGATCTCGCACTTTGGGTGAAGGTATCAAGCTATTCTGAAATTGCAAGTTTGCCATTACCTCTTTTGAATTACACGCTTAACCCAAGTGGAATAAGTGCGGTATCACAAGAGATGATGCTTCGAAACTTAAGGAGATTTCAATCTCAAATCTCGCAGAACTTGGATCTGGACAAAATTCAAGAGGAAACAACAAGATTACATTCCATCTACAGTGTTTCGAGTGGCACTCCTGAAAGGTTTCTCTCACTCTTGCGAGACTTAATCACATTGTATCGATTTAGTAACACTCGAAATAAAATCAAATGCGCAGAGATTTCCCTACAAATTCTTTCACAATATCGAAACGAGTGGTTTAGTACAGGTATTGAAATGCGAAAATTTCAACAACTGCGGAAAAACTACCGCCTGGGCACTTTCAAATAACTACCCAATTTATTGGATAGATTGGCCTAGCCCCTCCAGGGGCTCTGTACCAAGCTCGCGGGCAAACAAAAAACGAGGAGGTCCTTGATAGTTGCGCAGACCAGTAGGAAAAAGTGGAATTGGCAATTATGTGAGCGCTTGCTTTGGACATCAATAGAAATTCCTCAGAAATGCTTAAACTGAGCTCAGAGACATACTGAAACTTTTCATTAGCTGGAAGGACTTCTTGCGCGTGCAATCTATCGTCGGTAAAAATCAGAATTGAAGCTTCAGGCAATTCTTTTGTTATGTACTTTAGTGATTTTTCGTAATATTCAGTACCTAGATTTTCGTGAATTGAACCAATAGAAAGATAATCTCCTCCTCTCACATGTAGTGCGATGAACTTTTTACTCTGCAGATCGCCAAGTATGTTTGTGAAACTTTCTGAATAACAGTCAAGGTCCCAGTCCATACTTCTTAATTCGCCAATTAAATTCTCTGGATAGTTCAATTCTTGATAGTAGCCACGGAATCTTGAATATTTCTTGGTTAAGTCATAATTTAATTCTTCCAACGAACATTCAAACTTGATTCTACTAATTTTACTTAGCGGCTTAATAACTCTTGCTAGTCTTGTAAGTAGTTCATCGCACTTGATTGCGAAAGTACCTCTCTCTCGAACAAACATAACTTCTTCAGTAAATTTAAAATTGCGCAAATCTGATCCGGAATGAGAAGGCTGATTATTTAACCAGTTTTTATCGAAATATACTTCAGCCAAATCTTTAGAAGATAAAAGCATGCCGAATAGGTATTGGAAAATCTGATTTCCTAATCCGCCATATAATCTGATTACCACTTTTCTTTGGCGACTCTTACCTTGCATCAAAATACTTTCTAGAATTTATGGCTGCCAATAATATAGTAAGGCGCTTCATTGATTTTTAGTCCGAGTGTTATCCAGCGAATTGGTTGTCGAATACTCGGCATAGAGAAGAATTGTCCCTACGAAAATTTCTATCTGTCCGACTATGGATTGCCTAAACCATTCATTTGGAATCAACACTCCGCTTATTAAAATGGTGATAAGGCCAAGACAGATCAAAAGACCATAGGTACTCCCTGGAACCCTTGGGCCATCCGATCTAATGAAACGAGTACGAAATGTTAAATAAGTAAGGAGCAGTAATCCTGCGATTATCCAGACAAAGAGTGGTGAAGTTATTTCAATTTTATCCACATCAATATTCTGCGCTGAATCTTGATTCAGGCGATTAGCATAATTTCGGGAACCGAAGAACAATCCTTCTACAGGAGTAGGCACAATACTTATTGAGCCTGCGTACATGGAAAAAGGCGAATTGCCTGCGCTTAAGGAAGTAGCAAATATCTTCATTACGTATTGGGGATTCTCAATCAGGTAGCGGAGATACCATTTCGCAAAATTCTCGGTAAGCCAGCTCTCTGACGTCTGGCATTTGAACTTCATCAATTCAGTGATTTCGATAGGAGACTTGAGCGCAGTTATATCAAGGCAGGTGATTTCATCCACCGTGGATAGCTTGCTGATTACTCTTTTGGCTTCTGGATTGATATTTGAAATAACCGCTACTGCTTGAGCAGCCGAATAGGACTGACCTGATCCCTCATTTTGGAGGTTCTCGTTAGCTTGATTGACATTTAGAAAGCATGAATACACAACTATTCCGATTATCGCCAATGTTAAAGACTCGTTTTTGCGAAGCCTTGTAGTTTGTTTCAGTAGGGCCATACCTAGCAAAATAAGTGGAATTAACACTACTAGGGCCAGTAGAGTGGAAGGTTTGGTGTTAAGGGTAATGAGAAGAAACATTAGAAGTAGTAAAATTTTGGTACGAGATCGCTTGTATGAAATAGAAAGACTTAATGCAATAACCATGATCAAGCTCGATATCGACCATGACTCTGAAAGTTGAATTGAGTTCCAGCTTACAATTTGCTTAATCGATCCTAAGACTCCAGTCGCCAAGACGGCTAGATTATTTGAACCATATAACTTAGAAATCACACAAACCAAAAAGATCCAAGCGCAACAAGAAAACAAGGTTTGGAATAAAACTTGTAGTTCGACGTTCCCTAAAATTGTGTTTACTAGTACTAACGGCCATTTTCGAAGAGCGTGACCTGTAAATGAAACCAAACCCCAATCTCTCTCACCAGAGAACCCGTATGCCCAAGAATCGCCCTGTCTAAATCCGGCAGGCTTGAGTAAATATTGGATTAAATTAGAAACAACAATCATTAGCAACGCAAGGTGTGTATACACAACCCGTGTGTAAGGGGGTAATCGAAGCTGAGTTAAGACATTAGGAAACTTGGTCACGATTGAAAGATACATGAGAAGAATGGATCCGCAACCATATTCAACGCTTTGTCCAAGTTGCGATATAGGATTAAGACATGACAACGGTTTTAGTGCTTGGAGGAGCCGGATTTTTGGGTTCTCATTTATGTGAGTCCCTTTTGGATGCGAATTTCTCGGTTATCTGTGTAGACAACCTCTCGACCGGTCGCACGGAAAATTTAAAGAAAATGACATCTCAACCTAATTTTACTTTTATTGAACATGACGTGAAAGAGAGATTTTCCATAAAGTGTGAGGTGATCGTAAATATGGCGAGCCCGGCTTCTCCTCCTAGATATCAACTAAATCCTGTTGGTACTTTGCTAACCAATTTCTTGGGAACTTTTAATGCCTTGGAACTTGCAAGGGCAAACAATGCGCGATTTATTCAAGCTTCTACAAGTGAAATTTATGGTGAGCCGCTTACTCATCCGCAAAAAGAAGACTACTGGGGAAACGTTAATCCAATTGGTCCTCGAAGCTGTTACGACGAAGGCAAACGTGCCGCTGAAACACTTTGTTCAGATTTCCGGAAGCAATACAAGGTTAATACTACGATTGTAAGAATATTTAATACGTATGGATCCCGAATGTCTAAGGATGATGGACGCGTAGTCAGCAACTTTATTTCTCAAGCACTTCGCGGAGATGCTTTAACACTTTACGGCGAAGGTACTCAGACTCGAAGTTTTTGCTATGTTTCTGACTTGATTTCTGGGTTTATGCAAATCATTTTGAAAGAAAAGAGCGAACTTGGTCCTGTAAACCTAGGGAATCCCACAGAGATATCCATGATTGATTTGGCCAATCTCATAATTACTCTCACAAATTCGAAGTCTGAACTCAAATTTTTGCCGCTCCCCGAAGATGACCCTTCCCGTCGGAAGCCAGATATTCAGCTCGCAAAGTCTTGGTTAAAATGGGAGCCTAAAGTTGGAATCGAAGAGGGCCTCGTACGCACGATTTCTGAAATGAGGATTGCACAATGAAAAAATTGTCCGTTGTAATTCCTTGTTTTAACGAAGTCAATACGATTTCGGAGCTACTTGCTCGAGTTCATGCTTCCAAAATTGAAATGTCGTTGGAAGTTATAGTTGTTGACGATGGGTCAACTGATGGCACAAGAGAATTACTTCAAGGTGAGCTGAGTGAACAAATATCTATATTGCACTTGCAGGAACGCAACCTCGGAAAGGGTGCCGCACTTCGCGATGGTTTAGCACTTGCCACTGGCGACATTGTTCTAATTCAAGATGCAGATTTAGAATATGACCCTCAAGAGTATCCAAGGCTAATTCAGCCAATCTTGGAGGGTAAGGCTGATGTTGTTTATGGTTCTCGCTTTCTGAGTACGGGGCCACGAAGAGTCCTGTACTACTGGCATCGTCTAGGCAACTCTGTCTTGACTACCCTGTCGAATGTGTTTACAAATCTAGATCTTACAGATATGGAGACTTGCTATAAAGTCTTTCGTAGAGACGTCGTAAGCAGAATCAACATACATGAAGATAGATTTGGTTTTGAACCTGAAGTTACAGCCAAAATTGCTCGCATGAATATACGAGTCTATGAAGTTGGGATTTCATATTACGGAAGAACTTACGATGAGGGCAAAAAAATTGGGTGGAAAGATGGATTCCGCGCTTTGTACTGCATCTTGAAGTACAATTTGTTTAAGACTCACCACTAGTCACTATGGCTTCTAAAAAAGCAAATTACTAATAGTAGGGTCGCTTTAAACCTAAGCAAAATGCTTCCGCCCTTAATGGTGAGAAGATAGTTTTCTTTTGCCTTCGCGTAGTTGCTGTTACTTGCAAAATGTCTCGCTAGTAAGTAAGCGTTGTGGCTATTCATTTTAGTCTTTACTCTGATCGGGAGATCCAAAATGAACTCTTTTGTAGCACCTAGATGAATAACCTTCTGCGCAGAAGTAGAAAAATTGTTTTCATGAATCCTGTATCCACCTAGAGTTTGTTTAGCGAAATAGAAAGTTGCTTTCAATTTGGCAATCTTCAGCCAAGAGTTATAGTCTTCGCATCCTACCAATTCTCTCTCCTCGCTCATTAATCCAACTTGATTTAAAATACTTTTACGGACCACAACTGAAGAGTTTGCAATCGGGTTTCCCGCAATTAAAAGATCTTCAAAAGCGTTGCTCTTAAGTTTACGAGTTTTAACTTTCTTTCCTGAGATATCATCTGAGACATAACGCATCTGATGATAAATCAAATCTGGATTAAACCTCTGGATTATTCTTGCCATGTGACTTAATTTTCTCGAATCCCACAAGTCATCTGAATCTAAAAATGCAATCCATGGGTTTGATGCGCTTTCAATTCCTAAGTTCCGGGATCGCGCAATAATTCCCCCATTGTTACAGTTAATCACTCTCACTCTGGAATCATTAATCCCTGCAAGCAAGGATTCAGTCCCATCGTCTGAAGAGTTATCAATTACTATAAGTTCCCACTCCGTAAAATCTTGACTCAACACTGTGGCGATTGATTGCAATATATAATCAGCCTGGTTGTAAGTTGGCATAATTATCGAAAATTTGGTTGATTCACCTGACATTTATTTTCTTCCGTGACAAGTATTTAAAAATGGAATTTATCTCGTCTTCAAGGTAGATAATCAGAAATGGACTCAATATTGTCGAATCAGAATTCTCTATTTCTAGATGCTTGGCACTTCTAATTGATTGATTGAATAACAAAGTTGGTTCATCTTCGAATTTGGAGTAATTTCGAAATATTTTTATGATTATTTCTATTACTTGGAAAATTGAAAGGCTACTTCTAGAAACGAGATTTATGATCTTTGAGGGTGAATCCATTTTCTTATTTAGTATATGATCGAGCTCAGTCAGAAAGTATCCAACTGGAATAAAGTCTCTTTGAACATTGGGATTGTTCTTAATCTCTATCATGTTGGTATCCACTAAAGTCTTACAACATTGGTTAATAAGGTTGCTCCATGGGGAATCTTGACTATGGATAACTGGCGTGCCGAAGGCGTTTCCGACACGTAGAATCTTTCCAGCTATTTCATTATTTCCTATTTTCTCCAATACTGCTTTCTCCCCAAGCAAGTGCGATGTTGCATATGCATGTGTAGCAGTCGTGGCGGAGTTCTCAAGAAATTTTCCCGTAAGTGGGTCGGCGTATACGTGAACAGTTGATAGGTAAATAAAACTCTCTACCCTACTTTCTACTGCTGCCTCAATAAGATTTTGGGTTGCTTCCCCATTGAATTTATTTGCCTGATTTGGATCTGCCACACATTCTATAAAATTCATACCTGCTGCATGGATTACAACGTCTTGACCTACGCAGCTGTCACGTAGAGATTGTGCACTGTCCCAATCAATTATTTTAAGTTCGAAGTCCCCTTGGAACTTTTTACCTAACTCAACCTTTGTTGTTACTCCAGTAACTTCATGCTTTAAGCAACTTAGGGCTTTGATGATTCGAGAGCCCAGAAACCCGCCCGCGCCAGTTACAAGGACTTTCATTAAGTTCTAGCAGCCCAAGGGGCTCCGCTCTCCCACATGCTTTCAAGTAGCTCGTGATCGCGCTTGGTATCCATACAGTGCCAGAAGCCAGGGTGGTGGTATGCCATTAGTTCTCCCACAGAGGCAGCCCTCTCTAATGGTTCCTTTTCTAGCATAGTTAAATCACCTTCAATGAAATCCAAAAATTCAGGCTCAATAATCATGAAGCCGCCGTTTATCCAGCCATCATGAAGTTGCGGTTTCTCCTGAAATGTAAGCACCCTGTCTCCATCTAAATTGAGTTCCCCAAATCGAGCTGTGGGATGTACGGCGGTAATTGTTACAAGTTTTCCGTGATTTCTATGAAATTCCAGCAACCTGTCAAGGTTTATGTCGGACAAGCCGTCTCCATAAGTGACCATAAATGTTTCTTCTCCAACATACTCCCTTAAGCGTTTTATTCTTCCTCCAGTTAAGGTGTCAATCCCTGTATCTACTAGATTGACTCTCCAGTCAACCGCTGGCTCTTTGGTTGTAGCGATATCCCCCGAAAGCAGATCTATTGAAAAATCAGAATTTAACGATCTATAGTTTAGAAAGTATTCTTTTACGTATTCGGCTTTGTAACCTAAGGCTAGGAAGAATTCTTTATGGCCATACTCTGCGTAATGCTCCATTATGTGCCAAATAATTGGTTTATGTCCAATTTTTACCATGGGCTTGGGAATGAGCGTTGTGTATTCACCCAGCCTGGTTCCATACCCGCCTGCCAATATAACTACTTTCAAGTTAGCCTCTTTCCCTTAATTTCAACGATGCTTAAGATCCCACGAATACGGGATTGAGGAATCCGTCGGCTCCAGCCGAGAAATCTCTGAAGGGTCATGCGGGATTGTTGCGCAGTTCGCAACAATCGCCGTTTCTAAGCCTACGCATTTAAAACCATTCCAAACTTTTGGAGGCACTGTGACAAGCATGTAATTCTCTGGTGAAACAAATATCTCCTCTACTTGTCCTCGCGTTGGGCTTGTAGGTCGATCATCAAAAAGTACAATCTTTATTTCTCCTTGAATAACCGCATAGTTGAGTGTCATTTCTTTGTGTAAATGCCAGGCTTTGACAACGCCCGGATAGGTGCATGAGAAATAGATTTCTCCAAAACTGGAAAAAGTTGAAGAATTTACATCAAGCATGTGCATAACCTTCCCCCTCTCGTCGAAAATTTGCTTGAGAGGGGTAAGTACTACTCCATCAATCACTTGAGCCTCCAAAGAATTCCGTAGCTTGATCTCTTGTTACAGTGAGTGCGTCCTCTCCTGCCATTACTCTTTTGTACCAATTGGCAGTTTCTGAGAGAGTTTTCCTTGAATTCCAGGTTGGCCACCACTTAAGAATTTCGTGCGCTTTGTCGCAGTTAAGTTTCAGAAATCCCGCCTCATGCTCGCCGGTGCCAGGATTCTGGATTTCAATACTTCCTCCTCCAAACTCTGAAATCATTGACAATGCAACCTCCTTTACCGTTAAAACATCCGAAGCATTAGGGCCAAAGTTCCAAGACCCTCTCCATTTAAGAGGTTCTTGATACAACTTCTGCGCAAGGAGTAAATATCCTGACAGCGGCTCAAGCACATGCTGCCAAGGTCGTGTTGAGTTTGGACTCCTGAGTGTGATGGGCTGGCTATCTGAAATTGCCCGAACGCAGTCTGGAATAATTCTATCTTCGGACCAATCTCCGCCCCCGATCACATTTCCCGCACGGACTGAAGCAAAGCCAAGATTTTCTCGAGTCTCCAAGAAAGATCGCGTGAAACTAGAGAATAGAATCTCGGCTGAAGATTTTGAGGCGCTATATGGATCTAATCCGCCTAATTCATCTGATTCTCTATACCCATAAACCCACTCCTTGTTCTCATAGCATTTATCGGAGGTGACATAAACAAGAGATTTAACACTTTGCGTTTCTCTGACAGCTTCTAGTAAATTCAATGATCCCAATACATTCGTTTCAAAAGTAAGAGTTGGATCTACATAAGATTTTCTTACTAATGCTTGCGCTGCCAAATGAAAAACATAAGTTGGCTGAAAAGCTTTCATCTCTGAGACAAGCTGTCTCTGCTCGCGAATATCTGCCTCGATGTGCAGAATTTCCTCTTTCAGCCCAAGATCATTAAAGTGCTTATTGCTTAGATCGGGCTTTAGTGAATAACCGCAGATTTCTGCTCCGAGCTCCTTCAGAATAAAAGTAAGCCATGTGCCTTTAAAACCAGTGTGGCCAGTGATAAAAACTTTTTGGCCTGCAAACTGGGAGAAACTTGAATTCACTAGATAGCATCCTGACTCTTTAGAAGCCAATCGTACTCTTCAAGATACCGTTCAATGGCTCGCTCTGCGGTGAAATTATCAATAAATCTCCTATAGCCATTGACACCCATTTGTACTCGTAGTTCATGGTTATTCAGCAGGGAAAGAATACTTTCGGCGAGACCTAAGGGATTGTTAGGAGCCACCAAATATCCTGTGATCCCGTCCACCACTTGTTCGGGTATTCCACCTACCCTTGTGGCAATTACTGGTTTTGACAATGCCATGGCTTCAAGTATCACGTTTGGGAAATCTTCCTGATATAGCGAAGGCAATATCACTATGTCAGACTTTACAATAAAATCGTAGATATTTTCAACTTTTCCTACCATTTTAACCAGATGAGAAATCTTCATTCTTGCAATATTCTGCTCAATTTCTTCAGATAGGTCACCCTCTCCCTCTATCACAAGTAGGAAATTTTCACCATCAATCTTATTGGACGAGGATAAAAGATAAATACTTTCTAAAAGTACCTGGTGCCCTTTACGGGGTTCTAGAATTGCAATAACAGCCACTATCACTCTCGAGTCGTTTTTGAATTCGCTGGGATGACTTACCGGATGCTGAAAACGCTCACTAACACTAATTCCATTGTTGATAACTTTAAAAATTGATTTAGATCTATTTAGAACCCTCTTCAGTTCTTGGAGCGCAATAGAAGAACCCGTAACAAATAGTTTCACAGATTTTTGAACTAGAAAATCTATGGGATATTCCATATATCGCTGAATTGAATCATATGGAACCGCCAAGTTATTCGCAACATAAATTATATTTTTTACCCCTGCGATTCTACCCGCTAGAGCAGCTGCACGTGTAGATAGGGCGGCGGGATAACCTCCACTGTTGATGTGCAGAATATCTGGTTTGATTCTCAAAAACAAGAAGAACAATTTGATGCATTGAAAAATAAAAGTTGGATAAAATATCAACTTACGAATTACGCTAAGAATCAACCTATACGCAAAAACATCATTGAGGCTCGAGTAATAGACGAAACGCATTGGATCGATTGCCCGAATTCTGAAAATATCTACTGGAGTCTCAAGCTTACTTTGCAATCCTTCCTCATATCGACGCGAATAACGATAACTAAGGCTCGGTTGGCAATAGTTTCTAACTTTGACTGAATTTAGAAGTAATAGCAGCATATTCTCAGAACCGCCAACGAAAGGAGAGTCTGTGTGAAAATGTACTTTCATGACTGAGAAAACCTTGTCATTTCCTTGCTGCTCCATTCGATGTATTGCGCTAGACCCACTTCAAAGTTGACATCCGGCTTCCAACCTAAACTTTTGAATGCCAACTTGTTTTCTACACTGTAATACTCTGCGTTATTCTGCCCGTCTTCTTCAGGCTCAAAAATTACATATTTGCTTAAGTTTACACCCAATATGTTAATCACTTTTTGAACTACCTCTTCAACTGAAATCGACATTCCGGAAGCAATATTCAATATAGGCTCTTCATATGGAATATCACTTTCTAAAGCCATCAGGATTGCGCGAGCCACATCATCCACGTGAATGAAGTCTCTGATTTGCTTGGGGTTTAAAATCTTAAACGTAGTTTGAGTTAGTAGATTTTCAACAAGATTTGAAATTAACATCCCATTTTGTTGTCCTATTCCGTAAACCACAGAGGGTCGTAAGACAATTGAATACATTCCTACTTGATTTGTAATTTCCAGTAACAGATTAGTGGACTTATGCTTGCTGTCACCATATGCAGTTACTGGTCTGCAGCTATCGTGTTCTGCGAAAGGAGATTTTAAAACGCCGTATTCTTCACAACTTCCAAGGTAAATTACATGTGGCAAGTTCTTTGACCTACTTGCAGCAATGAATAGATTCGAGTTCATTCGAAAGTCAGAATCTGCTGAAATTTTCCATTCTGATTTTTGTATCCTCTTCAAATTGGTACCTGCGAGATGAATTATGTGGGTCGGTGCGATTTCCGATAGGGCCAATTGGACGGCATTTAAATTCTGATAATCGATATAAAATAAGCCACTTTTCGGATCTGACCGGCTACTTGCTCCAATTACATTAATGCTCCTGGTTTGCAGCAATGTCGTCACGGTACGACCGATAAACCCTGAGGCACCTGTTACTAGAACGCGCATTTCATTAGAAAGGTTAGAACCAATGAGCGACACCCCTGATTGTATCAACTAAAAAAATTGACTTGCGCATCTACGCCTACTCCAGAGAAAATTCCTACCTAAAAGTCTTCGATTAATGTGTCCGAAATTCTAGCTTCTATAGGATTACGGGATGACACAGGTTCGAACTGGGTGGATTGCATTGGCCATTATCTGGGCTATCTCTCTCGTTTTTCCTCACTTCCAGTCAAGTGAGACGGTTTTGGGAATTTGTCTATCCTTTCTGCTGTTGATGGTTTTTGTATTTGCTTTTTATGCCATTTCATCTGGGTTCAATAAACCTAGTATTCGCTGGGAAGAAATCTGGTTTGTTATTCCAATAATCTCGTACTTAGCTCCAATTAGCCTGCTCTATTTATATCAGATTGAAAAGCCCTATTATTTATGGAGCAAGTTAACCGCGGGGTCTATGACTCTCGATGGAAAGGTATACCCGCTCGGAGATCTAGCGCAAGTTACGGCTGCCGCTAATTGCCAAGTGCCGATTGAAGTCGGGAAAGTTGTCTGTGATCCGTGGCTACGATTGCTTAACCAGAATACCGATGTTGTTAATGTCTTCCGCATTCTGAATTTAACAAACTTGCCCCTGGTTGGGATCTTCTTCTTTCTCCTATTTATTTGTATACTAGCCGTTAGTTTGAAGCAAAATTCAACAAGCCGTATACCTATTCTCCTGTTTGTTTCTTCCCCTTCGATATTGTTAGCGATAGAACGTGGAAATGAGCTATTGACAATTTCGCTGTTAGTGTTGGGGTTCCAATTGCTTCTAGGTAAGAATTTTCAGTTTCGCTTACTGGGGATACTCCTGTTGTTCATGGCGAGTGCATTTAAATTGTGGCCGACATTTGTCATTTATGTCTTACTGGTGCTATTCCGGAGTCAGATATCAAAATTTGAGAAATTACTATTAAGTGCACCAATATTTTATTGGTTGAGTAACTCTTCGGAAGCTTTTGCAATGATTAAAAGTACGCAGGCTGGATCCTTATTTGGGAATTCTTTTGGGTTTAAATTGTGGATTTTATCTGAGTCCAAGATATCAATACTCTTATTTCTCCTACTTTTTCTATTGACTATGTCATATGTTGTCTTCAGGAACTTAAAGGTTGTTGATTTTGAATCTTTTGCAGATATCAATCGGAGTGATTCTAAGATTCTTGCTGCCTATTCGTTAAACTTTTTTGTTATCTGGTTAGTGGGAGATAGTTTCGCCTATCGACTGGTAGCCCTGGTTCCAATTGTGATCATTTTGTCTAAGCACCAATATCAAGACAGGAAAATTGGGAAGATACTTTTGGCGTTGACTTTAACGACTGTTTTCACAATTAGACTCTCTATCGCCCCAGTGGTCACTACATGTTTAGCTCTCGCTCTACTCTATGTTTCAGTTAACTTGCTCACGAATCCGAAAATTAGGAACTCCTAGGTTAATATCTTTTTTATTGGCTAAACATTCTGCACTAGAAAATACGCGCGCTCCTAGTTGCCCCAAAATTACAGTTTCGGTGATTTACTGTTATGAAGAAATAGACTAATTCTGGCTGTGAAAAAACAAAACAGTTCGGCCTAAGACTTAGTCAAGGACTACAACGCCGCTTGGGGTTGAAAGATGCACCGCAACGATTCCTGACTGACCATCATTAGCTGAAGGATCTACCCACTCGATGTTTACATCGCCCAGTGAAGCAAGGATGTCTTCTTTGAACCAAGAATCTGCAAGCTGATCTGTATCAGCAATTACAATCTTCTCAATCTCCGCAAGTGGTGTTCCATCTTGTGAAGGATGATCTGCCGAAAGCCATTGAATGAAGAATGGGAATTCGCGAGTATCCGCAATTTCCTTAACTCCGATTTGCTTCCACTTTAAATCTGAGCCATTAGGCCGTGTCCGGTGGCCCTCTGTTGCATCGCGGCCGAACTTGGCTGCAATTGGTGCGATGTCTTTTGTGCTAAAAACCCAAGTGAACCATCCGCCACCTTCGTTGGCTTTCTTTGAAACTGCCTTACCCCACGGAGTTTGCTCTGTCGCAGGGTGATCAAGTGGGCAAACTACTTCAATGTACTGACCGTTCTTTAATGATGCTGTGAAGTTACGTGTTCCAAATCGTGGGTGGATGCCACCATCAACGAAAGTGCTACCGAGGCGTGAGCCTAAGCGTTGAACTGTGTCAGCAAGTTGATCGTGGGAAGTCACATAAGAAACATGGTCTAGACGCATGGTGGAATTCTGCCTTATAGCAAGGGGTGCTCATGACCACCCTCAAGTGCTGGTTTAGATAGTTACTTACGCGCCAATTGACACATAAGCGCTTCGCATGTGACCAACGGAGCGGCATTACGTGCAAGGTTGGTTCGGGCTTCCATAAGTGCGTTGAATTTCATGATTGTTGAGTGCTCTGGGTGCGAAAGCGCGTATCTTTCAATTTCTTCTCGCATATCGGTATTGATCATAGATTCGGTTTTACCCGCTTGAGCCATCATGACATCACGGTAGAAGGTGGCGATATCAAGGAGCGCACCATCTATGGAGTCGCGGACCAATCGGGTAGAGCGTGATTTCTGTTCTTTCTCAAGTTCCTTCACTGCCTTGGCTCCACCAGTTGCCATCCCGCGGCCCGTTGCGCCTTTTCCATAAGCTTCTTGAAGTTTCTCGACTTCATTTTCATCGCGTTCATCTGATGATGAGTTGGCTTCTGTGGTTGCTATATCTACAAGTATTTGTGCTGCTTGAAATGCTTCCGCAAGTGAGCCGAGCTGAAGCGGCAACTGCATGATGAGCTTGCGGTTGCTTCGGACACTTTCATTTGTTGCCAAATATTTTGCCCGTCCAATATGGCCTTGGCTCACACGGGCTGCGAAGTCAGCCATTCCTGGAGCAATGTTGTCGCGATTAATGAGAACTTTTGTAACTGCTTCGAGACTTGGTGTGCGAAGTTGCAGGTGGCGACAACGTGAACGAATCGTTGGCAATACATCGTGCAGAGTCGGTGCGCAAAGCAACCAAACTTTTCTAGTTCCCGGTTCTTCAATTGCCTTAAGAAGTGCGTTAGCTGCTGATTCGGTAAGTCGATCAGCATCTTCCATCACAACAACGCGCCATCCGCCCATTGATGGTGCCCATGCAACACGGGTCAGAAGCTCACGGACTTCTTCTACTTTGATTGATAAACCTTCGGTGCGAATGATTTCAACATCTGGATGTCCACTGGTTTTGGCCGAGTTGCAATCAGAGCATGTGCCACACCCATTGTTTGGGCAGATGAGCGATTGGGCGAAAGCAACTGCAGCTGAGGAACGACCCGACCCAGGAGGTCCCGTAAAGACCCATGCGTGGGTCATTTCCTGTGATTCCTCGCCTGTGCGAGAGGCCGCTACCGCGCCCTGCAAGATTTCAATGATGTGTTCTTGACCTACAAGGTCATCAAAGACTGAAGTCATTTACTTCTTTTTCTTCTTTGTTGTCGCTGACTTGCTTGCCTTTGCCGCTCTTGTAACTGTTGTTGTCACTGCATGTGTTGCAATGCGAATTGGTTTAAGGAACTTATTCTGTTGTGGTCCTTCTGCATTGCGCTTCAGCGCTGGAAGCTCTGCCACTCGAGCGATGATTTGTGTGTGGATTTCTTCAACTGATTGTGTGCCATCGACAACGAAGTAGCGCTCTGGATCCATCATGGCAATTTGCAAAAACTCTTGACGTACTCGTTCGTGGAATTCTGTTGGTTCTGCCTCTAAGCGATCGCGTGATTGAAGTCGACTTAAGCCCACCTCTGCAGGAACATCGATAAGGATTGTCAGAGTTGGATACAAACTCTCCGTTGCCCATCGTGAGATACGTGCAACCTCTGATGGATTAAGTACGCGACCTGCGCCTTGGTAGGCAGCAGATGAATCAAAGTAGCGATCAGAGATAACTACTTTGCCTTCCGCTAGTCCTGGGCGAATAACTGAGAAGACGTGGTGCGCACGATCTGCTGCATAGAGAAGTGCTTCAGCTCTTGGTGATATCGCACCTGTCTCATGTCCTAGAAGAATCTTCCTTAAATCTTTTCCGAGGTCTGTGCCACCGGGTTCTCGTGAGAGAACAACACTCTCACCTTCTTGCTCTAACCATTTTTGTAACAACTTAGATTGTGTTGACTTGCCTGTTCCTTCGCCACCTTCAAATGCGATGAAGATTCCTTGTGTGGGAGCCCCTGTGATGCTACCTAGCTCACCTTGTATCGCAGCCAAGATGTCAGACCATAGAGAGACTGTGGGGCGATCTTTCATCTGGTGATAAGAGATAGAGCCAATGAGAGCTGCAATAAGACCTGCAAGGAGCATGGTGATCTGTGCTCCGTTGTAGTTGAGCTTAATGTTTTCAAATTCATAGCTGTGCACACCGATTGTCGCAGCGATGATGGGTGCAATAGCAAGGACAGCCACCAAAGTAATTCGGATCAGTGATTGCACGAAGGCAAAGGTACGCCCACGCACATCATCATGGACCTCCATACCAAGCATGGTGAAGCCTGTAACCCAAGCAATTCCGCTAAAGGCTCCAAGAATTGCAACGATGACAACAGAGAGAACTAAGTTAGAGATCAGTGCAAGCAGGACTAGGAATACACCTGACGTTGTAAGGGAAGCACCAAATAGACGCCGGCGTGAGAACTGCGCAAATATCTTGGGGCCAAATGCAATACCGATTGCAAGTCCCGTAAAGACTGAACCGAAGAGAACACCGTATGCAGCATCTCCTCCACCGAGGTCTCCTACAAATGTGCGAGCAAGGCCAATAACAGCACCTGCTGCTGAGAATGCACCGACCATACCGATAATCAATCCTCGGATGATTTTTGATTCAGAGACAGTTTTCCACCCCTGAATCAGTGATTGTCCAACGTTCTCATCTTTATGAGATTTAGACGCAGCACCCTTTGGTATCTCTTTAAGACCCCTAATGGTCCAAGCAGCAAAGAGGAATGAGAGTGCGTTGATATAGAGGGCAATATCGACAGAGTTACTTGGCAGCAGTGGACTCACTGCTGCAATTGCTCCTGAGAGAAGTGTGAGCAGTGAGAACAAGATTGCAGCGATAGGCGCTGTGCCATAGGCAGCTAGAAGTGAGACTTGATTTGCGTTCTCTAACTTGTCCCTTGGGACAAGATTAGGAACTGATGCCTCTTTAGCCGGTGACCAGAAGAGAGTGAGGCACTCAACCAAGATCATCGCTGTATAGAGCCAGAAATATGTGTGAACGATTGGAATAGATATATAGAGCCCAGCTCTCATCACATCTACTGAGACCATCAAACGCCTGCGATCAAAGCGATCTGCGATCACACCAGCAATAGGACCTAGAAAGACTGCAGGTAGAAGGCGTGCAATAAAGACACCAGCGATTGCAAAGTTTGCAGTTGCATAGGAGCCACCAGAGAGTTGCTGTGCGAGCGCCGTAGTTGCAAGAAGGCCTAGCCAATCACCAAGGGATGAGAAGAGCATGGAGTTCCAGAGCTTGCGAAAGGCTGGGATAGCAAGGACGCTGCGGCGTGCATCCTGTGCGGGTGCAGCAGGGGTTGGCAGGCTTGCAGGCATGGGTTGAGTCTATCGGGCGTAGCTGTCACGCCTAGGAAGGGCTAAAAGAGGCTTCTGACGCTGGCTTCCAATGAGTACTTAGATTCAAAGCCCATGGCGCTCTTTGCCAGGGTTACATCCGCACACAAGAATGCTGGATCTCCTGCACGGCGCTCTACCTCAATGACCTTGGTATCGCTCTTCTTAGTTGCATCCAATACAAGCTTGATGATCTCTCGCACTGATGCACCACGCCCTGTGCCGATATTCATGGTCTCAGGCAATTTTGTTGTGGCATCTGCTACAGCCAGATGTGCTCGGGCGATATCGCGAACATCAACGTAGTCACGGACACATGTGCCATCAGGTGTTGGGTAATCGGTACCGAAGATTGTTGGTGCTTCACCTTTATTGAGCTTGCCAAGAACAATAGGAACTAAGTTCTCCACTGAGTTATCAAGTAGTTCTGGGGCAGCAGCTCCTACAACGTTGAAGAAACGCAGTGATGTTCCATGGTTACCGGCTGTATTGATAAATGCCGTAACCGCCGACTCTGCTTGGTACTTAGAATCCCCATAAGGAGAGATTGGAGCCTTTGGTCCATCCTCTTTGCAAGGATCCATTGAATCTGGACTGCCATAGACAGCAGCGGTTGATGAGAAGATAAATTTCTTTACATTGTTGCGCTTTGCAATGGCAATCAGTTCTGTTGTTGCCTCTAAATTTACTTGGAAATACTCATCTGACTTCTCCATTGATTCACCGACAGCCTTAAGGGCTGCGGTGTGGACGATGCCATCAATTTTGTGGGTGCGGATTACGCTTTCAAGTTCGTTGTAATCGCGGATATCGCCCTTGATAAATGGGATCTCTACCTTGTGCTTAGCACGTAGATAGACGATGCGGGATTCAAGGCCCTGATAGAGCGAGTCATAGATAACAACTGACTTGCCTGCGCGGATGAACTCATCGGCAATATGTGTGCCGATATATCCAGCACCGCCTGTAAGTAGCCACGTCTCTTGGGTCATGTGTGAATTCTAGTGCCTTTAAGTTACTTACCGAACCTTAAATAAAGGTATCAAAGGCTTAACCTCTAGTCTTTCACGTAAATTCTGCAAATTAATGGCTTCCGAAAGAGCATGCAAGGTTTCAGAATAAGCTTTTAGCACAACTTTTAAATCCTTTTTACTAAATGCAAGTGAGATGTTGTGGGTATTTAGAATAAGGACTCCACGCTTGAACATTTCTTGCATAAAGAACGTCTTTATTTCTTCAACCGAATAGTCTCCGACTGCTGACCAATTTAAGAATACCCAGCTTGGATGTCCTGAAAGGCCGAGAACATTTTCAAGGTCACATTCCCGAATAATTTCTTCGACCTTTTCTTTAAGGTTTTTACCAATGGAATCAAGTTCAGATGAGACATTTTGACTCTTGTGCCTCTCAAGCACCACCTTTGCCGCAGCAAGAGAAAGGAGCTCTCCACCAAAAGTGCCTGAAAAGAAAATTTCCTCCATCTCCTTCATAATTTCTTTCTTACCTACAATCGCGGAAAGTGGATAGCCGTTTGCTAACCCTTTCCCAAAAGTAGACAGGTCGGGTGTAACTCCAAATAGCTCTTGGGCGCCCCCTCTAGAAAATCTAAATCCAGTAATTGTTTCGTCAAAAACGAGCACTATTCCGTTTTCGTTACAAATTCTTCGTACGTCTCCTAAGAAATTTTCAGCGGGGTAATTAAGATTCATCGGTTCCATAACAACAGCAGCAAATTGTTGTGGAAATTCTGAAATTAGTTGTTTCAGGCTGGAGATATCGTTGAATTTGAAGCTTTTTGTTAAAGATTTTGTTAAATCTGGGACGCCTTTATCGCGTGAGGTTGATCCGATGTACCAGTCTTGCCAGCCGTGATAACCACAGACGGCAATTAAGTCCCGGCCGGTATAGGCACGTGACAGCCTGACGGCTGCGGATGTCGCATCAGTCCCATTCTTTCCAAACCGAACCGACTCTGCAGATGGAACAAGTTCCACAATCAAAGATGCAACTTCTTCTTCCAGCGTACCTGGAAGTGAAAAAATGATTCCATTGGAAAGTTGCCCTCTAACAGCTTTGGCTATCTCTCTATCCCCGTATCCAATCGTGATGGCAGCAAGACTATTTACTAGATCTACATACCAATTGCCATCGAGGTCTTGAATCCGTGAACCTTTTGCTTTTTTTGCAAACAGGGGGGAAATTCCGACTGGGTACTGAGTTCTGGACTTACTAAAAGTTTGCGAACCTAAAGGAATAACTGCCTCTGCTGCTAACAGCTGTTTTTCAGATTTAGAGTATCTACTCATTGAGAGAATCTCCTTCCTTTAGCATTGAGGTGAGGGATTCATTGCGCCTGCTGCCGTCGATTCTACTCTTGAGCTCAGGATTATCTATCAAGTAATTTAGGAGTTCAGGGTACGTAAAAGAGGTTTCTCGGCCTTTGAAGTGTGCAAATACCTGCCGCACAAAATCAAGATCCTCTTCGTAGTCAACAGTCCACCTTAGGTGGCTCAAATCTTCGGAGTTGGCAAAGTTTTGAATTCGGAACTGGCCAACTCTCGAATACAGGCCGTAAGTGACATGCTCCATTTCAGCTCTAGATAAACCGCCAATCCCGAGTTGATTGAAAGCCTTAGTCGCGACAACCTCGATATCTAGCCCATCCGGATAGGTCGGGTCAATCGTATTTGAAAGGTAATCAACTTCAGCTTCGTCGAAAGAATGAACTAAGTCATCAATGAGGTCTGGCATAACCAGAGGGCAGTCGCCGGTTAAGCGAATAAACGACTGTGAGGGGAACTTGTCTAATACTAGATCAAAACGTTCTTTCACATTATCCAAAGAACCTCTAACAAAAGATACTTTTTGGGAAGATAGAAACTCTACTAAGGGGTCGTCAGAAATATCTGTCGATGTCGCCACGACAACTTCGCTCAAAGACTTTGCCTTTGAAATCCTTTTTAGTTGCCAATGAATCATCGGCATCCCATTGATTTCTTGTAAGACTTTTCCAGGCAGGCGAGTAGAGGACATGCGAGCCTGCAATATAGCTAATTTCATTTAGCAACCCATTGTCTAGGATCTGATAACTGATCAGGGAAGTGCAATGGGATTTCCGCTTGAAGAGATTTAGGGGCTTCAAATTCACATTTAACAATTTGTTCAAATTGGTTGCATTCCGCTACTCCTATCACCAATTTCGAAAACACTGATTGTGTATCGAAGACAGAAAGCGCCGCCTGCAAGTGTGAATAATTATGTCTTGCACAAAAATCCTCAAACTCATCTATAAATGCAGTGAATTCTGTTGGTAGAGCGTCGGGATTCAGTAATGTCCCTTGATGGAAAATGCTTCGCGCAACAAATATGACGCCTTGATTTTTTAGTTGAACAGCATTCTCATCGTGTAGGAATTTTGTGTTGAAATAACTTAAGGGCGCCTGCACGATATCAATTTTCGCATCTAATTCAAGAAGTTCCTTGGTTTCGTAAACAGATATTCCAATGCTTCTTGTTATCCCTTCAGTTCGTAGATTTGAAAGATACGCAAGCGCTTGATTTCTTTCCGCCTTGTTGAGTTGTGCCCAGTTATGAATAAGAATGCTTTCAAAGTAGCCCACGCCAAACGCCTTTAGATTAGTGCGTAATAGATTGGTAATTTCCAGTTCGCTTGACTGACTGTATTTGATTTTTGTCCCTAGTTGGAATGCGCCGATGGAACTTTGTTCTGCAAGATTTTCGACAACCCCTTCGTAATTTTGAGCTAAATCCAATTCATTTACATCATTTGAGGCTGCAAATTCTAAAATCTTGCTAAGTTCCCCGCTGCTTATTTGTGGTGTCTTCACGTAGAACCCATACCCCTTGCCAAATTGGGCGCAACCTAAAACAAGTAGTCTCATTGTTTAATCCAGTTTTTAATGAAATTGATTAAGTTAGTTCTCATGATTTCCCAATTCCCACGGGTAAGAACTGACTCTCTTGAAGCATTTGAGATAAGCGACTTCTCCTCGAATGAGAGCTGGGAAATTGAAGTCAAGATCTCTGCCAGGTCGCTTGGTGTTGTAAAAAGAAATCCGTTTACTCCGTTCTTTATCCATTCTCGGTTGGATGGAAAATCTCTACAGATACATAAACGCCCAGCTGCCATTGCTTCCAATAAAGACACTGAAGTTCCATCGCTAATGGAGGCAGAAAGATAGATCTCTGATTTCGAGAAGGCACTTGGAAGATCTTCTTGAACAAATCTACCTAGAAATTGAATTTTGTCGGAGAATTCTGAACTCACGCTTTCTCTAAGTTCTTGTGTAAATTCGATACCTACCCCATAAAACTTAGCTTCAAATTTTAGGGTGCCCTCTTGGAGTTCTCGGAGAGCTTCAATACTTGTTGTATTTGAATGTATCGGTGTCCAATTTCGAGTCGAGATTATTCGCAATTTTTCCTGATTTTCAAAAGGGACGCTCTGAAAAATTTCCTGGTCGCACCCATAGGCGATTTTCAATATCTCGCCTGCAAATGCAAACCTACCTCTAAGTTCATTTTCAATGTAATCGCAATCGCATACAATGGCAGAACACCTATTGATGTTCTCGTAAATCTCATCGAACTTATTTTTTTCCTTGGCTTCTTCATTTATCTCGTAAGCCATACAGATGCCTATAATCGTGGCATTCGAGGACTGAGGAATGCTGTTTATTCCTGTGGAAAGTGGGCTTGCGATAATTAGATTTTGCTCACCTGTAATCAATTCAGCTTGATTCGAGGTGGGTTTATCTAGGTATATTTCTCTCAGTTCTAAAACCTCGCGCAAAGCTTCGACAAATCGATCATCGTGAGTTGATTTAGATTTGGATATATAGAGGGCTTCAGTGGCCGCCAAAATCTGACTTCCTTGCAAGTTGATCTCTCACAACAGCTTGATTCAAAGATTTTCCAACATAATTTTCTTTCTCAAATGGGTCGATACCGTCAATAGGACAGGGTCGAAGTGCGACTAAATCATCTGAATTGACTACCTCGCCAGCTTTTATGTCTCGACTAAACCGCAAGGCTCTTCGTTGCACAATGCGGGCCTCTAGTTCATTCTCCTCAACTCGTTTGTGTCCACTTCCAAGACATCTCTCAAGGATTCGAGTCTCTTCAACCATCTTTTTCCAGGTAATTGGATCAAGTGAAAAGCCATGATCTGGGCCAGGTCTTTGCGTGTCATCCGTAAAGTGTTTCTCTATCGCCCGAGCTCCCAGTGCCACAGCTCCAAGGACTGCTACATGTCCTACCGAATGGTCTGATAAACCTAAAATCACTTGAGGAAATTTATCCTTGAACTCGTTGAGAGCGAGCAGGTTTAGATGGTCAAAGTTGTCTTCGTTGCCGGTGTAGTTCGTGTTGCATTGCATTAGCACTATCGGCACATCAAATTTCGAAATCAACTGGACGGCTCTTTCTACTTCCCAAAATTCGCTGGCACCAGTTGCAAGAAGAATTGGCTTCCCTTGCCTAGCCATCAATTCAAGAGACTCTTTCCAGGTTATGTCACCGGAACCAACCTTGAAATATGGCATTGTGTTCGCAAAGTAAGGAATAAATTTCAGGTCGTAAGGAGCAGTGAAATAATCAATATTGTTCTCTTTACAGGCATTAACTAGCGCTTCAGTCCATTCCATCGGTAATTCAGCGTCTTTATAAACTTCAACGACATCTTTTTCCCATTTCGCTTGATGGGTCATTTTCTTCCCAAGATCTTTAAACCCTTGGGACGAGACTATGGTCTCGGCCTTAAAGTTCTGAAACTTAGCCGCATCTGCCCCTGCTTGGGCCGCTAGTTTGATGAGCTCGAGAGCCCGCTCCAGGGAACCATCATGATTCGCCGCGATATCTGCAATGAAATAGGTCGGCGAATTTACAGAAGTTTGGAAATCTAAATTGAGTTTAGGCATTCTTGCTTTCCACTTCCTTCACGAGTCTTTCGATTCCATTGGCTAAAGTTGGAATTTCGATCCCAAGAGATTTAATCTTAACATTTGAAAGACTTAAGTCTGGGGTACGGGTGGCAGCAAACTGGGAATCTTGGAAGGAGCCTCCTCGGATGAGTGACTGATCCATATTCATTCTCTCTGCCACAAGTCTCCCAAATTCAAATTTAGAAATTCTTTCACTTCCGGCGATGTGAAATAAACCTGATTGACCTCTAATAGCTAGATTCAGGATTGCAGCAACTGTATCCGCTGCATACATTGGTGTAAAAAAAATATCCTGAAACCCAGTTACTGTAGTATTTGCCTTTAGATTTGTGTAAAAGAAATTAAAAAGCGATTTTCCTCTTGGGTTCCATCCCACAAAATTAACTCTACAAATTAGGGAGCTTGAATCTTCTTTGCATACAGCTGTTTCGCCTAGATACTTCGTGAGCCCGTATACAGATTTTGGCTTGGGCTCACTTGTCTCTTTTGCTAGCTGCTCCTCACCTGAAAACACTGCATCAGTTGAAATATGGATAAATTGGGCCCCAATACTTTTGCATTTCTTAGATAAGGCCAGCGGTAACTCTGTGTTCAGCCAACTTGCTGCTTGTGGATTTTGTTCGCATTGATCAATGTCACTCAATGCAATGCAATTGATAACTTTGGAGACGTTGACAGAATCAAGAAGTCTCTCAACATCATTTTTTGTTTCAAGTTTCGATGAAATATATTGGTCGGATTCTCTTCCTGTCGGATTATCGTTCCTCGATGTATGACCTATCCCGAGATTCCCTAATGCCTCTTGAAAATAGCTACCTAAAAATCCAGTTGCTCCGAGTACAAGAACCTTGTCATTTTTCATTTCACTGATTAGAGGCAATGAATTTCTGAATATCGGAGACCGTCATCCACTGGCTATTTGTATCTGAGGCGTAGGCGAAGCGTTCAGGGAGAGATTCACCTGCAGGCTCTTTAAAGTTCCATTCTGCGACGACGGGTAACACAACGTAACGACTTCCGTCAATGAGTTTTGTTCGAGGGCTGTCTTCAGCCGAAATCATTTCTTCATGTAACTTTTCACCCGGGCGAGTACCTATTTCAACTAATTCTGACTTGGGCCCAATTGCGCGTGCGAGATCTACAATTTTCATACTTGGGATGCGTGGTACATAAAGCTCGCCGCCTTGCATGATTGAAAAAGAATCTAGTACGAATTTTACGGCGTCTGCGAGGCTAATCCAAAATCTAGTCATGCGGATGTCAGTAATTGGGAGTGGTTTTTCTTCAGCAACTAAATCTTGAAAATATGGAATTACAGAGCCGCGACTTCCCATCACATTTCCATATCTAACTACTGCGAAACTTGTGCCATACCCTTGGCTGTAGTTGTTTGCTGCAACAAATAATTTGTCAGCAGTCAATTTGGTTGCCCCATAAAGGTTAATTGGTGATGATGCTTTATCGGTCGAAAGAGCGACCACTTTCTTCACTTTCGCATCGATAGATGCCTCAATCACATTTTGGCTTCCAAGGACGTTAGTTTTGATGAATTCCATTGGGTTGTATTCACCGGTGTCCACCTGTTTGAGTGCTGCTGCATGAATTACATAATCAATTCCGTGCATTGCTCTTGATAGGCGTTGTTGATCTCTAATGTCTCCAAGGAACCATCGGAGCCTCGAATCGTTGTTAAAGTGATTCTTCAGCTGTAGTTGTTTTAGTTCGTCTCGACTGAAAATAGCAATCTTGCGCGCCCCAGAGTTGGCGAGTAGTTCTTCAATCAGGGCTTTGCCGAGGGAGCCCGTGCCTCCAGTAATCAAGATTGCCGAGTCTTTAAATACTGACATTGATACTCCCCGTTTTCATGTGATGAGTCTACTCTGCGCTCTTCTTTGCTTTTCCTGACGCCTTCTTGGCTGCCTTCTTCTTTGTTGCAGCCTTCTTCACTGTGTTCTTTGTCAGAGTTGGCGCAGTATCGCCCGGCTTTGCCTTTGCAGCCTTCTTACGTGATTTCTTAGGAGATGGGCCGTTCTCGGCCTCCCACGCACGGCGTCCTGCAAGGAGTTCAAGACCGCGCTCAAGAGTCATTGCCTCTAATGTGTCACCACGACGAAGCGTTGCATTGGTTTCACCATCGGTGACATACATACCAAAACGTCCATCCTTAATAATGACTTGTTTTTCAGTTCCAGGATCTGCGCCCAGTTCTTTCAGTGGTGGCTTTGCAACACCGCGGCGGCGCTCCTTTGGCTTTGAGTAAATCTCAAGTGCTTCATCAAGATTGATGGAGAAGAGTTGATCTTCAGATGTGAGTGTGCGTGAATCAGCGCCAGCTTTGAGATAGGGACCATAGCGACCGTTCTGCACGGTGATGTCATCTCCTGCAGTGTTGGTACCAAGTAAGCGAGGTAGTGAAAGAAGTTGAAGTGCATCATCGAGTGTGATGGTATCCAGGTTCATTGTGGACAGAAGCGATGCCGTCTTTGGCTTCGGTGCATCTTTCTTCTTGCGCTTCTTCTTTACCTCGCCCTTGTCATTGAGTTCAACTGGCTCTTCAGGAAAGATCTCAGTGATGTATGGACCAAAGCGTCCTGACTTTGCAACAACTTCAAAGTTTGTCTTGGGATCCACTCCGAGTTCGCGTTCCCCTGATGGGGCAGCAAGTAGTTCGATCGCCTTTGCAAGTGTTAACTCATCCGGTGCCAAACCTTCAGGGATATTTGCAAGCTTGCGATCTACATCCGGTAAGTTCTCTTGTAAGTACGCACCGTAGCGACCAACACGAATTTCAATCGTGTCAGATAAATTCATTGTGTTTGTGGCTCTCGCATCAATCACACCGAGGTCAAGAGATAGTTCGTTTAGCCCTGGTTGACCATCAACGCCGTAGTAGAAATCACGGAGCCAATCGACACGTCCAGCTTCCCCCGCTGCAATCTTGTCTAAGTCCTCTTCCATCGATGCTGTGAAGTCATAGTCCACAAGCTTGGTGAAGTGGGTTTCAAGTAAGCCTGTTACTGAAAATGCCAGGAAGGTTGGAACTAGTGCGCGCCCGCGCTTTGAAACATAACCACGATCTTGAATCGTTTGAATGATGGATGCAAATGTTGATGGGCGACCGATACCGAGCTCTTCTAACTTCTTAACAAGGGTTGGTTCGGTATAGCGCGCAGGAGGCTTAGTCTCATGGCCTTCGCATGAGTACTCATCAACCTTTACTGATTGACCGATAGTCATTGCAGGCAATCGTCGATCCTCAGATTCTTCATCTTTATTCTCATCCGTTGCAATGTCATCGTAGGCGGCCAAGAATCCTGGGAAGATAATCACAGAACCGTTAGCACGAAAGATTGTCTCTTTCTTATCTGCAGTCTTTGCATCAAAGTCCACGCGCATCTGCATCTTCTTGGCATCAGCCATTTGGGAAGCAACGGTGCGCTTCCAGATGAGGTCAAAGAGTGCGAACTCATCTCGAGAGAGCTCTGGCGCTAACTCACCTGGAGTCTTAAAGACATCTCCTGCTGGGCGAATTGCTTCATGTGCTTCTTGCGCATTCTTTGACTTTCCTTGGTAAACACGTGCACTCTCATAGACATGATCTTTTCCATAGAGGGAAGATGCTGCTTGGCGCGCTGCCTTGATTGCCTGCTCAGATAAGTTGATGGAGTCAGTACGCATATAGGTGATGTAACCGTTTTCATAGAGGCGCTGTGCAATACGCATCGTGATCTGCGCGCCCCACCCAAGTCTTGAACCAGCATCTTGCTGCATTGTGGACGTTGTAAAAGGTGGCTTTGGACGCTCTGTGCGAGGGGATTCCTCCATCGACTTCACAGTTAGTGGTGTGTTCTTTAAACTCTCAGTAAGCGCTCTTGCTTGTTTTTCATCTAATAACAAGATGTCTTTGAGGGACTTCTCTTTAACTGCCCCATCTGCTCCAAAGTCCGCAGTGGAGGCTACTTTCTTGCCATCTACTGACAATAAGCGCGCGGTAAAGCCAAGATCTGTCTTTGCATTCAAATCCCACCAAGAGGATGAGATAAAGGCCATGCGTTCGCGTTCTTTTTCAACAATGAGACGCGTTGCAACAGATTGCACGCGCCCTGCTGAAATTCGTGGCATTACTTTCTTCCACAGTACCGGTGACAGACGGTAACCAAAGAGTCTGTCTAATACGCGACGAGTCTCTTGTGCATCAATGAGGTTGTAATCAAGATCTCGTGTGTTTTCAACCGCTGCCTTGATGGCATCTTCTGTAATCTCATTAAAGACCATGCGCTTAATAGGAATCTTTGGTTGTAGTACTTCAACTAAGTGCCAAGCGATTGCTTCACCTTCGCGGTCCTCATCCGTTGCAAGAAGGATCTCATCAGCGCCCTTCATCAACTCTTTGAGCTCAGCAACTTTCGCCCGCTTATCTGGGTTGATGACATATAAAGGTGCGAAATCATTTTCAATATCGACGCCCTCTTTAGACCAGGCGAGCTTCTTCACCTCTTTAGGGATATCAGCTGCTCTCTGTGGCAGATCACGAATATGGCCAACGCTAGCCTCGACGATGTAACCATCGCCGAGGTAGCCGCCAATTTTGCGTGCTTTCGCAGGGGACTCAACAATCACCAGCGTCTTTAAGGTTTTTGCCATAACTACTTTGGGGAAAGTGGCTTTCTCTTAGTACTCGATAGATGTGGATTGACGACGATTGCGAATGAGTGCTCCGATAATCACAAGCGTTGCAACAAGTGCAATGATCATCGATTGTGATGATTGCGTAGGAAGAGCAAAGCTCACAATCGCAGGTGTAATCAATAGACCAACAAGGTTCATTACCTTGATGAGTGGGTTAATTGCAGGCCCTGCAGTGTCCTTAAATGGATCACCGACAGTGTCACCAACGATTGTTGCAGCATGGGCATCTGTGCCCTTGCCGCCGTAATGTCCATCTTCAACCATCTTCTTTGCGTTATCCCAAGCTCCGCCTGAGTTTGAGAGGAAGACAGCCATCAGTGTTCCCGTGCCGATTGCACCAGCAAGGTATGCACCGAGTGCGCCAACGCCAAGACCGAAGCCCACAGCAATTGGTGCCATCACTGCAAGTAACCCTGGAGTGACAAGTTCACGAAGTGAGTCACGAGTACAGATATCGACAACGCGACCGTACTCAGGCTTCTCTGTGCCCTTCATGATTCCTGGGTGAAGTTTAAATTGATTACGCACTTCAACTACTACAGCACCTGCGGCGCGCGATACAGCGTTAACAGCTAGACCTGAGAAGAGGAATACAACTGCGGCTCCAATAATCAGACCAACAAGGTTGCGAGGGGACGCAATATCTAAGATGCCTTGGTATTCAAGGGCGACTGTTGTGCCCTCACCCACTGCCTTAATAACTGCTTCCTTGATTGCATCGGTAAATGCACCGAACAGCGCCGTAGCTGCAAGTACCGCTGTAGCGATTGCAATGCCCTTAGTAATTGCCTTTGTTGTATTACCTACTGCATCGAGTGATGTAAGTATCTGTGCGCCTTCACCCTTAACATCTCCTGACATCTCTGCAATGCCTTGAGCGTTATCTGAGATTGGACCGAATGTATCCATCGCAACGATCACACCTACTGTTGTAAGAAGACCAGTGCCTGCGAGTGCGATTGCAAAGAGTGAGAGGACAACAGATCCGCCACCGAGTAAGAAGGCGCCAAATACTGCTGCTGCAATAAGAAGTGCTGAGTAGACAGCTGATTCAAAACCAACTGAGATACCAGCCAAAATCACTGTGGCGGCGCCTGTCTGAGAGGATGCTGCAACATCGTTGACTGGGCGCTTACCAGTCTCTGTAAAGAAGCCTGTCAGTACCTGAATAGCTGCAGCTAAAACAATGCCGATGATGACCGCGCCAAAGGCGAGAACACGTGGGTTGATGTTTCCTGCATCTTCAAGAACTGTAGGTGAGTAATTTGTAAGTAAGTTGAACTTACCTGGAAGGTAAGTAAATGTTGCAAGGCCTGTTAGCCCTGCAGAGATAATTGCTGACATAAAGAATGAGCGGTTAATTGCGCTCATCGCTGACTTATCTGTAGAGCGCAAGCGTGTTGCAAAGATACCGATGACAGCTGTGATGATTCCGATTGCAGGAACGATCAGTGGATAGATAAGGCCTTCATTACCAAAGGCAGCCTTACCCAAGATGAGCGCTGCAACAAGTGTTACCGCGTATGACTCAAAGAGGTCTGCTGCCATTCCAGCGCAGTCACCGACGTTATCTCCTACGTTATCTGCAATTGTTGCAGGATTTCGTGGATCATCTTCAGGAATACCTTTTTCAACCTTACCGACGAGGTCTGCTCCAACATCTGCTGCCTTTGTGAAGATTCCACCGCCGACGCGCATAAACATTGCAAGCATGGCAGCGCCAAAACCAAATCCTTCAAGAACAACAGGTGCGTTCTCGCGGAATAAAATAACTACAGTTGAAGCACCAACGAGGCCTA
The DNA here is from genome assembly GCA_044353885.1 of Candidatus Planktophila sp. Taxonomy (GTDB): domain Bacteria; phylum Actinomycetota; class Actinomycetes; order Nanopelagicales; family Nanopelagicaceae; genus Planktophila. The sequence continues at coordinate 35,345 of JBILBC010000001.1, read as the reverse complement.
GGCCCACCGTTGTCATACCAACGACGCCGCCTGTGCGGAAAGCGATCTGAACAGCCTTAGCGCCATCCTTCTGGCGAGCAGCTTCTGCAACGCGAACATTTGCGCGAACTGCAAGCCACATGCCGTTATAACCAACGAGTGCTGAGAAACCTGCACCGAGGAGGAAGAAGATGGAGCGGCCGATGCGAAGTGAGAGTGTGTCGGCAGGAAGGGCTAGAAGTAAGAAGAAGACGATTCCTACGAAGTAGGAGAGTGTGCGGAACTGGCGGGCAAGATATGCCGCTGCTCCTTCTTGGACAGCTTCTGCAATCTCTTGCATCTTTGCAGTTCCTTCACTTGCTGCAAGGACTTGCTGGCGAAGGGTGAAGGCGATTGCCAGTGCACCGAGTGCGACTGCTAGGACCACATAGGTGATGTTGAGATTGGCACCAGTCACTTGGACTGTCGATAGTGCATAAGAAGCACTCATGTTGTCTCCTCCATTGGAGAGTCAGGGCGCCCTCTAGGGAGGGGCGCGAAGATGAGGGAAGTTTAGGGTCAAAGGGGTCCCTTTAAGCAAATCTATACATATTTATTGCAGTCAAAACAATCACAACTAAGTACGCTCAGCCCCATGGCCAATTTTCCACAGGACTTCATCTGGGGCGCTGCGACCTCCAGTTATCAGATCGAGGGAGCCGCCAATGTAGATGGGCGCGGCCCATCAATCTGGGACACATTCTCAAAGACCCCAGGCAAGGTTGCGGGTGGCGATACAGGCGATGTGGCAAATGATCACTATCACCGCTATCTCGAAGATATTGCGCTGATGAAAGAGCTTGGGCTTAAGTCATACCGATTCTCATTTGCATGGCCTCGCATGTTTCCAAACGGTGATGGCGTGCGCGAAGAACGCGGCTTTGCTTTCTATGACCGTCTTATCAACGCACTCCTTGATGCTGGCATTGAACCACTCGCTACTTTGTATCACTGGGATTTACCACAAGCGCTAGAAGATAAAGGTGGTTGGACTAATCGCGAGATCGTAAAGTCATTTGCTGATTACTCAACGGCTGTTGTTGAGCACTTTGGTGATCGCGTGAAGAAGTGGACACCGATTAATGAACCGTGGGTAGTTTCATGGCTCGGATACGGAATTGGTATCCACGCACCCGGTGTGAAAGATCGAAAAGCAGCATTTGCAGCAGCCCACCACACAGTCTTAGCTCACGTTGCATCAACGAAAGCGATGCGCGCTGTGCGCAGCGATATCTTGACAGGCCCAGTGCTTAATCAAGCAAACAGTATTGCCGATGACCCGAGTGAACCTATTCAAAAGCATGCACTCGATATTGCCGATGCCCACCAAAATAGATTCTGGATGGATGCCTTTATGAAAGGTAGCTACCCACAGATCTTGCTCGATACCTATGATGACGAACTCGCATCAGTGATTAAGCCAGGAGACCTAGAGTCTGCAACAATTAAAAATGACTTTATCGGAATTAACTACTACTTCGATAACTTCATCCACCCATCCAAAGGTGCTGCCAATCAATGGCATTCCATTGCAGGACTCTTTGGCCTTGATATCGATGAGGCAGCCCCTGGACCGCTTACAGATATGGGTTGGCCACTGACTCCATCTGGTTTAACAAAGCTTCTCGTGCGCTGGCATAAAGAGTATGGCAGCGCACTTCCTGATCTCTACATCACTGAAAACGGTGTTGCATACGATGAAGGAATCAGTGAAGATGGAAAATGTCACGACCAGCGTCGTATTGATTACTTACAGTCACATCTATCAGCTGTGGCAGATGCCATTGCACAGGGCTCACCTGTGAAGGGTTATTACGAATGGTCACTGATGGATAACTTTGAGTGGGCACTAGGGTATGCAAAGCGATTTGGCATTGTCCACGTCGATTTTGATACACAAAAGCGCACCATTAAGGACTCTGGGTATTGGTATTCAGAAACAATTAAGGCCAATGGTTCAAATATTTCCTAACTGAAGAAGAGATAGTTATGAAAAACAAACGCTTTCTACTCATTGCACCTCTTCTCTTTATATTGATGGCTAGTGCAATAGGTCTGACGAGAACAAGCCACACCTGGATAAATCTGGCTTCGATCCCCTATGAGATGAAGGTGCCTTCAGATCTCGCCAATCGAATAACAGTGCAGGAGGAAGCAATTGACACTGAACTTCTTAAGCAGGCAAAGATTGATGGTGCAATCGGTGTTGTGAGTGCTTCTTATCAGCCGATTGAAGGTGAGAAGGCTTGGTTTATGACTGCTTACTACTTTAATGAGAAAGATCTTGATAAAACTATGAGACCAGATGAGGTGCCACCGTATGGTTTTAAGTTAATTGCAGAAGATGGGATGGCGGTAAGTGTTGTAGGGCCACAGGAATCAGCCTTTGATCCAAATAGCCAAGATGGAAAGAACTACGCCATGCTGTATGACATTTTGTATGAGAAGAAGTCCTACAGGTTTATTCGTTAGCTCTTAACAGAACCTGCAAGGAGTCCGCGCACGAAGTAGCGCTGGAGTGAGAAGAAGACGATCAAAGGAATGATGATTGAGAAGAGCGCAGCAGGGGCTACGTTCTCCCACTTAGAGCCCAGTGATCCACCAAGGTTTGCAAGGTGAAGTGTTAACGGTGCAACATCATCTGTGCCACCAGCAAATACAAGTGCTACAAGCAGGTCATTCCAGATCCATAGGAATTGGAAGATTGAGATAGATGCAATTGCTGGAAGTGAGAGCGGGAGAACAATCTTGCGAAATACTTCAAAGTGATTTGCTCCATCAACGCGCGCTGCCTCAAGAAGCTCTCTTGGAAGGGCTGAAACAAAGTTGTGAAGTAAGTAGGTAACAAGAGGAAGACCAAACATCACGTGTGGGAACCAGACTGCGGCGAGGGATCCCACAATTCCGAGTGGTGGAAGGATTTGAACTCCAAAGAGCTGAACACCTGTTGCAAAGAATGTGAGTAGTGGCAGGAGTGATAACTGCAGTGGAACACCTTGCAGTGCAAAGAGGCCATAGAAGACGTGGTTACTAAAGCGGAATGGGATCCAGGCAAGTGCATAGGCAGCCATCAGTCCAAAGCCAACCGAGAGAACTACAGCAGGAATTGTGATTGCAAGTGAGTTCACTGCAAAAGGAATCATTCCCTCTGAACCGAGTGATCCACCACCTGTGAGCAATACTGCACGGAAGTTATCTAAGGTAAATGATGGATTGGTAAATGAAGTCCACCAACCAGAGGAGAGAATGTCTTCCTTGGTGCGAAATGATGTAACAACAAGGCCAAGAGTTGGAACAGTCCAAAGCAATGCAATGACTGTGACGACAGCTGATGCAATAGGTGATGTGAATGGCTTCGAGCTCGTTGGAGCAAGAAGTGGCTTATTCTTCTTCACAGTTAGCTTTGCCATGGTTAGTGCTTCCGTTCTGCGCGAATAGAGCGGATGTTGTAATAGGTAATCGGCAATACGCCTAAGAAGATAAGCATCGCAAGGGCTGATCCGCGACCATTGTTGAGATAGACGAAGTGCTCATCAAACATGCGGTTGGAGAGAACGTCAGTCTTAAAGTTTCCACCTGTCATTGTGTGGATAACATCAAAGAGCTTGAGCGTGCCAACCATTGCGGTGGTGAGGACCACGATGATGGTTGTCTTGACCATCGGCACTGTGACTGTGCGAAATAGGCGAAAACCTGAAGCACCATCTAGCTGAGCTGCCTCTTCAATATCTTGCGGGATATTTTTAATGGCAGCAGACAAAATAACCATACCGAAACCTGTGAAGCCCCAGATATAGACGACCATAAGTAGGAGGTTGTTCCACGGATACCACAAGAGCAGATGCTGCAAGGGAATACCGAGTGATTTCATAACCTGACCAACAAGACCGGTCTGGTTCATGTTGGGCTCTTGATATTGATACATCAAGTTCCAGATCAGTGAGCCACCCACAAATGAGATTGCCATCGGCATAAAGATCAGTGATTTAGCTAGCGCTTCGCGCTTCATCTTATTGAGCATGGTTGCAAGTGCTAAGCCAAGGGATGTAGCAACCAGTGGGGAGATAATCACCCAGGCCATGGTGTTGCGGAAAGCAAGGAGAATATCTGGGTCTTTCACAGCGCGTGTGTAGTTGGCAAGACCAACCCACTTGGAAGAGTCCGCGTTTTTAAATGATTCGATAAATGTTTGTACTGCTGGAATTCCAAGACCGGTCATCGCAAGGATGATTGCTGGAACTAAGAAGAGTGAGAGCGCAAGAATGTTTTGCTTCTTGCCTTGGATGCGTGCTCCAGCTGCAAATGCGATTCCGTAGAAACCGAAGAAGATCGCGAGCACAGCAAGGATCTGAAGAATCTTTGGAAAGGAAGACTCAAGAAAACTTGACCATGTGATCATTTAAGATTCTTCCTTTCTGTGAGTGCATTAAATAAAAAACTAATAACTAGATGCGGGGGACATTATCTAAGTAAATACCGGGGCCCACAAGGAGTGGACCCCGGCATCATTACTTCTTACTGCTGTAGAGCTAGTTGGTAATTAATTACCAGTTAGCGTCAATTCCTGCAGCAACATCCTTCATTGACTTACCTTCTGCGTAGAACTTGGTCATTTCCTTCCAGAAAGCACCGTTAACAGCAGTTGGCATCAAGTCAGATGCGTCGAACACGATTGCGCCAGACTTGTTCTGAAGCTGTGCTGCCACAACCTTAAGAACTGGATCTGAGTAGTTTGATAGAGGAATACCAGTGTTAGCTGATGTCCATCCGCCTGCCTTTGCGCGCTCAATGCCGTATACAGGTGAAGATAGGTAATCCTGGACGAATCCAACTTCCTTCTTCTTTGAGAATGCAACTGGGAACTCTCCGCCGCCCATGATTGGCTTACCAAACTTAGAGTTTGTTGGTGGGAGATAGAACGCATCAGCATCACCTGAAGGACCGAATGTGGTTCCTGCTGGGTACATTGATGAGTAGAAAGAAGCCTGCTGCAACATGCCGCAAGTTCCTGCCTTGAGTCCTGGAACGCCTGCATCCTGGAACTTACGTGTTGCTACTGACTTGAGGTCACCGACCTGGTCCTTAGTTCCGAGCCAAGCAGCTACCTTGTTCATTGCACCAAGAATTTCTGGTGATGAGAACTTGAGCTTGCCTTGCCACCACTGGTTGTACTTCTTTGGACCCTGCTCGCGGAGAACCATCTGCTCGATCCAGTCAGTTGCTGGCCAACCTGTTGCTGCGCCTGATTCAATACCAGCACACCATGGGTTAGCTCCAGCCTTTTCAAACTTGGTAGCGATTGCTTCCATTTCCTTCCATGTGTCAGGAATTGTTACGCCAAGCTTCTTGAACTGTGCTGGTGAGTACCAAACAAGTGACTTCGATGATGCGCCAAATGGTGCACCGTAGATACGTCCGTTGATTGTTGTAAATGATGCCCAAGCTGGGTTGTAGTAGTTAGTTAGGTTTGAACGAGTTGCAGCTGAAATTGGAACAGCCTTACCTGTTGCAACCATTGTTGCTACTAGACCTGGTTGAGGAATGATTGCGAGGTCAGGTGCGTTTCCGCCCTTAACGCGTACTGGAAGAAGAGTTTCGAACTGGTCTGTGCCTTCGTAAGCAATCTTGATGCCTGTGCACTTTGTGAACTCAGCGAAAATCTTTTCCATAACTGATGCTTCAGGATCACGGATACCAGCGAAAATCTTTACTGTTCCTGTGCCCTTCCACTTTGAATATTCGTCACAGCCAGCAGCTGATGCTGATGTTGCTGTGAAAGTAGTTGCTACGAGTGAAAGAACTGCAACTGCAGTTCCAACAAGTAGACCCTTTTTCTTTAGCATGTGGGTACCTTTTCTATTGAGGGTTGTTAAGACCAACTGGAGAACCCAGAAGGCCCTGAACGTGGGGCAACGGTATTACCCACGCTTTGCGTGTTGCTATTTCAAAGGCCCTACGTGATGAAAGTGTTATAAAGAGCGTTACGCACTACTTTCCACGCTCGCCTATCACCCCACGCTCTATCAAAAATGAGCCTTGCGGAGTACCTTTTGCAGAGGTTTTGCAGAAATTTTCAGGGGGGGATTGGCCATGAGCGGAGTCGTTGAGATCGCCAAGAAGGCTGGCGTCTCTCCTGCCACTGTCTCTCGCGCACTGCGCGGAATGAATCACGTGAATGAAAGTACTCGTTCAAAGATTGTTGCTGCTGCAATGGAACTTAATTATCCGTTGCGTCCTGATCTTATTCCGGAAGGTTTAGTTAAGAGAACGAACAGAGTGGGTGTGATAGCTCCTTATATCTCTCGTTGGTTCTTCTCTCAAGCAATTAACGGCATTGAGCAGAGCTTGCGCGAAGTGGGGATGGATCTACTTCTCTTTAACTTCTCGCAAGTTGATGCGCGCCAGAGAATCTTCCAGCAGAAGAAGCTACGAGGAAAAGTTGATGCCATCATCGTGGTCAGCATGCCGCCTACCGATGAAGAGTTCACAGCGCTTTTAAGTTTAGGAATCCCCATTACAACAATTGGTTTTTCTCATGAGGGGTGTAGTTCGGTCTCTATCGATGATCTTTCAGGTGGCCGTATTGCAACAAAACATTTGACTGATTTAGGACACCGCGAGATTGCGATTCTTTCTGGTCAACGTGAGACTGCATATAACTTTGTTGTCTCAGAACATAGAACCATTGGATATGTTGAAATGCTCAATGCTGTCGGTGTTGAATGGAATCCAGAGCTTGAAATCCGTGGAGATTTCAATATCTACACATCTGAAATTGCGATGGACTCTTTTCTAGGCCGCAAGAAATTACCTAGCGCCATCTTCTGTCACTCTGATGAGATGGCCTTTGGCGCCTTAAAAGCAATACGTAAGAAGGGTTTGCGTGTTCCTGAAGATATGTCTGTGATTGGTTTTGATGATCACGAGATTGCGCAATACATCGGTTTAACAACAGTGGCTCAGCCTCCACAATTTGAAGGTCAGATGGCTGCAGCTGCTGTGATTGCTGAGATTACAAACCCGGCACACGAGCGTAAGAATATTATTGTGCCTACAAGCCTTGTTGTGCGCGAGACAACTGCAAAAATCTAGTTTCATCCTCTATCCTCAACGGTATGAACTTTGCTGCAAACCTCTTTGATGCACATTCCATCGTTGGCGATCTTGGCCTTATCGGCATTCTTGCCATCATCTTTGCCGAAACTGGATTATTAGTTGGCTTAGCTTTTCCTGGCGATTCACTTCTTTTCATTGCAGGTGTTGCGGCATCTGGTTCAGGTGCTGCAATTTTAGGTGCAGCATCTCTTAACCCCGTTGTTCTCTTTATTGGGGCGCCCATTGCAGCAATTCTTGGTTCACAGGTTGGCTATTGGTTTGGTGCCACTTATGGGAGAAAGTTGTTTAACCGCCCTGATGGACGCTTCTTCACTCAATCAAAGGTTGCTGCAACTGAGAAGTGGCTCAATAAGTATGGAACAGGTAAAGCACTTGTTCTAGCTCGCTTCATTCCTTTTGTTCGAACCTTGATTAATCCATTAGCCGGTGTTGTTGGCATTCCAGTGAAGAAGTTCTTCTTCTGGAATGTGCTCGGTGCCATCATCTGGACGCAAGGAATTATTGGTCTTGGTTATTTATTGGGTGAGAGGCTTGAAGGATCAGTAGATAGATACCTACTGCCTGTTGTGGGGCTCATTATTATTGTGAGCGTTATTCCTGTAGCAATCGAATTCTTCCGCGAGTGGAGTACTCGAAAGCACCACTCTTAAGGTTTATAGACCTAAATCTTCAGGTGAGTAGGCCGCGTAATACTTATAACCTGCATCAAGGATTGCCTGCTTTGCACCGCGCTCAACAATGACGGCAACTCCCACAATGATTGCGCCAGCTTCAATCAAAGCTTCGACTGCGGTGAGGACTGAACCACCTGTTGTTGAGGTGTCTTCCACTGCAAGGACTTTCTTTCCTTTCACATCAGGGCCTTCAATGCGGCGTTGAAGACCGTGAGCTTTCTCTGCTTTGCGAACTACAAAAGAATCAATAGCGCGACCCTTAGATGCTGCAACATGCATCATCGCAGTGGCTACTGGATCTGCGCCGAGTGTGAGCCCACCAACTGCCTCATAATCAAGATCTTTGGTGAGTTCAAGCATTACTTCACCAACAAGTGGGGCTGCAATGTGATCGAGTGTCACGCGGCGTAGGTCGACGTAGTAGTCAGCCTCTTTGCCTGAAGACAAAATAACTTTGCCGTGGACAACAGCCTTCTTCACTATCTCGTTCTTTAGATTCTCGCGTGCGCTCATTGGGTGACCTTATCTCTACTTATCTTCTTCTCTGTAAATGATGACATCTGATTTCTTCCGTGTTGCCAATCCTTTTGGTGGATTTTCAATAAGGAGTGCATCCACTTCAATACGTAGCTTGGCAACTTCAACAGCCATATTTGCCATCGCCGCCTCTAACTCAATGATGCGTTTGATTCCTGCGTGATTAATTCCTTCACCGACTAGGCGCTGCACCATACGCAACGATGCAATATCGCGAAGTGAGTAACGACGATTGCGCCCTATTGTGCGATCAGGGGAGACCAAACCTAAACGATCATATTGACGAAGAGTCTGCGGGTGCAGTCCAGAAAGCTCTGCGGCAACTGAAATTACATATAGCCCCGCATCATCATCGGGGTGATCCTCGTGTGGCAAATCTTTTGTCATGACTTTGCCTTCATGACAAACTCTGCACGGATATCGTGATCTGCAGTGGCTAAAGCAAATGCCTTAATGGCATCTTCTGCCTTTCCTTCAACGCGGCGTGGTACTTGCACTTCAACTGTGACTAGTAAATCTCCAATAACTGCACCCTTTTTAATGCCGCGACCTTTAACGCGCAGCACGCGACCTGTTGGGGTTCCACCAGCTAAGCGCACAGTGACATCATCGCCTGAAAGTGTTGGCACTTTAATGTCTGCACCTAATGCAGCTTCTGCAAATGTAACAGGGAGAGTTAATAACAAGTTTTCACCCTTACGTGAGAAAGCAGCGTGGGGCTTTACTGTCAGCTCAATGAAGAGATCTCCAGGTCCAGCTTCCCCTGGTGCTCCTTTTCCTTTCACGCGAATCTTTGCGCCGTCATTCACACCTGCTGGAACGCGAGCAGAGATACTCTGTGGTCCATTACCGTCAGTGTTGAGTTTCAAATCAAGAGTTGTGCCATAGACAGATTCTTTAAATGTAATGGTGGCCTCTGTCTGTAAGTCACTTCCTTTGCGAGGACCGCGACGGCCGCCTCCACCAAAGAGATTTGCAAAGATATCTTGTGGGTTTCCGCCACCGAAGATGTCTGAGAAATCTCCACCTTGGAAGTTCTGTCCACCACCTTGTGGTGCTCGAAATCCACCACGTTCAAAGTAGGAGCGAGCTTCATCGTATTCAGCGCGCTTTTTAGAATCAGAGAGGATGTCATAAGCCTCAGAGACTGCTTTGAATTTATCTTCTAACGTACTATCGCCTTGGTTCTTATCAGGATGTAGATCGCGCGCTAAAGAGCGGTACTTCTTCTTAATCTCATCGGCAGATGCTTTCTTATCCACACCGAGGATCTTGTAGAAATCCTTCTCATACAGGTCTTTAGCGGCCATTTTTTATTCGGGATCCGTTACCGCAACGCGTGCTGGGCGCAAGATGCGTTCCTTAAATTTATATCCAGGCTGCAAAATCTTTGATGCAGTTGGCACTGTTACATCACTGGATGTGTCATGCAGTAACGCCTCATGAATCTGTGGGTCAAAGGCATCGCCTTCAGTACCGTATTTCTCAAGACCAAAACGATTGGTGATGGCAGCCATCTGATCTGCAACGGCCTTGAAGCCACCGGTGAGTTCATTATGTTCTGCGGCGCGATCAATATCGTCAAGGATTGCTAGTAGCTCAGTAAGTACTGAACCAATAGCCATCTCATGGGCAACTGCGCGATCGCGCTCTACACGCTTTCGGTAGTTGGCATATTCAGCCTGAAGTCGTTGTAAATCAGCTGTGAGCGCTGCAACCGGATCAATCTCTTGCTCCAGTGCAGCCTCCACAACTTCTTCAACAACAGGTGTTGTCTCATCGACAACTTGATCTGTTGTATCTGACATTAGTTAGCTTCTTCAGCGTCGATTACTTCAGCATCTTCAACATGATCTTCAGAACCTGCAGCACCTTCTGCTTGCGCTGATGCATTTGCATACATCATTGCACCCAGTGCCTGTGAGATGGTTGAAACCTTTTCAGTATTTGTCTTAATTGACTCGAAGTTTGCTCCACCGAGATCTGTCTTAAGAAGAGCAAGAGCTTCATCCAGCTCTGCCTTCTTCGTTGCAGCTTCACCTTCGGTGAACTTATCTGCATTCTCTGTTAAGAACTTCTCTGTCTGGTAGACAAGTGAATCTCCCGTGTTACGGATTTCTGCTTCTTCACGACGCTGCTTATCTTCATTAGCGTGTGCTTCAGCATCTGCCATCATCTGTGCAATCTCATCCTTAGATAGAGCAGAACCACCAGTGATGGTCATTCCTTGCTCTTTACCTGTTGCAAGATCCTTTGCAGAGACGTGAACGATTCCGTTTGCATCGATATCAAATGTCACTTCAACTTGTGGGACTCCACGTGGAGCTGGTGCAATTCCAGTGAGCTCAAACATGCCGAGCTTCTTGTTATATGCAGCCATCTCGCGCTCACCTTGGTAGGCCTGGATCTGCACAGCTGGTTGATTGTCATCAGCAGTTGTGAAAATCTCTGAACGCTTTGTGGGAATAGTTGTGTTGCGCTCGATTAACTTTGTCATCACTCCACCCTTGGTTTCAATACCAAGTGACAGTGGTGTCACATCAAGGAGTAATACATCTTTTACTTCACCCTTAAGAACACCAGCTTGAAGAGATGCACCAACTGCAACTACCTCATCAGGGTTAACGCCTTTATTAGGCTCTTTTCCGCCTGTAAGTTCGCGAACTAGGTCAACGACAGCTGGCATACGAGTAGATCCACCAACAAGAACAACTGATTGAATATTTGCAATAGGAATTCCAGCATCCTTTAAAACAGCTTGGAATGGCTTCTTGCATCGCTCAAGTAGATCTGCAGTCAGTGACTGGAACTGTGCACGAGTAATCGTTTCATCCAAGAACAATGGGTTCTTATCTGAATCAACTGTGATGTATGGCAAGTTAATTGTGGCCGATTGTGAAGATGAGAGTTCAATCTTCGCCTTTTCTGCTGCTTCACGAATACGCTGCATCGCCATCTTATCTTTTGTCAGGTCAATGCCATTTGCAGATCCGAATGTCTTAACTAAGTGATCAACAAGTGATTGATCCCAGTCATCTCCACCAAGGTTGTTATCGCCATTGGTTGCCTTTACTTCAACAACACCATCACCGATTTCAAGAAGTGAGACGTCAAATGTTCCACCACCGAGGTCGAATACAAGGATTGTCTGTTCTTGATCTGCCTTATCAAGACCGTATGCAAGAGCTGCAGCGGTTGGCTCGTTGATAATACGAAGAACATTAAGGCCAGCGATTTCGCCAGCTTCTTTTGTTGCTTGGCGCTGTGCATCATTGAAGTAGGCAGGAACAGTAATGACAGCATCTGTGACTGTCTCACCGAGGTATGCCTCTGCATCGCGCTTAAGTTTTTGCAATACACGTGCTGAAATTTCTTGTGCGGTGTACTTTTTACCGTCGATATCCATCGACCAGTTAGTACCCATGTGGCGCTTTACCGAACGGATTGTGCGATCAACGTTCGTTACTGATTGACGCTTTGCAACTTCACCGACAAGAACTTCACCGTTCTTAGCAAATGCCACAATCGATGGGGTTGTGCGAGCGCCTTCTGCATTTGCAATAACCGTTGGTTCTCCACCTTCGAGTACTGATACGCAGCTATTTGTTGTTCCTAGGTCGATTCCGACTGCTCTAGCCATTTATCTTGCTCCTTCTATAGAAATGTTGATCTCTCGAGCCGATCTGGGTCGAGGCTGCCTTTTTGAGGGGCTTTTGTAACCTGAGTCGAGTCTACGCAAAGAGTTGAGTCGAGTCGACTCAGGTTTCATAGAGTTGAACAGCAGGTGGGAGAGCTTTATTCCCTAGCCGTAGGTATCGCGGGGCCCGCGCCCGTTTGAGATGGTGCGAAGACCGCGCTTCCAGGAAGGTGCCTGGGGGCCAATAAAATCTAGGGATTCCACTAGGGCGCCCGGTGCGCTGGATCGGATCTTCTCAAGCAGCGATGGCCCCACAAGATTGAGTTGGGTCGCCCAGGCAGTCGATGAACACTGAACCAAGAGGCGTCCATCGAGCATTGATAAAGGTGTTGTGTGTTGGCCAATCTCAGGGCCGACTACTTGTGGCCAGGTTGCAAAGAGTGTTCCTTCAGCAAGTCCCTCATCCCAATCGCGTTGCTGGATCAGCTCACTTAAAACGCTGGCAATAAGGGTTGGATCTCCTGGTGTCTGGCTGCGCTCTTCAATAACTTTCTTCTTCTTAGTAAATCCCGTCTTATAACTTTGAAAGAGGTCGTGAGCGAGATCGCGCTTCATTGTTAAGCCTCCCCCTTCACAGCACTACCTGGTGTCACATAGAACTTGGTTGATAGTAACTCTGCCGGTAAATCACTTTCAACAGCTGCAGTAATAAAAGTTTGCTCTGCCATCTGCGTGACGGATGTGAGTTGTTGGCGGCGCGCAGTATCGAGCTCAGCAAAAATATCATCGAGAATTAAGACGGGCTCTGCACCTTCTGATTTAAGTAAGTTATAAGAACCAATGCGTAGTGAAATGGCCATCGACCAGGATTCACCATGGCTTGCATAACCTTTTGCAGGAAAGTCTCCAAGTTGGAGATGTAGATCATCGCGGTGTGGGCCAATCAATGAAACTCCACGCTCTTGCTCTTGGCGTGCAACTTCTAATTGGCGCGCGGTCATAATCTCAACATTATGTTCAATATCTGCAGATAAGTTATCGGTAGATGATTTATATGAAATCGATGCAGCTTTTACTTCGTTGAGGTTTGCATAATTTGCTGCAACATAAGGACCTAGCTCATCCACCAACTTGATGCGCTCTGCCGATAACTGTGCACCGTATGAGATTAGTTGTTCGGTCCATGGCACAAGCGCATTCTCTGGCGCTCTTGTTTTAAGCAGTGTGTTGCGCTGCTTCACAACGCGTTCATAATCAGAGATCACACCTGCAAGGCGTGGTGATTGAGTAATAAGAAGTTTGTCCAGGAAATCACGGCGGTGTGTGGGCTCACCTCGAACTAGATCTAGATCTTCAGGGGAGAAGTAGATGATTTGCAGAGCGCCTAATATCTCGCGCTGTGACTTCACTGCATTGCCATTAAGCCGTGCGCGGTTAGCTTTATTTGCATTGATCTCAAGATCAACCTGGAGTGTTCTTCCTTGGCTTTCAATCTCTGCGCGAATAATTGCTTGATCTGCGCCGAGTGAAACCAGTGGTTGATTATTAGAGACGCGGTGGGATGACAGGTATGCAAGATAGATAAGGCTCTCTGCAATATTTGTTTTACCACTGCCGTTATTACCAATAAAGGTTGTAGGGCCAGATGAAAATTCCAGCTCGAGGTTTTTATAGGAGCGAAAATTTGTCAGCGTTAGCCGGGTTACGCGCACAGTGAACCTTTAGTTACGAGGCGTAACGCATAGGCATCAACAGATAGCGATAGTTCTCAATAGATGCGCCGTTTGGTTCTGTGCGCCCTGTGAGAATCGCAGGTTTGTTGGAGCCGGTAAATGAGATCTGCACAAATGGTGTTCCCACCGCTTGCAGGCCATCAGCTAAGAAGACTGGATTAAATGCGATTGAGATTGGCTCACCGTTAAGAAGCACATCAATAGTTTCGGTTGCTTGTGCTTCTTCCCCTGCACCTGCTTCAAGTGAGACCCCACCATCTTTAAATTCAAGACGTAGTGGAACAGTCTTATCTGTCACAAGTGCAACGCGGCGTACTGAATCAAGGAAAGGTGCTACTTCAACTACTGCAGTGGTGACTGTTTCAGTTGGTAGTAGGTGGCGGTATGGAGGGAAAGTTCCATCAAGCATTCGAGAAGTCATTGTCTTACCGTCGCCACTAAATCCAGCAAGGCGATCATTCGAAGTGGTGGGCGCAAAAGAAAGTGAAACATTCTTTGAACCTACAAGTGATTTAGCAGCATCAGCTAGCGTGCGAGCGCGCATGAGTGCTGATGTTGAAAATCCTGGTGTTGCAGGGTTCCAATTAAATTCACGCACTGCAAGGCGATAGCGATCTGTGGCCGCGAGTGTGATTGTCTCTTCATTGATTTCAACATGAACACCAGTAAGCGTGGGTAGTGAATCATCGCGGCCAGCTGCGATTGCAACTTGTGCAACAGCTGTTGCAAATGTGTCGCTTGCAACTGATCCTGTTGTCTCAGGAAGTTCCGGAAGATTTGGATACTCTGAGAGTGAAAGTGTGGGAAGAGTAAATTTTGCAGAGCCTGATGTGACTAGTACTCGTGTGCCATCTAGTGTGATGGAGATTGGTTTATTTGGAAGTGAGCGGCAGATTTCTGCAAGTAACTTTCCAGGAACTAGCACTGCGCCTTTTTCTAAAATATCTGCTTTAAAATGCGCTTTAGAAGATGTCTCTAAATCTGAACCACTTAAAACTACGTCATCACCGGTTGCATCAATCTTGATTCCGAGCAGCTCGGTTTTAATGGGGCGCGTGGACAGGCTTCGTGAAACCCAGTTCACTCCCTCTGTTAGTGAATGTTGATCAACAGTAAATTTCACGCCGTAGCCCTCAGATCCATGTAGGTGTTTATTAGTAGTGGAAATCTAATGTGGAAGCGGTCCGCTTGGAAACGGGATTTATATATATAAAGGTAGTAGTAGTAACCGCGAGGTAAAACTGTGGAAAAACGGTAAAAGTGCTGGTCAGAGCCTTTATTTGCCTGTGGGGCGCTGTGGGAAACACCGCGCTGGCTGTGGGTAAAGGTGTGCGCTACTACCGCCACTAAAACTCCCTTTTCTCTACTTGTGCTGATCAAAGCCTGTTACCCACATAAATAGCGCCTATATCCACAGTTATCCACAACTTATCCCCATCTGGGGGTAAAGGGGGTGAAAACGGACATAACCCCTATTTAGGAATTTACTTCATCTGCTGCTTAATACGGGTGGTCAACTCATTAACCTGGTTATAGATCGAGCGGCGCTCAGCCATAAGCTCGCGGATCTTTCGATCAGCATGCATCACAGTGGTGTGATCGCGGCCGCCAAATGTCTGGCCGATCTTCGGTAGTGATAACTCAGTGAGTTCGCGACATAGATACATCGCAATCTGGCGAGCATTTACTAGTGCGCGAGATCGAGATGTTCCACAGAGGTCATCAATCGTCAGGCTGTAATAAGCAGCAGTCTGAGCCATGATGGTGGGCGCAGTAATCTCAGAGTTAATCTCATTAGGAATCAAATCCTTCAATACGATTTCAGCAAGACCCATATCAACGACCTGGCGGTTAAGGGATGCAAATGCTGTCACGCGAATTAGTGCACCTTCAAGCTCGCGGATATTGGTAGAGATCTTCGATGCGATAAATTCAAGAACATCATCGGGTGCATTTAATTTATCTTGCGCAGCTTTCTTGCGAAGAATTGCAATACGAGTTTCTAGTTCTGGTGGCTGGATATCTGTAATCAAACCCCACTCAAATCGTGAACGCAGGCGATCTTCCAGTGTGGTTAATTGCTTGGGCGGGCGATCGGATGAAATAACTATTTGTTTATTAGCGTTATAGAGCGTATTAAAGGTGTGGAAGAACTCTTCCTGTGTGCGCTCTTTATTTTCTAAGAATTGAATATCATCGACAAGCAAGATGTCGAGGTCGCGATAACGACGCTGGAAAGCTGTAGCTTTATCATCACGGATAGAGTTAATAAAGTCATTGGTAAATTCTTCAGAGGAGACATAGCGCACGCGAGTATTGCCATAGAGCTCTTTGGCATAAGCACCAATTGCGTGGAGCAAGTGAGTCTTACCAAGACCTGACTCACCATAAATAAAGAGTGGGTTATATGCCTTCGCTGGCGCCTCCGCCACAGCAACTGCTGCAGCATGTGCAAAGCGATTAGATGCACCGATAACAAATGTTTCAAAGATGTAGCGAGCATTGAGTTGTGATGGCTCATCTGTCTTACGGGAGCCTTCATCATCGCGGCCTGTGCCAGGTCGTGTGGAGACACTCTCAACAACAATGGTGGGAGCTGGAAGATCTGCAAGCTCTAAAGTCTCATCGACCATCACTGCAATATTTGCCTTCTCACCTAATTCATTGGTGAGAACTTCATTAACAACTGCGCGAAGTCTGGATTCAAGAACATCTTTTGCAAAGGCATTAGGTGCTGCAACCAGAAGGGATGTGGCGCCACCTTCATTTTGTAGAAGACCGAGGGGCTTAGTCATCGCTAAGAAGGCGCGATGCTGGGGCTCACCGGCTGAGACATGCTCAACGATGCGATCCCAGAGCTCAGTTAGCTCAACGCCAACAACTGCCATTTCAAGCCCCCAGGTCTATCCACAATGTTATCCACAGGCTGTGGTCTAAAGTTGGGGTTTACCCTTGATTTAGGCCGAAAATGACGGATACCTGTGGAGAACCCGCAAAGTAGACCCGATTGCCCCAAATAGCAAGTGGTTATCCACAAGTTGAGGGTTGCCAGGGGCTAGATCGCGAGTTTGACCCACACCTATCCACACCCTTACCGTTACCTCCTTGCTTCCCCCGTACTTATGACCCGATAGGCGTAATTAGCGCCTCACAGATTTTGGAGTTCTCATGACAAAGCGCACCTTCCAGCCAAATACGCGTCGTCGCGCCAAGAAGCACGGCTTCCGCGCCCGCATGGCAACACGCGCAGGACGTGCAGTTCTCTCTGCTCGTCGCGCTAAGGGCCGCATAAAGCTCTCAGCGTAAGTTTAAAGAGCGCAACGGCAACTTCTCGTGCTCCCAGTAGACGCACGTTTAACGCAAAGCTCAGATTTCGCTCGTGCAACTAAGAGCGGCATCCGAGTTACCACACAACACTTCGTTGGATATCTCTACATCTCACCTGTCACAAATGCAGCAAGTGCAAAGTGCGGACTCATTATTAGTAAGGCAGTCGGCGGATCAGTAAAGCGCCATCGCGTTGCACGCAAAGTACGCCATGCGATCACCCCACTTATCCCAACTCTTCCAACCGGATCCCTTCTAGTAATCCGAGCACTTGGACAAGAGGGCGATTCCAATATCGAAACTGAAATCTCAGAGTTGATTGCAAAGCTCATTTCGCGCGCCGAGAAAGTAGCGGCCAAGTAATGAGAATGATTCTGACAGCCCTTGTGCGCGCATACCAGGTGGCAACATCTAACTTTGCACCACGTTGTAAGTACTACCCATCATGTTCAAACTATGCGATCACAGCAATTGGTCGCTATGGATTTAAAGGAATTGCCATGGCCACCTGGCGCATCGTGCGCTGTAATCCATGGTCACAAGGTGGTGTTGATTATGTCGACGCTCACCTTGACTGTGCTGATGCAAAGAACTTAACTCGCGATAACGAAAAAGAAGCGGTGGGCGCTAACTAATGGGCTTTATTCTCAATCCTCTCTATAACATCGTCTCTGGCGTTATTGTCTTTATCCATAAACTTCTTGAGCCACTATTCGGTGCAGACTCAGGTGTGACATGGACGCTCTCCATCATGGGACTTGTTGTTCTTATCCGTATTATTTTGATTCCACTCTTCGTCAAGCAGATCAAGAGCCAGCGCGCTCTGACAGCGCTGCAACCACATATGAAAGAGATTCAAAAGAAGTATAAAGATGATCGCCAGAAGCAATCTGAAGAGATGATGAAGCTCTATAAAGAGCATAAGACAAACCCACTTGCATCATGTTTTCCAATCCTTGCCCAAGCACCAATCTTCTTTGCACTCTTTACCGTTCTTAATGGAATCGCAGCAAAGACACCTGAAGGTGTCTCAGCACCTATTGCACGCGGATTCCTTAAAGGTGAATATCTTGATAGCGCAGCACAAGCGGCATTCTTCGGTGCAAAGATTTCACAGAGCTTCCTTGGTTCAACTGACACCACAGTAAAGATTGTCACAGTTCTTCTCATCATCTTTATGTCAGCAACAACCTTTACAACTCAACGTCAGTTGATGGTTAAGGGAATGCCAAAGATGGATGCATCAAATAACATGATGCTTCAACAGCAAAAAATCATGTTGTATTTATTCCCAGTCATCTTTGCAATCTCAGGTGTGAACTTCCCTGTAGGAGTTTTGATTTACTGGTCGACAACAAACCTCTGGACATGGGGACAGCAGTACTACGTCATTAAGCGAAACCCAACGCCGGGATCTCCCGCCTATGAGGAGCTTCAGAGAAAGCGCGCCCATAAGGACAAGCTCGATGCCAAAGGCGCAGAAGGAATTGACCAGGACGAGGCAATTGAGCCAGAAGTTCAGGGACAACGAGAACAACCAAAGAAGAAGAAAAAGAAGAAGAAGTAAATTCAGACAAATACTATTAATAACGCTTTATAAGGATAAAAGGGGCATGAAATGTCAGATGTAACAGAAGTTGTAGAAGTAGAAGAGACTGTTGATGCAGTAGCTAAAGCTCCAAAGAGCGTGGCAAAGCTTGAGGAAGAGGGCGATATCGCAGCCGACTACCTCGAGGGCCTACTCGATATCGCAGATCTCGATGGAGATATCGATATCGATGTGGAGAATGGTCGCGCATCCCTAGCAATCGTCGGTGGCAAGCTTAAGCACCTCGTTGGGGCTGAAGGCGAGGTCCTTGATTCAATCCAGGAGCTCACACGCCTGGCAGTTCAGACCTCCACAGGAGATCGCAGCCGCCTGATGCTTGATATCGATGGATTCCGCGCTGGCCGCCGCAAGGAGCTCACAGCCCTTGCTGAGAAGATGGCTGAGCAGGCAAATACCACAGGAAGCTCAATCAAGTTAGACCCAATGAACGCCTTTGAGCGCAAGATTATCCACGACACAATCCAGACCTTGGGGCTCACATCAGAATCTGATGGAGAAGACCCAAACCGCTTCGTCGTAATCTACCCAGCGTAGTTTCACGTGGAACAATCAGTAGAGGGGCTAGTCGGCCGCTACTTCCCAGAGCGAGAAGCTGAGATTGCAGCCTTTGCCGAGTTTTTGGTCACCGCCGGAATTGAGCGTGGTCTGATAGGCCCTCGCGAAGGCGAGCGCATCTGGGATCGCCATATCTTCAACTGCCTTCATATCACCACCTTGCTGCCGCAGGGCGCATCCCTCTTTGATATTGGATCAGGGGCAGGCCTACCTGGCATTGTCATCGCCTTAGCCCGTCCAGATCTGCAGGTAACTCTAATTGAACCCCTTGAGCGCCGAGTGGAATTCCTCAAAGAGGCAACGGCCGGCACCAATATCGAGGTCATTCGAGGCAGAGCCCAAGATGTGAAGAAGGTGGCTGATTTCGTCACAGCCCGAGCGGTTGCACCCCTTGAGAAGTTAAAGAAGATGAGCTGGCATATGGTCAAGACCAATGGATCCCTTCTTGCCATGAAGGGGGAGGGGGCAGCAGCTGAGATGGCTGATATGAAGAACGCTAAATTGCATGAAATTACCCTTGAGGGAATCGGACTCGGGCGCATCGTTGAGCTTCGTAAAGGAAGCGCCCCTCTTTAATGATTAGATTCGTCCATGGCTGGCGATGATTCACGTGAAACCAATAACGGCCAGAAGGTCGTAGGGGTTAGGCGCCTGAAAGACCCCATGGCAAAGCCTGCCTCCACCCGCATCTTCACCGTGGCCAACCAGAAGGGCGGGGTGGGTAAGACCACCACCACCGTCAATGTGGCAGCAGCCCTTGCTATGGGCGGCCTACGAGTTCTAGTCATTGATCTCGACCCACAAGGAAATGCATCCACTGCCCTCGGTGTTGAACATCGCGAGAGCGCAGGTGTCTATGAAGTATTGATGGGCAATGCGCAGATGTTAGATGTTGTTCAGAAAGTTGCAGGCTTTCCTGTTCTTGATTGTGTTTCATCAAATACTTCACTTGCTAACGCTGAAATTAATTTAGTCTCCATGGTTGCGCGCGAGCTACAACTCAAAGAGGCAATTGAAAGTATTAGCGTTAATTACGATTACATCTTTA
Organism: Candidatus Planktophila sp.; assembly: GCA_044353885.1. GTDB lineage: Bacteria > Actinomycetota > Actinomycetes > Nanopelagicales > Nanopelagicaceae > Planktophila. Next base: position 15,091 of record JBILBC010000001.1, on the reverse strand, counting down.
TCGATTGCCCACCATCTCTTGGGCTACTTACCATCAATGCATTTGCTGCATCAAAGGAATTGTTAATTCCTATTCAAACTGAGTACTACGCACTTGAAGGCTTGTCACAACTTCTTGAAACGTATGGTGTTGTGAAGAAGCGATTGAATCCAAACTTAAATCTTTCAACGATTGTCTTAACAATGTTTGATTCGCGCACGCGACTATCCAATGATGTTGCAGCAAATGTGCGATCACACTTTCCTAATGAACTCATTGATATTCCTATTCCTCGCGCAGTGCGAGTATCTGAAGCGCCCTCTTATAGCCAGACAGTGATGACATATGACCCACTCTCACCTGGTGCTATTGCATATATGCAGGTTGCGCGAGAGATTGCAGAGCGCGGAAAAGCTAAAGATGAAGTGGTATTTGATGGAAATGTCGTCAGCATCAATTACAAAGGTGGAATCGCGTAATGGCAGTTAAGCGTGGTGGTCTTGGAACAAATCTTGATTCACTTATCCCAACATCCTTAACTGTTGCAGGCACAGAAGTTGCACAACAGAATGAGATTCCTGTTAACCAAATCTTTCCTAACCCACGCCAGCCCCGCACAGTCTTTGATGAGACTGCGCTTAATGAATTAATCGCATCCATTAAATCAATCGGCATCTTGCAACCACCTGTTGTTCGCAAAGTGGCAGAGAATAAATATGAACTCATTATGGGAGAGCGACGCTTCCGCGCAGCAAAAGCTGCAGGCCTGACATCTATCCCTGTCATTATTCGCCAGACTCCAGATAATGAATTACTTCGTGATGCTCTCATTGAAAATATTCATCGCAGCAATCTCAACCCACTGGAAGAAGGCGCTGCCTACGCACAACTACTTTCTGATTTTGGTTGCACCCATGATGAGCTCGCACTCAAGTTGGGACGCTCGCGCCCACTGATCTCCAACACTATTCGTCTTCTTAATCTGCCAGATGCTGTGCAGCGCAAGGTGGCAGCAGGAGTTATCTCTGCAGGACATGCACGTGCACTCTTAGGTCTTACAGATTCAGCCGATATTGAAAAGCTGGCATCACGCATCGTCGCTGAAGGCTTATCTGTGCGCGCAGTGGAGGAGATCATTGCAACGATGAAGCCTTCAACTAAGATAACAAAAAAGTCTGCAACTAAGGGTGTCTCTGGTGCGGGGCTTGCAGCCGCTGAGTTGTTAAGTGATTACCTAGATACGCGCGTCAGTGTTGAGAGCGGTAAGGGTAAGGGAAAGATTGTTATTGAATTTGCAGGCAGTGAAGATCTACAACGTATTGTTGATTTGATCGAAGGAAAGTAAAAAGTTTAATTAATTGCAGTGCCGCGGCGCTGCATCTCTTGCTTGATAACTCCACCAAGTGCTTTGACACCTTCGCGGATTCGCTCAGGAGTTGGGTGGCAGTAGGAAAGACGCATCGCCCATGAACCAAGTCCATCTGCATAGAAGGCATTGCCTGGAACGTATGCAACCTTGGCAACAATCGCCTTTGGCATAAGAGCTTTTGTATCGATCTCAGCAGGAAGATTGACCCAGACATAGAAACCGCCGCCAGGCTTTGTCCATGTTGCCTCTGCTGGGAAATGTTGTTCAAGGGACTCAAGCATCGCATCGCGGCGCACCTTATAGAGCTCACAGAAACTTGCAATCTGATCGCGCCATGGCTGATCAGCTAAATAGCTAGAGATTGTGAGTTGTGTGAAGTTTGATGGACAAAGAATCGAAGATTCAGATGCAATCACCAACTTATCTTTGAGTGATTGTGGAACAAGTGCCCAGCCAATGCGAAGACCTGATGCGATGGTCTTGGAAAATGAACCTAAGTAGATGACATTCTCTGAATCTTCAGCGCGCATCGCATTTGGTGATGGCTTATCAAAGCCAAGAAGGCCATAAGGGTTATCTTCAACAACAAAGATCTCAGCTTCGCGGCAGATGGCAAGAATCTCTGTGCGGCGATCTGCTGGAAGGCAGACACCTGTTGGGTTTTGGTAGTTAGGGATCAAATATAGGAATTTAATCTTGCGCCCTGCAGCGCGCACACTCTTAATTGCAGCACGTAGAGATTCAGGGATTAATCCATCGTTATCCATCTCAACGTGAACAACGGATGCTTCATATTGGCGGAAAGTTCCTAGTGCTCCCACATAAGAAGGTGCTTCAACGAGAACAACATCGCCTGGATCAATAAAGATACGTGAAATAAGGTCGAGCGCTTGTTGGGAACCAGTTGTGACAACAATGTCATCAGCGTTTGCGCGAATTCCTTCAAGTGCCATCACATCACAGATCTGTTCGCGAAGCTTGGGATGTCCCTGACCGCTTCCATATTGAAGAGCTTCAGCGCCATTGGTGAGAATAAGTTCATTCACAACACCAGCCATCATCTCCATAGGAAGTGCTGAAAGATTTGGCATTCCACCTGCGAGAGAAACAATTTCAGGACGGGATGCAACAGCAAAGAGTGAGCGAATTTCAGATGGCAACATTCCGGCAGCTCGCGCAGCAAATCTCGTCTCGAGATGTTGTGGGGCACCAGTTTGATAGCGAATTGAAAGATCGGACATAAGACCTAGTCTCCCACAAAGATTGAGATGCCTGCTCGTCGATTATCGGCGGATGCCAGCGCTACGAAGGTCAGAAATTCGCAGAGTTCCAGTCTTTGCATCATCTTCAGCAGCTAAATACAGGCGCTGAATAGCAATAACAAAACTTTCAGCGACGGTATTTCGAAAATCAGGGCGGGCAAGACGGTCAACATCGCCAGAATTGGATGCATATCCAAGATCAACGCGCACAGCAGGAGCCTTGGTCAGGCGCAGTGAATCCCAGGTCTTTGCATGGGTGCGACAGTTTAGAAAATCAGTACGCGCACAAATCTCGCGCTGCACAAGGGATGCAAATCTTTCACCCACAATTGAGTGCACACCGTGTTGATCACTGCCATAGAAGAAGGTAGCAACACCGCGCGCTGCAGAGTTTGTGTGGGTATCAACGTGGAGTGAGATTAAAAGATCTGCATTGTTCTGATTGGTAAAGGTAATTCGCTCTGCTTCACTCGGATTGTTATTAGCACCGCGCGTTAAGAAGACACTTGCACCTAGTGCTAGCAAACGCCCTTCAAGGCGCTGAGCAATGTCATAGACAATCTCCTTTTCATAGCTACTTGATGCAGGATCAATGACAATAACTTTATCGGCAAGTGCTGGTCCGCGATTTTTACGTGCCGCACTTTCGCGAAGGGCAGCAGGTGCTCCACCTGAAACAATTTTTGTAAGACGAAGAAGTGCGATGATGGTCGCAGGACCACACTTACCATCGACTTTGACACCCACTGATTGCTGGAACTCTTTTACGGCAGCCTCTGTCATCACACCAAAAATTGCATCAACACGGCCGCAGTTAAAGCCCATCTCTGTTAAACGAGATTGCAACGCTGCAACATCATCTCCGCGCATAAAGGGAGAGGCTTGTAGATAGAGCGAGCGATCACCGAGCTTCCAGCGCGATTCATCAAGTGCACGGATAGTTGCATCGTTGAGATCACCTGTTACATGCAGGCCACGTTCTTGTTGGAAAGAGCGAATCTCATCTGGAGACATCTCTTTCATAAATTAATCCGTCCCGCGAGGGCGTTGATTAAATGAAGCCTTCGAGCTCTTTGAGAAGAGCTGGCTTTGGCTTTGCACCGATGATTGTCTTTACAACTTCACCGTTGACATACACATTAAGCATTGGAATTGATGTCACTCCATACTTAATAGCGATTGCTGACTCTTCATCAGTGTTGAGCTTTACGATTTTTAGCTTTGCGCCGTGCTCTGCTGCGATGTCATCGAGGATGGGAGCGATTGCGCGGCATGGTCCACACCATTCAGCCCAGAAATCAACTAAAACGGGGATGCTGCTCTTGAGGACGACCTGATCGAAATCAGCTGCTGTGACCTTAGTTGGTGCGCTCATCTTTACTCCTATTTATCTTTCGTTAATTAAGTCTATGGCTCAAAGGTTACTAGTGGGATAAGAATTTCTCAGCGTCTAGCGCCGCTTGGCAGCCAGAGCCTGCTGCAGTAATTGCTTGGCGGTAGGTGTAATCGACCAAGTCGCCACAAGCAAAGACTCCTGCAAGATTTGTTTTCGTTGAACGCCCCTCCACCTGTACGTAACCCTCGCTATTAAGAGTTACAGAAGATGTAACAAGTTCAGAGCGCGGAATATGCCCGATTGCAACAAAGAGCCCTGTGAAATCACGCTTGCTAACCTCACCAGTCTTGAGATTACGAAGCTGTAAAGCTTCTACCTTCTCAGCTCCTAAGACATCTGTGACTTCGGTATCCCACAACATTTCAATCTTCGGATTGGCAAAGGCGCGCTCTTGCATAATCTTTGATGCGCGAAGTGAATCGCGGCGGTGGATGAGAACAACTTTGCTTGCAAACTTTGTCAGAAACGTTGCTTCCTCAACTGCAGAGTCTCCGCCGCCGACAACAGCAATTGTTTGATCGCGGAAGAAGAAGCCATCACATGTGGCACACCATGAAACACCGCGGCCAGATAGACGCTTCTCGTTCTCAAGACCAATCTCACGATAAGCAGAGCCCATTGCAAGGATGACAGCCTTAGCTTTCACGGTATTTCCTGAACCATCTTTAATGATCTTGATATCACCAGTCAGATCCATCTCAACAACATCATCGGTAATAAGTTCTGTGCCAAAGCGCTTTGATTGCTTGCGCATGTTATCCATTAGATCTGGACCCATGATGCCGTCGATAAATCCCGGGAAGTTCTCTACCTCAGTGGTGTTCATTAGCGCGCCACCTGCAGTGACAGAGCCTTCATACATAACAGGGTTTAACTGCGCACGCGCTGCATAAATTGCAGCGGTATATCCGGCAGGACCTGATCCAACAATGACGAGTTCGCGAACTTCAGTGCTCATGGCCGAAAGAATAGTGCCTGAAGGTGGACTACTTCTTGCGACGTCGTTGCAGAACAGATGTGGCGAAGCCTCTAAGACCTGCGATTTCACTCACCTTTAAGAGCTTGGCGCAGAGTAAGTAACCCAGACCACTTCCCACCAGAACAAATAGCAGTCGAAGTGCGCGAATAGTCAGCGTTGTCTCTTCATATGCCCAGCCGAAGTATTGGGCCAGTGCAAAGAAAGGAAGCATTCCTATGAGTGCTGCCACCAAGAGGCGGACATGTTGGGATGCAAATTCACTGATCTGCAACTTACCAACATGCTTCTTCAGCAGTGAGATCGTAATAAAGAGACCGACGATGTAACTTGCAGAAAATGCAATACCTAAACCAACTGTTACCCAGTCACTATCTAGCGTTGCAAGGAATACATAGGAGAGACCAACTGAGATCACATTGATAATCACAATGGAAGTCACTTGAGTCTTCGTATCTTCAAAGGCATTAAATCCGCGGATAAGGATTAAGTTAATAGAAAATGCAACGAGGCCCAGGCTCAGCGCCGATAGAACAAAACCGATATAGCGAGAATCTTCAAGGCTAATTCCCATATAGAGAACTTCTGTCATCAGTGGGCCAAAGAGAAGTAGCGCAACTGCGCTCGGCACAGTGACAACACCGACCATGCGGATAGCGCGAATAAGTTGTTTACGCACCCCTTCCACATTCTTAGCAATTGCAAGTTTAGATAGATGTGGCAGCAGCGCTGTCACGATAGAGATGGTGACAATCGAATACGGCAATAACATGATGTAGTAGGCACTTGTATAAGGAGTAAAGCCCACACCTGTTGTTATTCCAGCTTGCGCACTTCGCACTGCAGCACTTGTTGCAACATTGACCGTTACTAAGTAACCAAGCTGTGAGACAAGGACATAGACCAAAGTCCAACCAGCAAGCCCAAATGATTTACCGAGACCCTTCACACCCAACATCGGGCGCAGGTGAATTCCAGATCGCTTCACAACAGGAATAAGAATCAAAGCTTGAATCACAACACCGAGGGTCGTTCCCCACCCCAGTAACTGCACTTGGTAATCAGTAATGGAGTCGATGGTGATTGCGTTCTGCACAGCAAGAATTGCTGCAAAGACTGCGATAACAACGAGATTGTTCGCAATCGGAGCCCACATAAGAGGTGCAAATGAGCCCCGCGCATTGGCAACTTGGCCCAGCATCGTAAAGAGTCCCAGGAAGAAGATCTGTGGCAGGCAGTAGCGAGTAAATGCCACAGCGATATGTTGCTCAGTTTCAAAGCCCGGTGTTGAAAATTCTGGTGCATAGAGGCGCACGAGAGCGGGTGCAAAGATCACTCCAATAACAACGAGTGCAAAGAGAATTCCTGAAATTGTTGTGACAAGGCGGGATGCAAATGCATGGCCACCATCTTCGTCAGAAAATGATCGAACTAATTGAGGAACAAAGATTGCAGTCAGGGCCCCACCGACAAGTAAGTTATATAAAATATTAGGCATTGTGTTTGCCACGTTGTATGTATCTGCAAGCAGCGCCGTTCCGAGAACAGCGACTGCAAGGAGTGCACGAATAAATCCTGTGATGCGAGAGAGGATCGTGCCGATAGCCATAATCCCTGAGGCACGGAAGAGCTCATTATTTTTCATTTCGAGACCTCCTCACGCGTCGCACAGATTGTGTGACAGCACCTAAGAAGAGTAGAACTGCAGCTCCCGTTGTAAACCACGCAACACGCGAATCAATAATGGTTGCAGTCAGATTTAACTTAGAGGACTGACCGACTAACTGCCCCTTTGAATTCATCAACTGAGCAAGGACCAGAGTTGAACCTGGTGCAATCACATCAACTGGTACAAGAATCTGCTGGCGAGATTTAGCAGCGATAGTGATGTTATTGATGTTCTCCACCTGCATACGTGAATTCATGGGAATCAATGAGACGCTCACAACAGATGCGGTATCAAAGTTATTAACCAGAGTGATTGGCAGCTTCACACTCTTTGATGTGATTTGGTAGCGACCAGGAATAACTTTCAAGCGATTAGATAACTTTTCAACTGCCGCTGTGAGGTTATAACTAAAGTAGGCGCGATCATCACGAGTAAGAAGTGGGTTCAATACAATTGCAAGACGAGCACGAGCTTGGAAAATCTCATCTGATTCAATAATGGTCGAAAGACCACTGAGCATGCGCCGGTTCTGTGTGTAGTTATAAATGATTTCATTTCCAACGCGTGCAGCACCCGCTCCCCAACCATTTTGAGCGCTGACAGGGCGCCTTAGCGCCTCTTCTAATTGAGTCTGCGCATAGAGTGAATAAAACTTGAGTTCACTCGGCGCAAGAGATTTAGCCAACTTCTCATCTGGATTTCCATAAGGAAGTGCCACAACATCGTTATATGCAACAACGCTTCGCAAGCGAGAGAGCCAATCACGAGCAGTGAGTGCACCTGCAGGATCTTCTTCACCGGCAAAGGAGTAACCATCTGCCATATTTTGAATTTCATCGATAAGTGCTGCATCGATGACATATGTGCGCCGTGTTGATGTTGGCCCATAGATTAATTTTCCAAGTTTGCCATTAGGCAAGAGCGTCACAGCTAACTCATTGTTTCTAAATGTTCCATCAAAATTAGTATGTGCTTTATCAACGATGCGAATAACAGGTGTTTCTGCCTGCGCACTTGGCATTGCTATAAGTGAGAGAGTGAAGAGTGCAACGAGGAGTTTTCTCATATCGCACTCAACTCTTGTGATGCATTGGTGCGCGCAATCAGCTTCTTCTCATCGGGGTATGCAAGTCGCTCAACGATCTCTGCAAGGGGAAACCATGCAACCTCATCAACTTCAGTCTCTTGCGGTGCAAGAAGACCTCCACTTTCACGGAAGAGATAATGGTGAACAGTTTTGTGGATGCGCTTGCCACCTGCCATAAACCAGAAATCAATGACACCGAGAGATTTTTCAATCACTGATTCAATTCCGGTCTCTTCCTGCACTTCGCGAAGTGCAGCTTGTTCCGGTGATTCACCCTCTTCGATATGTCCCTTAGGAAGTGACCAGAGAATGCGTTTGCCAGATGCATCTTTCTGATCGCGCCGGCCAATCAGCAATCCAAGTTTTCCTGTTGTGTCGATGACGAGTCCGCCTGCGCTGACTTCATCTACCCGCTTGGCATAGGGAGCCTTCGCCTTGGAACTCTTTGGCGCAGCTTTTGGGGTCTGTGAATCAGGGTTGGAAGAGCTCGCTAAATCTTGAGATTGCGGAGAGCGATTAGCTGGGCGTCTGCGCCTGCGTTTCTTTTTCGTACCTTCGCTGCCCGCACCAGGTGCCGGGGTCATGGAGTAATCGTACGCGACTACCCTTATCTATTGTGAGCGCTGAGAAGGTCAATTTAGGAGCAGCGGGCGAATTAGCTATTCGCTCCCTGATCGAACGCGCTCCCCTTGCGAGCTCACTCGCTGCAGAATTTAAGAGAGAGGGATTTCGCCTCGCCCTCGTCGGTGGTCCTGTGCGCGATGCAATTCTTGGTCGCCTCGGAAATGATTTAGATTTCACAACTGATGCGCATCCGCATCAGAGCAAGAAGATTCTTAACGCGTGGGCAGATAACACCTGGGATACAGGAATTCTCTTTGGAACCGTTGCAGGCAAACGCGGTGATACCACTGTTGAAGTAACAACATATCGCACAGAAAAGTATGAAGAAGAATCTCGCAACCCCGATGTTGAATTCGGTGACACCATTGAAGGCGATCTCTCTCGTCGTGACTTCACCGTCAACTCAATGGCACTTGAGTTAACGGGAGCAAAACCAGAATTTATCGATCCATTCGATGGCCTAGGCGATTTAGGTAGACGCATCCTGCGCACACCAGCGAGTGCAACACAATCATTTACCGATGATCCACTTCGCATGATGCGCGCTGCACGTTTTGCAAGCCAACTTAACTTTGATATCCATGAAGATGTTCTTACTGCCATGAGTTCGATGGCATCTCGCATCTCCATTATCTCTGCAGAGCGTGTGCGCGAAGAATTTACTAAGTTGCTCATGTCAGATCATCCTCGTAGTGGAATCACTATCTTGGTTGACACAGGAATTGCAGAGCTAGTTCTGCCAGAAATTCCTAAGCTACGTCTTGAAATTGATGAACACCATCACCATAAAGATGTCTATGAGCACTCCATTACCGTTCTTGAGCAAGCCATCGCACAAGAAGAACGACTGGGTGGTCCCAACCTTGTTATTCGCTTAGCTGCGCTACTGCATGACATTGGAAAACCAAAGACTCGTAATCTCATTGATGGTGGTGGGGTTTCCTTCCATCATCACGAAGTCGTTGGTGCGCGCCTATCTAAGGCCCGTATGAAGGCGTTGCGCTTTGATAATGAGACTATCGATGCAGTTGAAACCCTTGTGGCACTTCACCTTCGCTTCCATGGTTATGGCGATGGTGAGTGGACTGACTCTGCCGTGCGCAGATATGTGCGCGATGCTGGTGAATTACTCACACATTTACATGTTCTCACTCGCGCAGATTGCACAACTCGTAATGCAAAGAAAGCTGATCGCCTTGCTCGCATCTATGATGGACTTGAAGCGCGTATTGCAAAACTTTCTGAGGAAGAAGAGTTGTCAAAGATTCGCCCTGATCTCGATGGTGCCCAAGTGATGTCACTGCTTGCACTGAAACCATCAGCTGATGTCGGTAAAGCACTTGATTTTCTCATGGAGCTGCGCATGGAACATGGGCCGCTAGGTGAAGAACGCGCCACAGAAGAACTATTGCAGTGGTGGAAAGCTAGGCGACACCCTTAAGAAAGAACTTCTGTGGGCGCAAGAGCACAAGTGCAACAAGTGCCCATGCCACAGAGATCATCAGCGGCAATATCCATGTGTCGCCACTGATAGGTAATACCCATGCAGCAATCAATGCGCCTGTAACAATTGCGCCATTGACTAATACGTCATAGACAGCAAAGACGCGACCACGGAATACATCATCAATCTTCGATTGCACAAGTGCATCATTTGTCACCTTCACACTCTGTCCACAGAGCGCTGTAAAGAAAGCGGTGAGTGCGAGTAATACTGGAGTGCGATCAAAGACGAGAAAGAGTGCGCTGATACTTGCGGCCCCAATAGATAAGCGCATCCAGCGATGGCGTCCTACCTTTCTCACGCCATAAGGAGCGGCAATGGCACCGATAACAAAGCCCACTGCAGCGATGGAGAGCGTAAGACTTAAGCCAGTAAGGCCTGCCTCACTATCTGCAGGATCATTAAATGTATTGCGCTCTAATAAAAGTGCAGTCAGAGTAAAAGCTGTCAGGCCACCGCGATGGATAGCAGTTGCTGCAATGCCGCGCGCAGCATCTGCATGTTCTTCAAGGAATTTATATCCATCGCGCATCTCGCGCAGGCCCTGCGTAAAGCTTCCTCGAACTTTCTCATGAGGAAGTGGGCCAATTTCATCTTTCTTGAGCAGCCCTGCAAGGAGTGCTGCAGCAAGAAAACCACATGCACCAAGAAGAATAATGATGGCATCGGCATGATCGGCAGATGCACTGGCGTCAAGTAATTGGCGAACGCCAAGACCAATTCCACCACCGAGCACAACCCAGACAGATCCACCCGTGACGGCAATAGCGTTTGCAGAGATAAGGGAATGTGGAGTTGTTACTAAAGGAATACCTGCAGAAAGTCCTGCAAGAATTAATCTATTCACACCGAATGCAATAAGTACAAAGACTGTTATCTCAACACCTGTGTAATCGTTAAACATAAGTAAGGCAATAATTACAAGCGTTGCAGCGCGAGTGATGTTGGCAAAGAAGATTGCACGCTGTCTTGAGAACCGATCCAAGATGGTGCCAACAAATGGACCAACGATGGAATATGGAAGTAAGACGACAGCAAATGCAACTGCAGCATTTACCGCACGTGCTTGTCGCTCTGGAGAGAAGAGAACAAAGGATGCAAGTGCGCTTTGAAAGATTCCATCTGTGAGTTGACCTGTCCACCGCACGCGAAGCAGGCGAAAGAGTTTGACATCTCGTAACAGCTGCCAAAAGGTCATGAAGTAAGCGTAGTTAAAGAATTTGGATTATTCTTCTCCTGCTATGAAAACAAAGCGTGGGTTCATCGACTATTCACTTGATAAGCGCGCGACCCTGCTCGCACTCTTTCGTGGAGTAGTCGATGCATGCGATGCAGATCCTTACTTGATGCGCGCTGCCAAGCACCATGGTGAGAAGGCGGGGAGAAAGTGCCCGGTCTGCAAGAAGGATTCACTCGTTGAACTTCGCTACACATTTGGCGATCAACTCGGCCAGTACTCAGGGCGCATTAAGAATGGCGATGAGTTATTAGAGATGGAATCTAAATTCGGAGAATTCTCTGTGTATGTAGTTGAGGTTTGCCGCGACTGTTCGTGGAATCATCTCTGCGCCACCTACTTACTCGGAGACGGTCGCGAGCGTAAAGCGCCTCGCAAAACACGAACACTTGAAGACGAAGACTTTGCCTCGCTGAAGTAGTTCTATTTCCCCAGTAATCTAGTCATATGCTCAAGACAAAGTTAATCCGCGCCGGAGTATTCCTTGCAGGCTTTGGCTTTGTCGCCGGCGCAACTCTCTTTGCCTTTGCGTGGTTCACTGTTTCAATCCCTGATCCCAATGCATACGTCAATAGTCAATCCACCATCATTCAATACTCCAACGGATCTGAAATCGGTCGCATCGGAACTCAGAACCGACAGATCTTGCCGCTTTCAAAGATTCCACTACGACTTCGCAATGCAGTGATGGCGGCAGAAGATCGCAACTTCTATTCCAACCGTGCATTTAGTGCAACAGGTATTGCACGAGCACTGCTCAATAACTTGAAATCTGGTTCACTCAATGGAGAAGGTGGCTCCACCATCACTCAGCAGTATGCAAAGACTGCATTCCTAACACCGAGCCGCACCATTCAACGAAAGATTAAAGAACTTGTTATCTCACTCAAATTAGAGAATGCGCTCACCAAAGATCAAATTCTTGAAAATTACTTAAACACTATTTACTTTGGTCGCGGTTCATATGGCGTGCAGACAGCTGCGCAGCAGTACTTCAACCGTAATGCCAACCAACTCTCTATTTCACAGAGCGCGGTGATTGCAAGTATTTTGCGCTCACCTGGTTATTACGACCCAGTGCTCTCAAAAGAGAATGCCGAGAGGCTAGAAAGACGCTTTGCCTACGTCATTCAAGGAATGCTTGATAAGAAGTGGATCACTGAGGCAGAGGCTAAGGCTGCAAAGCTTCCACCGATTGCACCTCGCACTACATCCGGACAACTCAGTGGCCCTAAGGGTTACATCATCGATGCTGTTCAGAAAGAGTTGAGCAAGCTTGGATTTACCCAAGATCAACTTCTCGTGGGTGGCTATGTCATTAAGACAACTCTGGATCAGCGAGCACAACAATCTGCAGTCGATGCAGTCAATAAGTTCACCCCCACACCCGCCCCATCTAATCTGCACACTGCCCTCGTTGCCATCCGCCCAGGCACAGGTGAAGTCATTGCGATGTATGGTGGAAAAGATTATGTAGTGCGCCAGTTAAACGATGCCACTCAATCCATTGCACTATCCGGCTCTACCTTTAAACCCTTTGCGATGATCGCAGCTCTTGAAGCTGGCATTCCACTGACATCAATGTGGAATGGTGATTCACCACAAACATTCGATGACCTAGGTAAGCCATATCTTGTCTCAAATTATGGTGATGAAGGTTGGGGTCAGATTGATCTACTGTCAGCGATGCAACACTCCATTAACACTGTCTTTGTGCCCCTTGGCATGAAAGCTGGCTTGGATAAAGTTGTTGATGCTGCACGGCGTGCAGGTATTCCAGAATCTGTAGCAATGATTGCAACACCATCTGTCACACTCGGTGTTGCAAGCCCGCACGTGATTGATGTGGCTAACTCCTATGCAACATTTGCAGCGCAAGGTGTGTACTCAAAGCCTTATATGGTCGCATCTGTCACAGGGCCTAATAAAGGCATCTTGTATGAAGGAAAGCCTGTAACTCAAGAAGTATTTAGTAAAGATGTGATGGCAGATCTAACCTATGCACTCAAAAGCGTAGTCAACGGTGGAACAGGTGGCGCTGCCCTTTCACTCGGTCGCCCTGCAGCTGGTAAGACTGGAACATCACAATCAAATGCCTCCGCTTGGTTTAGCGCATACACACCGCAACTTGCAGCTTCCGTTGCACTCTTTCGCGATAGCGCATCAGAATCACTAAACGGTATCGGTGGTCTGACATCTGTCACAGGTGGAACTTTCCCTGCAAGGATTTGGACAGCATTTATGAAGGGCGCTCTCAAAGATGAGCCAGTCATGAGCTTTCCAGCACCTTCAAATATCGGTGGACTCGAACCTGTCGTGATGACAAGTGGTGGTCGCCAAACTATGAAGAAGAAGTAGTAACCAATGCGCGTTTCTACTCGCGTCGTTCTTCTTCTCGCTCTCCTTGCATCCGTATTGAGTTTTGCAAAGTTCAACCACTGCGCAAGCACTGGCTGGCAATCACCTGATCAATATGTTCACGCTTGCTACTCAGATATTCCAGCTCTCTATGGAGAGCGCGGCCTGGATAAAGGGGTGTGGGCATATAGCAGCGGCGCAGACTCTGTTGAGTATCCCGTCATTCAAGGTGTGATTATGTGGGCGAGTGCGAAAGTTATTCCAGATGGAATCAACAATTACTTCTACGGCAGCGCCCTACTACTTGCACTTCTCTTCATCTTTATCTCACTTCTAACCTTCAGAATAAAACCAGAGTTCGGATATCTACTTCCGCTAGCACCAGCAGCTGTTGCATCCCTCTATATCAACTGGGATCTATGGGCGATTGCAACAATGATGCTTGCCATTTATTGGTTTGATAGAAAGGCAGAAGTGGCAAGCGCCGTCGCGCTCGGTATTGCAATCTCAACAAAGTTTCTACCTATCTTCTTACTCATTCCAATTGCCATCATCTTCTTTAGACAAGAACAGATTTCAAAGTTATTGAAGTATTGCGCAATAGCGATTGCAACATTTGCAGCCATCAACGTGCCTGTTGCACTCACCACCCCCGAAGGTTGGTGGCGCTTCTATGACCTTAACCTCAATCGCGGATCAGATTGGGGATCGCTCTGGTATGCACTCTCTAATCTTGGTTTAAATCTCACACATCAAAATTACTTATCCATTCTTCTTCTTATGATCGGTCTTTCTGCTCTGACAATTTTCTTGTTGCAACTGCGAACTCCCCCAACTCTTGCTCACACTGCAATCTTTGTGATGATTATTGTGATGGCGGTAAGTAAGGTGTATTCACCGCAATATGTTCTATGGCTAACACCTCTTGCAATCATTGCAATCATCGATAGACGCGAACTCACCATCTTCTGGTTCTGGCAGGGTGCTGAAGTGATCTATCACGTGGCGATTTGGCAGCACTTAGCTCAGGTCACCGGTGCCACCTTCGGACTTCCTGTTGTGGCCTATGCAGTCATCACCTTGGTCCGCATCGGGGCCTCGATCCTCTTGCTGGTCCGCCTGGCCGCCCGGCACCAGAGCTCACGCGTATTTCCGAGCGAATTTCTCTTATCTACAGGCGAGAGTTACCCTTAACCTCCTCGTAAGTGAGCCCACCTGGGATTGTTTATGAGGAGTATTAACCCTCCTGTCACGGAAATGCCGTGGCCGTCTTAGTCCAAAGGAGGTCGGGTTAACGCATGCGTCACTATGAATTAATGGTCATTCTCGATCCAGAACTCGAAGAACGTACAGTCACACCATCACTTGAGACATATCTCAAGATCATCAAAGACAGCGGAGGCCGCGTCGACAAGCTCGATGTTTGGGGCAAGCGCCGCATGTCATTTGAAATCAATAAGAAGCCTGAGGGCATTTACGCAGTTGTAGATATGCACTGTGAGCCTGCGGCAATCAAAGAGTTAGATCGTCAGCTCAACCTGAACGAATCTGTTCTTCGCACAAAGGTAATACGCCCCGAGTAATCAACAGCTGCCGCGTTTCGCGCGGTAGTTGTCAGCTATTCCGGGTA
>JBILBC010000035.1:0-11382 GCA_044353885.1 Candidatus Planktophila sp. | reverse complement strand
CTGCCTGGGGGTCGAGAGCATCGCGGACTGCATCACCCAACAAGTTGAGTGAGAGCACAATGGCAATCAGGATTACACATGGAATAAGAAGGTATGCAGGGTCTTCACGCCAGTAGCCGATGGCATCGGCAAGCACGAGACCAAAGGTTGATGCAGGTGGCTGAACGCCCACACCAAGAAATGAGAAGGTCGCCTCTGCTGCGATATATCCAGGAAGTGAGAGCGAGGTAAAGACAATGGCAGTTGGCCAAAGATTGGGTAGTAACTCTTTAACAATAATGCGCCAGCTCGATGCGCCCATCGCTTGTGCTGCCATGACAAAGTCACGTTCACGCAGTGACATCGCTTGTGAGCGAATAAGTCTGTAAAAACCTGTCCAGCCAAAGAAGACGAGGAAGGTAACCAGAACCAAGATTCGAGCAGCATTTTCGTGAGCAATACCTGTCGCCTCCACACGCTGCACGAGCGGCAGCGAGAGAGCGATGATCATAAATGTTCCGGGAAATGAAAGGAGGAAGTCAGCAAAGCGACCAACAGTTGAGTCGATGCGCCCCTTGAAATAACCTGTGGCAATTCCGACCAACATACCTATGCTGATTGCTGCAACAGTTGAGATGATTGCAACAAGAAATGACAGCTGTGAACCATAGAGAAGAAGTGCGAAGACATCGCGACCCACGCCTGGCTCAATGCCAAGTGGGTGCGCCCATGAGATTCCGCCCCATGGTCCAATCGGCATTGCAAATTCGTTTAATACGCCGTCATAGATAGTGCGATTGTCGACGCCGACAAGGCGAGTAATGATTGGCGCAAGAGCTGAGATGCTTAAGAAGAAAATTGTTGCGCAGCCTGCATAGACGCCAACCTTGTTGCGCTTAAAACGTCCCCATGCGATCTGCTTCGGGGTGCGCTGAACTATCTCTTGTGACTCTTCTTCGAGTACAACGGCAGCCAATTACTTAACCCCTTTGAACAGATAAATTCCCAATATTGATGTCACGGTTTACCCGTGAGTACTGCAAGGTAGTCGCAAGACGGGCAAAAAGAAACCCCAAATGTCCCAAATCACCCCATTTTGCAGAGGTCGTTACCTACTCGTTATACCTCGCTAGCGGCAGCCCTCTTCATTGCAAGAAAGAGCGGGATTGAAAGAAAACAGCCGAAAAACATTGTGATAATCCAGGCGGTTGCAAGATCTGCCCCCAGCATCAGCCCTGTGATGGCGGGCCCAAGGACTCCAGAGACTGACCATTGCAAACTCATCCACGAATTGGCGCGGCCACGAATATGTTCTGGTGCAAGTTCATTGGCAAGAGTTGGAATTGTGGGAGCTTGAATCATCTCACCGACTGCAAAAATGAATTGGCTAAGTGAGAGTGCGATACCAGATGCAAAAAGTGGCAGGTAGGGAGCTATGCCAACAAAGACCCACGAGAGCGCCCAGACCAATCCCACAGCAATGAGGGCTGCATACTTGGAATACTTATCAATCACTCGCATTACAAGTGGCTGAAAGAGAACGATGGAGAGAGTGTTCACACCAAAGATGATGCCGAGCCACTTGGGTGAGAGCCCTAAGAACTGTGTTGCAAAGACTGGAATGCCAGCTTGGATAGTTCCATAGCCGAAGGTGAAGAGAATGATTCCGGCAATGCCTAAGAACATCAGTGGTTTGATTTCAAAGAGATCGCGATAAGAGCCTGTCTTTGGTTCATTCTCTTTGGGGATGTATTTATTGACATGCTCACCACGCAGTGTGAGCACAATCAGTAAATAGAGCAGGAATGTGCCGGCATCGACCCAATACATAATTTGGAATGAGAGTAAGTCACCGCGCTGAATAATCAGTGATGAGAGCAGGCCTCCCACGCCCAGACCTAAATTGAGCAACATAAAGTTAAAACCAAAGATTTTAGAGCGATCTTTTTCAGGTGTGAGGCGAGTCAAGATCACACTCTGACTTGGCCAGATTGCCTGTCCTGCAATATTAAGTCCCGTCATGACAATGATTGCTTGAAAATGTGTCTGCACTTGGGACAGCGAGAAAGCTGCGGCAGAGTTTAATAAAAGCCCGCCGATGATGACCTTCTTTGGTCCGATGCGATCGACAAGTGCACCCATTGGTGAGCTAGCAATGATGCTGACTAAGGAGCCGTATGCAAGTAAGAGACCACCAAAGGTATTGGTGAAGCCACGCATATCGTGTAAATAGACGAGCAGTAATGACAGAGTCATTCCGCCACCTATGGCGTTGAGGCAAATACCGAAGATGATCTTCCGTGACTGCGGATTGAGCAGGACGGTAAATTCCTTATAGAGCATTTACTTCAAAAGGCCTTGCGCCTGCGCCAAGATCTCAGCGCGGTACTTCACTCCAATTGAAATGTGACCCTCACCTGGTTTGAAGGTCAGAGTTGCTGTTGGGATATGTTTTTCAAGCCAGTAAGAGTGAGCATGAGGAACCATGAAATCGTCATCACCCTGCCATAAGAAAACTGGCTTGGTAATTGAAGCTAGATCAAATCCCCACTTCTTCACAAAGACTAGGTCATCATCAATCCAACCATCGAAGCTGACCGCAAGT
Organism: Candidatus Planktophila sp.; assembly: GCA_044353885.1. GTDB lineage: Bacteria > Actinomycetota > Actinomycetes > Nanopelagicales > Nanopelagicaceae > Planktophila. Next base: position 8,798 of record JBILBC010000035.1, on the reverse strand, counting down.
GCACTACGCATCGATGCTGCCATTGCATCGGCTTCCCCGCCTTCCAGAACTGCCTTATCGGCATCACCAATGAGTCCACCAAATGCTTCGATGATGTCACTTCCTGTAACAGATTTCATTGCTCCTGCATTGTCATTCATCCATTGATCGATGACAGCCTCACCTTTAAGGGCTGCACCAAATTCATCATGGTTTTCAGGGCCCATGCCTTCAAGAAAATCTAGATCGTCCACACCAAATGCGCCAACGCCTGCGAGTGAGATTGCACCAACGTTGCGCGGTTCAAATGTATTGGCAAGACAATGTGGGCCTCCACCAGACCAACCGATGGATACAAACTTGGTGATGTTCTTTGCATCTAATACTTGAGCAATATCAGTATTGACATTTATTACGCTGCGCCCTGGATTGCGATCACTTGTTCCATATCCAGCGCGGCTATATGCAATGGCGCGAATTCCTGCACTTGCAGCTGACTCAAGCCAATCAGACCACGAGCTTGCATGGCCTGGTGTTCCATGATGGAAAACAATCGCGCTCTCAGAGTTGATTCCATTATCGGCAATCTCTAGTTCGCGACCATCTTTGAGTTTAAATTGAGGCATTTAGCCAGTCTATTACTCTGACACAATATGCAACATGGTTTCGGCTAGCGCAGATAAGGGATTCTCCTATGAGATTACCCATGCCGCCGATTCCGGATTAGCGCGCGCAGGCGTCATCACAACACCACATGGTCAGATTCAGACCCCCGCATTTATTCCTGTGGGAACTAAAGCCAATGTGAAGACAGTTCTTCCTGAAGCGATGGAAGCACTCGGTGCGCAAGCACTTCTTGCTAATGCCTATCACCTCTATCTGCAGCCAGGACCGAGCGTTCTCGATGAGGCAGGCGGTCTCGGTGCATTTATGAACTGGGATAAGCCGACATTTACCGATAGTGGCGGATTCCAAGTCTTATCTCTCGGTGTGGGATTTAAGAAGGTGCTTGCTATGGATGCGCAGACCTTTAGATCAGATCAAGTAATCGCCAAGAATAAAGAGCGCCTTGCCCATGTCGATGATGAAGGTGTGACATTTAAGAGCCATCTTGATGGTTCGATGCACCGCTTTACCTCTGAAGTCTCGATGCAGATTCAACATCAACTGGGTGCAGACATCATGTTTGCATTCGATGAGTGCACAACCCTTCACAACACCCGCCCCTATCAAGAGCTAGCGATGGAGCGCACATATAACTGGGCAATTAGGTGCCTGGATGAACATAAGAGATTGAGTGATGCGCGAGCTGATAAGCCCTATCAAGCACTCTTTGGTGTCATTCAAGGCGCTCAATATGAAGATTTACGTAAAAAGGCGGCGACGGATCTTGGTGGAATGAGCTCATCAGGAATTGAATTTGATGGGTTCGGTATTGGTGGCGCACTCGATAAAGATTCACTCGGCACCATCGTGGGGTGGGTCAATTCAACCCTTCCGCAAGAGAAACCCAAGCATCTACTTGGTATTGGTGCACCTGAGGACCTATTTGTGGGCGTTGAAAATGGAGTGGATACATTCGATTGTGTACTTGCATCCCGTATTGCACGCACCAGCGCCGTCTACACAATGACTGGGCGCTTTAACGTCTCTAACGCCCCTTATGTGCGCGATTTCAACCCCATAGACGATGAATGCGATTGCTACACCTGCACCCACTACACCCGGGCTTACTTATGTCACCTATTCCGCGGCAAAGAGATGCTAGCTGGAACACTTGCCACGATTCATAATGAACGATTTATTGTGCGGTTAGTGGATCAGATGCGACAAGCAATTATTGATGGCACTTTCCAGGAAATGAAGAAGGAATTTATGGGGCGTTATACCCATAAATCTGGTCAAGCTAGAGATTAATTAGTGGTGCAGATCCTTCAGTTTCTCTGCTTCTGTTCCCACAGGAGACCATCCACCTGGAATGAGATCTTGAGCTTCAGCCGGTCCCCAAGAACCACTTTCATATTGGATAACAGGGTTTGGATTCTTTAAGAGATCTTCCAGTATCTGCCATGAATGCAGCACCGCATCGATACGAGTAAAGCGGAAGTGATCGCCCAACATCGCAGCGCGCAGTAGGCGCTCATACGGTCCTTGGCGATCGCCAAACTCTGCAACGAATTCGACTGAGAGATCAACGGTCTCCGTGATCAGCTTTGTTCCAGGCTTCTTCGCTTGAAGTGAGATATCCACGCCATCTTTAGCGCCCAGGCGGAATCGCACCTGGTTTGATTCACTCTTTCCAAAGAGTGCGCGTGGTGGTTGTTTAAATTCAACGATAACTTCAAGAACGGTCTCAGGCATTTTTTTACCTGTGCGCAGATAGATAGGAACTCCAGCCCAGCGCCAGTTATCGATAAATAACTTCATAGCAACAAAAGTTTCTGTATCGGAGGATTCAGCTACGCCATCTTCATCCAAGAATCCTTCAAACTGCCCGCGCACAACATCATTCTTATTGATATCGCGAATGGCAGAGAGAACCTTGATCTTCTCATTCTGCATCGACTCAGATCCCATATCAATGGGAGGTTCCATGGTGAGCATTGTTAGTACCTGAAGGATGTGATTTTGCAAAACATCGCGCGTTGCACCAACGCCGTCATAGAAGTTTCCACGACCATCAATGCCAAAGTGCTCAGCCATCGTGATCTGAATATTGGATACGTAATTTCGATTCCATACTGGCTCAAAGAGGGTGTTGGCAAAGCGGAATACCAAGAGATCTTCTACCGCTTCTTTTCCAAGGTAGTGATCAATACGATAGATCTGATCTTCAGGAAGTAACTTCTTCAGCTCTGAATCTAGTGCTCGTGCACTTTCAAGGTCGCGACCAAAAGGCTTTTCAACAACAACGCGAGCACGACGAGTGATACCTACGGTGGCAAGTGCCTCTGTGATGCGAGCGAAGTATTCAGGAGCGATAGCTAAGTAAATAACTGGAAGTTTGAAGTCTTTGATTGCTTCAGCAAGTTCAATAAAGGTTTGTGGATCTTCATAGTCGCCAACAATGAGCTGCATTTCACTGAGCAACTTCGCAAGCGCTTTCTCATCAACATCGGGCTTGCGAGCACGGACTGAACTTTCCACATTCTCTTTAAAGACATCCTGGGTCCACTTGGAGGATGCAACGCCAAATATCTTTACATCCAGCTCGCCAAGATCTTCAAGGTCATAGAGTGCTGGAAATAGCTTCTTCTTTGCTAAATCTCCGGTCGCGCCAAAGAGAACTAAAGCATCAGCCTTCATTATTTAGCCGAAGGCTTCTCGTTATGTCCACCGAATTTATAACGCATCGCACTCAAGACTCGGTTGGCAAATTCATCGTTATTGCGGGAAGCAAAGCGTGCATAGAGAGATGCGCTTAAGACATGAGCTGGAATTCCTGCCTCGATTGCAGCTTGGACCGTCCAGCGACCTTCTCCACTATCGCTGACCTCGGTGGAATATTCTGTGAGCTCTTTTGATTCAACGAGAGCCTGTGCTGTGAGATCTAGTAGCCATGACGCAACAACACTTCCACGTCGCCAGACTTCAGTAATTGCTGGAATATCAAGATCATATGCTGGAGTCATCTCATCTGCGGCCTCAAAGATTGCAAGACCTTCTGCGAAAGCTGCCATCATTCCGTATTCAATTCCGTTGTGGATCATCTTCACGAAGTGGCCTGAACCTACTGGTCCGCAATGCAAATATCCATATTCAGCTTGTGCTGGCTCCCCTGTGCGACCTGGTGTGCGCGCTGCAGATTCAACACCTGGGCAGAGTGCTCTAAAGATCGGATCGAGTGACTTCACAACAGCGTCATCGCCACCAATCATCAGTGAGTAACCACGCTCTAATCCGTAAACACCACCTGATGTTCCAACATCAACAAAGTTAATTCCCTTTGCCTTTAAAAGTTCGGCATTCTTTAAATCGTTCTTGTAATAGCTATTTCCGCCATCGATGATGCTGTCCCCTGGTAAGAGATGATCAGCGAGTGCTGCAATCGTGGAATCAGTAACGGCTGCTGGCACCATGATCCAGATTGTGCGGGGAGTTGAAAGGGAAGCTGCAAGGCTTGCCATATCTGTGGCACCAATGGCACCTTCTGCAGCGAGAGTCTTCACAGCATCAGGGCTGACGTCATAGACAGCAGATGTGATGTTATGGAGTGCGAGGCGACGGACAATATTGGCGCCCATGCGCCCAAGGCCGATCATTCCGAAATTTGTAGTTGCCATCACTATGCCTATTCGCTGTAGAAAACACTCAACGTTGAGGCTCGTAGTCTAACGCGAGATGGGGCCTGCGCCCGAATTCAGGCGAATTTTTGGTGAAATTACTCTGAAAAGAAGGCTTCGGTATCAACAATAAGACGCGTATGAGAATTACCGCGAACATAACTTGCCGGAATTGCAAGATCGCCTTCAATAATTTTTGTCACAGCCTCAGCTTTACTTTCGCCAGCAGCAACAATCCACACTTCATCCGCACTATTGATCATCGACATCGTGAAAGAGACGCGAGCAGCAGGTGGTTTTGGTGAATCCGTGATGGCAAAGATGGTGCGCAAATCATCTACATCGGCAATCCCCGGAAAGAGAGATGCCACATGGCCATCAGGGCCAAGGCCCAAAATATTGAGATCGATATCTACATTTTCAAGCGCCAGCCCATAATCGCTCACCGCATCATCAATACTTTTAGCCACATCCGAGGCGAGCACCTCGTGAATCACTACTGCAGTGTTAGTTACTGTTTTATGAAACGGGAATGCGTTACGTTCGACGCTATCGGCTTGAACAAATCGTTCATCGCTCCACCAGATGTGAAGACCTGCAAAGCCATCAGGATCAGCATTGAATTCATTCACCAGTGCTTCAGATATGTGCACACCAAGTGTCCCACCCGTGAGAACGAGGTGAAATTGGCTCTTGAGCTTGAGGCCCTTTTCAATAGCGGCAAGGATTTGAACAGTCACTTCATCTGCAAGCTCTGTGGCATCTGCATAGAGGGTGAGGTCGAGTTCGTCATCGATATCGCCAACAATGGCATCAAAATCATCACTCATTGCTGCTCCCCCATCTGGCCATAAAATCTCTCGCGCTCATCTCATAAATATTTTCTGGGCCATCTTCCTCATCAATTTGCTGGCCCATATATTCAAATCCGAAGTAGTTAATCACGGCAATCGATGCAAGGTTATCGGGGCTCACTGTGTATCTCAATGTTTTTACCGCTGGGTAAGTACATACCCATTTCCACATACCCGCCAGCGCCTCTCGCGCATAACCTTTATTGCGAAAAGCTTCTTCAATCCCAAGGCCAATTTCCATCATGCCATCAACATCGGGGATGCCGTGAAAGCTGGTGCTGCCAATTACTTCTTGGCTCTCTTTCAAAACTATGTACCGAACAAACCATCTGTTGACTGATGGATCAGCCTTCACCTGTGGCACGCGCCATGCAAGGGGCCCACTTGAATCAACTAGCACGCGATACGGATTGGTAAAGGATTGACCCAAGATTGCAACTGAATCCTTTTTATTCTCAAATAATTCAATGATTGCTTGCACCGAAAGATGATGCAGCTCAAGACGAGGAGTAAGAATCACAGGCTCAATCACAGGCGAATTATCGCATGTCTTTAGAGAAGGAAGTGGGCCTTGGCTTTCTCGACAGCAGAAACACGTCCATCGACTTCCATTTTGCGATAGAGATTCTTTAAGTGAGTCTTCATCGTGTTGAGTGAAATATGCAGGGATGCTGCAATTGCGCTAATTGGACGCTCCGTTGAAAGATGCCGTAATACCTCAAGCTCACGCTTTGTCAGAGAAGATGAAAACTCGGATGTTTTGTTGTTATCACTCTTAATTCGCTCTGCCACGCTCGACGCAAGATCTTCGAGATAGACAGTTGGATTTTGCCCTGCGATTTTCATAATCAGCGTTCCCATTTCTCTCGATTGTCGTAAGAAAGTTTCCTTCGCGCCCACAGCAGCACCAATATCCAGTGCTTTCTTCAGCTCTTTAAGTGCGGACTGTTCTTGGTCAATGACTTCACTAGTCTCTACAAGGTGCTTCCAGATTTTCTCTCGTGAAGTTCGGGCAGGAAGATTCTTACCTTCAATCACTGCTGATTTCTTGCCCATGTGACCGTCGTATGTCATTCGTACCTGCTGTACATAGGTAATCTTCGGAGCTCGCTCGAGAAGCACTCCAAGTCGATCAAAATCGTTCACTGTGAGTCTGACAAATATTTCGCTGAGATCGATAATGGATTGAATATCACTTGAATTCTCGAATGCATTCGCTTTTTCTCGGGCTCGTTTGATATTTTCGAGTGATTCAGTGACCATTCCCGTGAAAACAAGATCTCGTGCAAAGTAGCCGTCTGCAATGAAATACCAAGGCCACTGTTGCCACTGTTCTCCAAGTGCCCGGGCTTGCCCAAAAAGTTCGAAAGCTTCACGAGGCTTTGCAAATTCCAATTGGCACCGGGCCATGATGTAGGTGGTTTCGAGAGGTCCAAAGATTCCAACAAAGCCTCGTTGGCTAAATTGCGATGATGAGATTGTTGCAGCTTCGAATGCTCTGCGGTAATCACCCGTGAGAAAGAGAGCCATCGCATTGATAGATGAAAGCAAAAGGTGGTTCTGCGAAATCTTAGATTGGGTGGCAATCGCCTTTGCCTTCTCGTAAATTGCTTCAACTTTCTCGGTTTCATCGAATAGAAAATGTCTCATAGCAGCAAGTCGATACAACTCAATCTGCTCTTCAACTCCAAACATAATTGGCCCAGATTTTGGCTCCATTGCTATCTGGAAGCTTTTATCAAAATCTTCAAACCGACATGTTGCAAAATCCACGTGAGCTTTAGCGCCGTGAGTTAGTTGGAGAATAAATCCCTCTAATTCAGTCCCTCGCGCATCAAAATTCATCTGATCGGCCATGCTCAATACGGTGCGATATTCAAGATTTGTCAACCGACCTGCAAGTTCAACGGTCGATCTCTTCAATAACCCGAGAGGAGAGACATCACCGGCAAAGAATGACCAGCGGATCAACTCTCGACCACGCCCTGTAGATTGAAGAATGCGTGCAGCATTAGGGAACAAGTCTCCGACTTTTTCAAAGTCACCTGCAAGGTATGCGTGTTCCAAAGCCAAACTGGGTTCATTGCGGTTCTCGTGGAAGGCAAGGAGAGCTGCGTGAATTCGCATCTTTTTGAACTTATCTTTGCGAAGCTCTGTCAGAAGCACTTCACGAACAAGTTTCGAAAATTGGAAAGTTTGCTCTGGGTCGCTCGTTTGAGTGAAGTAGTGACTATCCAATGCAATCTGGTTAATGAGGTCGTAGGAGTATTCCGATCCCAGAATGATCTCTGCCTGCTCATGGTTAAATTCTTGTAGAACAGAAAGTGAAGTGATAAATGAGCGAACAGCAGGTTCAAGGGATTCAATCACGCTTGCTGCGAGGGCCCTGAGAGGTTCATCTTGAGAAGAAATTAGCTTCTCAAAATCTGTTGGTTGCTTAGTCTTTGCAATTTGATATAACAGCATTGAGACAGCTGCTGGCCAACCTTTAGCTGCCAACACGTTTTCATGGATTGATTCATCAGACATATCAACCGATAAATTCGATGCCAGCGCTTGAACCTCTGAATCTGAAAATGAAAGCTCACCAGCCCCAATCACTGCAAGCGGTCCTCGTGAAGAAAAGGTTGCATAGACTGTGTCAATTGAATCTCGGCGAATTGTGACAAACTGCAAATTGGGAGGAAATTGCTCAATCAGTCTCACGGCAATATCAACATCGCGCGCAGTGTGTTGACGCAAGTTATCAATAACTAGAATGAAATCTTTTCCTGTGGCAAGCAGTTCATTTCCCCATCGGCGCACATTTTCAACTGGGCGAATGCCAGGTTCTGTATCAAACCAAGGAGCAAAACCTGGCAATATATTCCGAGTTGCTTGAATAAAGATTGCACTCATCTCTTCAAGAGTGTCGCTCTCAGTAAGAGTTATCCAGATAACTCGATCGCGTTGAGATTGTGCCCATTCAGCCACAAGTGATGTCTTTCCATAACCTGCTGGCGCTAAGACAACGGTGGTACTCGGTGAAGGATTTTCAAGAAGTGAGAAGAGGTGTTTTCTCGAGAGGAAATTAGGAGGCAGGGTGGGGATGAGAGTGCGCGAAAGGGTGATTCCAGAGGTCACTTCAAACTCTGCGGTGGACTCACCCGTCTTCGCCTTCATGGGATTAGGGTGAGGCACTTATTCAATTTTTGGAAGGCAAAATCACCCTATTAGGGGTGAGATAACGCGGTGATTCTTGAGCGTGGTTTAGAGGCTTGCGAAGCCTTCAGCAAGAACGCCCAGGGCATCCTTCAAAAGTTCATCGGTAATCACAAGCGGAGGCAAGAAGCGGATCACATTGCCGTAGGTGCCTGCAGTAAGAATGAGAACGCCCTTGCTCTGACAATGCTTAATGACCTTAGCCATCGCTTCAGGATTGGGGTTCTTTGTTCCTGCGTGCACAAGTTCGATAGCAACCATGGCACCACGTCCACGAACTTCTCCGATGATGGGGTATTTCGCCTTGAGAGCATTCAGTGAGTCAAAGAGGATTGTGCCGATATGTGCAGCACGCTCGACGAGCTTCTCTTCTTCAATAATTTCAATGACAGCAAGTGCTGCAGCACAGACAAGAGGGTTTCCGCCATATGTTCCACCGAGGCCACCGACGTGAGATGAATCCATAATCTCAGCACGCGCT
>JBILBC010000047.1:0-9236 GCA_044353885.1 Candidatus Planktophila sp. | reverse complement strand
ATCATGTCAGGCTCAATATTCTCGTGCTCGACTGCAAACATCTTTCCTGTGCGGGCAAAGCCTGATTGCACTTCATCGGCGATAAAGACAATTTTATTCTCTGTTGCAAACTTCTGAAGTCCTGGCATAAATCCAGCAGGTGGCACGATAAATCCACCTTCACCAACTACAGGTTCAATCAAGATTGCAGCAACGTTATGTGCTCCAATCTCTTTCTCAATCTTTGAAATTACATGTGCGAGTGAATCCTCTGCAATCGTTGCAAGGTTGCCCTCGTAGCGATATGAATATGGCATCGGCATGCGATAGACCTCATTGGCAAATGGGCCAAAGCCATCCTTGTAGGGGAGATTCTTTGCAGTCAGCGCCATCGTTAAATTTGTACGGCCGTGATAGGCATGTTCAAAGACAACCACTGCTGGGCGCTTTGTGTAGTGACGAGCAATCTTGATCGCATTCTCTACAGCTTCAGCACCTGAGTTTTGAAGGATTGACTTCTTCTTAAACTTTCCAGGCGTTAAACGATTGAGTGCTTCGCAGACTTCGATATAGCCCATATAAGGAACTGTGGTGAAGTTTGTGTGGGTAAAGTTTGCAACTGCTTCTTGTACAGCCTTCACAACGCGGGGCGCTGAGTTTCCGACGCCGACAACGCCAATACCTGAACCTAGATCGATGATGCGATTGCCATCGATATCTTCAATAATTGCATCATGTGCGCGGGCAACAATGACCGGCATTGCAGTTCCTAGTCCCCCAGATACAGCCTCGTTACGTCGCTGCATTGCAGCAGTTGATAACGGCCCTGGAATATCAGTGGCCAAGTGGCGTGATTGTGGGAGGCGATCCTGTGATGTCATGGTCAAAGTCTAAGGCCCTTACTTTGCTGTGAGAGCCCAAGTACTCCTTGGTACAAGTTAGGCTTGCCACATGAGCAACCTCCGAGATGGCGCGCCACTACTGGATGCTTATCTCTCATACTTCGAGAGCGCTCGAACTCCCTTCACCATCCCAGGCCACAAGCAGAAGACAAGCGCCCTAGATGCTGGGCTAGGCGCAGTGGTTGATTCAGATACGCCTCTCTACGGCGGCCTCGATGAAATTAAGTTAACGAATCAAACGCTCAAAAAAGCTGAAAGCCTTGCAGCACAGTTATGGGGCGCTGACTATGCGCGCTTTTCAACCGGTGGTTCTACTCATGCCAACCAAGCAATCATCTTCGCTCTCGGCAAACCTGGTGAGAAAGTTGCCGTCTCTCGCACAGCACACCGTTCTGTTTTAAGCGCACTCGTACTTGCAGGGCTAGAACCAATCTGGATGTCACCAGAGATTGATGCAGCAACAGGAGTTCCCACTGGAATCGGTATCGCTGAACTCGATCGCGCACTGAAAGAGAGACCGATAGCAGTATTGCTCACAGAACCTGGATATCTCGGAACTATCTCTGATCTTCCTGTTCTTATTGCTGCAGCACATGCTGTTGATGTTCCCGTCATTCTTGATGCTGCATGGGGTGGTCACTTTGGTTTCCACCCACAGCTACCAAGACATGCATTCCAAGTGGGTGCAGATGCGCTGATTACAAGTACTCATAAAGCTCTACCTGGTTACAGCGCATCAGCTCTTCTTCTTGCCCGCACATCACTTCTCAGTGCTGAGCGACTAGAACAGAGCTTTGAAACAACTCACACCACATCTCCTGCAGGTGCTCCTCTTGCATCCATCGATGGTGTGCGCGCACTCCTTGAAACAAGAGGCGAAGAACTCATCGGCAAACTCCTGAGCAATATTGATCGCTTTAAGGAGATGGTCCAAGCAGAATTTCCACTACCCATCTTTCTCTACCCATCTGATTTTCCCAAAGGTCGATTTGATCCATCAAAGATTGTGCTTCGCGTGCAGCAGTTGGGTGCATCAGGAGTCGATATTGAAGAAGATCTACAGGCTCAAGGAATCCGCGTTGAGATGGCAGATCGAGACACCATCGTCTTTCTTGGCACGATTGCCGATACCGAAGCAGATTTTAATCACTTAGCCGATGTTCTGATTCCTATATTAAAAAAGCGCCAAGAACAACGTCGCGAGAGTGCAGCAGCTTTAAGTTGGTCTGTCATTCCACAGCGAGCAACTTCGATGCGCGAGGCTTACTTTGCTGAGACAGAGATGGTCTCTGCATCACATGCAGTGGGTCGAATCTCTGCAGATCTCATCGCACCCTATCCACCAGGTGTTGCAGTTGTTGCACCCGGTGAAGTCCTCACGAAACAGATTGTTGAAGGCTTGAGCGCCTCCCGTGAAGCGGGTGTTCGCATCGCCTATGCAACCGATTCAACGCTTGCGACTTATCGCGTGGTTATTGCATCCTAAATAGGAATTACTATCGAATCGGCTTGCGATAGACCTTATGTGAAACAGCCTGAGCGAGTGGCTTAATTAACATGGAATCAACATTGAAGTGATCAGGGAGCATGACAACCCAACGAATTGCTTCAGCAACATCTTCAGCAATGAGCGGCTTCTCAATACCTTCATAAATCTTTGCAGCAGCCTCGGTATTGCCCTTGTAGCGAATATTGGCAAATTCTTCCGTCTTCACAATTCCTGGTGCTATCTCAGAGATGCGAATAGGTTCACCGTTGAGCTCTAGTCTTAAAGTATCGACAAGGGATGCCTCGCCAAATTTGGCAGCTGCATAACTTCCACCGTTCTCATAGGTGCGGTGAGCTGCAGTCGATGTAATAAGAACAATATGACCCTTGCGGTGCTGGCGAAATATTGGTGTCAGCGCCTTCACCATGCGCACAGCACCGACCACGTTGATATCAAAGGTCTTCTGCCATAGAGCAGGATCTGAATCCATCACAGAATCTGCATCAAAAGCTCCACCAGCGCTATGGACCAAGATGGAAACAGGTGCGCTTCCTAGGTGAGCAACGAGTGCATCAACGCTTACCTGGTCTGTGACATCGAGTTCGATAGCTTCAATATTCTCATTGCTTGCTGCAAGTTCTTTCAACTTATCGATTCGTCGCGCTGCAGCAATCACGTGATATCCGTTATCTGCCAAGGCTCGTGCTGTTGCAGCACCAATTCCACTACTTGCTCCAGTAATTACTGCATATTCACGTGTGCTCATGGGGCAAGGGTATAGGTGAGGACTAGGATTAAGCCATGAGCAAACAAATTAAGACTGATGTAGAAGTCACATATAAGAAGCGTAATAAGACCACGGTCTTCTGGCGTGGAATCCTTGTATTCCCAGTCGCTGTATTTATCTGCTCCTTTGCCGTGCAATCCAACGCTGGATTCGCAGCCGGATTCATCATCCTGCCCGCGCTACTTGCTCTTGTATTCCGTGAGGTCTATCCAAGCTACCTGTTGACCTTCAACCACGCATTTCTTGAATTACAGACTCGCGTTGTTGCCTATGTTCTCTTACTTACTGATGACTATCCATCTATCGAGCGCAATAAGAATATTGAAGTCATTTTCCCTGAGATCAAGGGTGGAAAAGCTCTCAATCGCTGGCTCCCCTTGGTGAAGTGGTTCTTATCCATCCCGCTCATCATCGTCGGCCTTATCTACTCACTGATTGCTCTTGGCATGACCTTCATTGCATGGATCATGACATCTGCGACAGGAAACTACCCAAAGTGGGCTGGCAAGTTTGTTCTTAAGACTGTGCGCTTTTGGAACCGTGTCAACGGTTATGCATTCCTCTTGGTAACCGATAAATACCCTCCATTTGCACTCTAATGTCTATCTCGATCCGCCCCATACAGCAGAGCGATAAGCAGAGCTGGCTCATTCTCTGGCAGGGATATCTCGACTTCTATAAGACAACAGTTGCTGCAGAACAGACTGAGCGCACATGGACTCGCATCATGGATCCAAACTTTAATATGAAGTGCGCTGTTGCAGAGCGCGATGGAACCCTTATTGGTTTTACGACATATAACCTTCAGAACTCAACATGGTCTCCCAACGGCCACTGCTATCTCGAAGATCTCTTCGTAGATCCTGCGGAGCGCAGGTCTGGAGCTGGACGAGCGCTCATGGAGTTTGTGAAAGCCTTTGCGATTGAGAATAAATGCTCACGTCTTTACTGGAACACTGATGAAGATAATGAGACTGCGCGAAAGCTCTATGATACATATGTTCTTGAATCTGGAAAGCGTCAGTACCGAGTTCAGCTCTAGCCTTTACCGAGCAAGAGTCTTTCTGAGCATGCGCTGGTAATACATCCCTGGCTTACGAGTACTTTCCTGCTTCTCGCCCATCTTTTCAAAACCTAACTTTTCATAGGCAGCAATGGCAATCTCATTATCAATCCAGACTCCGAGCCCTTGGACGGTCCAATCTCTGCGCACTGCCTGCTCATCTAAATATTGAAAGAGGGCGCGAAGTGCCCCGTGTTGTCTGTATTCAGGATCTACCCAACAGCTACCCACCCAGCTTGTTGCACCAAAATCTCCTCTGAGATTTTCAACAGTCATCATGCCAATATCTTCCTCGCCCACAACTGCCACGAGTGCAATGTATTGGCGCGCTTTAGATCGCCAATCACTTTCCGTGAAGAGTTGTTCAGACGCTAAATTTCCTCCAAAGGCCTGGCCATCACTTTCAAGGGCTGCTAAACGAATATCGCGATATCGAGTCCATTGGCTTTCATCAAGCTCTTGAACGAGAACAATTGGGGCCATCTTTGCATTGCTCACAAAAAGAAATTATTGCTTCTTAAATAGTTTCTTCGGATTGAGTTTTGAACCTTGTGCCTTTACCTTTTCCAGCATTGATTTAGCCCACGCGAATTCAAGTGCGAGTATGGCAAGTCCCAGAATGAGTAACGGCATCGTAAATGGTCCAGGCAGCACAATGAGAAGTAAGCCTGTGATGATGAAGGTGGCGCCAAAGACAGAGACGATAGTTTTTCGCATAGGCGAAGGAAGTGTCTTCCAACTCTTAGCTATTTTTTCCTTCATCGCCCTTACTTCCTGTTACTCGACCAGCATGTGCCTTTGCAGTGGGATCAGACTTAGTCTTCACCAAACTTGCAATAGTCGAGGTAACAAGAATTATACCGATAACTGCCAACCCCAGTGGTGTTGAAATCTTAGGGATTGAAGTGAATTCTTCATGAAGATAGGTCAGGATTAACTTGATACCGATAAACATCAAAATGATGGATAAGCCAAGAGATAGGTAGACAAGGCGGTCAAGCAAACCTTTCACAAGGAAATAGAGCGCACGTAGGCCCAAGAGCGCAAAGGCGTTAGCTGCAAAGACCAGGAATGTCTCTGAGGTCACACCGAATGTTGCAGGAATTGAGTCAAGAGCGAAGAGCAAGTCCGTGGAACCGATTGCAATCATCACTAAGAACATTGGGGTTGCAACGCGCTTGCCATTCTGGCGAATAAAGAGCTTGGTTCCATGGAATTCATCGACCATGGCGATTCTCTTGCGGATGCGCTTCACAACAGCGTTATCACCTGGTTCTGGATCCTCATCCCAGTGTGAGAACAAGCCAACACCTGTCCAAATCAAGATTGCACCAAAGATTACGAAGGTGAATGAGAAAGCAGCGAGTGCTGCAGCGCCAACGGAGATGAAGATGCCACGAAGAACGAGTGCAAGCATCACGCCGATGAGTAATACGCGTTGGTGATAGATGCTCGGGACAGCAAATTGCGCAAGAATGATGACAAATACAAAGAGGTTATCTACAGAGAGTGACTTCTCAACGAGATAGGCAGCAAAGAACTCTGTTCCTGACACTGATCCATATCGCTGGAAGACCCAAATTCCAAAGGCGATGGCAATACCAACATAGAAGATTGACCAGCTTGCAGCCTCTTTAAACTTCACTTCATGTGGTTTAGCGCTGACGGTGAATAGATCAATGATGAGTAACAGGGCGATGACGCCAATTGTTACTGCCCAGACTGTGAGTGATACGTTCATATTTTTCTCTCCTTGACTCGCGTAAGTAGTAACGTGGTCAAGGTCTTCCTAACCGAATCTCGGCCAGCGCCCCGGGTTTTCACACCGTATTGACGAGGTAGCTGTATTTAGGTACTCCCCTTAAGTGAAATAAATACTAAATGAAGGCTAGTCCCACTGCAAATTAGACATTCCAGCCTTGACATTTTCTATCAACCGTAGGATTCACGCATGTTAGAGAAGGCAATGTCGCTGAGTATTCGCTACAAGGCCATCACATTACTTCTTTGGATTCTCATCTCGCTCATCGGTGCAATCTCATCAGCCGACATCTCCTCACGCCTGACAACATCATTTGAAGTTCCCGGCACCCAGTCTGCCCAAGCAGAAAAAATCCTCAATGAGAATTTTCACGAGAAGAGCGAAAGCCTGATCACCATCATCGATAAATTTGGAACTCTCTCCACAGCTGAAATTCAAGCTCTGAAGTCACAGACATCTGCGGCTGTTGAGGTAGTTCCACATGCGACAGTGGTTGCACAGCAAGCACTTGCCGGCACTTTATTCACAGTTGTCACTACCAACACAGCGCTTCCGAAGACATCTCAATACATAGTGCCATTGCGTGCTGAATTACGTGCACGTGGATTGAGCAATGCACTGGTCAGTGGACCACCTGCAATCTATAGCGATGTTCGCCCCGTTCTGGCTAAAGACCTTCACCGGGGTGAATTAATTGCACTGTCGCTGGCTGTGCTCCTGCTCGTCATCGCCCTGGGATTCTCCTGGTCAGTTCTCATCCCACTGCTCTTTGCTGGTGCGGTGATCTCACTTGTTCTAGGCGTTGTTAATCTCCTCGCCCACTACTTCACCATGGTTCTCTACATTCCCAATATCGTCGTACTCATTGGGTTTGGGCTGAGCGTTGACTATTCACTACTTGCCCTTCACAGATTCCGTGAAGAGCTTGGCAAGAATCCAGAATCATCTAGAGAGACTCTGATTGCAGCAACGATGCGCTCTGCGGGAAGAACAATTCTCATCTCGAGCTCCACCGTTGCTCTTGCTCTCACAACTCTTCTCTTCTTTCCTATTCCATTTATTCAATCATTGGGCGCGGCCGGTGTATTGGTTCCCATTGCAGCCATTCTTGTCTCGATTACGCTCTTGCCAGCACTTCTGGCCCTAATCGGTACTCATATACCTGCGCCAGATAGATTCCAGGGATTGCTCTCACGAACCAGCACGCAATCACGTTTCTTAGCCAAACTTTCTACTCTCTTGCTCACCAGACCAAAGCAAGTATTTTTCTCAACGCTCTTAATTCTCATTGTTCTTGCAGCACCATTACTTTCACTGCAGATAACTCCAAGTTCACTCACAGCACTTCCCTCGAATCTAGAGTCAGCTAAAGCTCTTACCTATCTCACCTCACGCGTTGGTGATGGTGTTATTACACCCATCGTTCTCATTGTTGACCTTGGTGCTCCGGGTGCTGGGAAGGTAACTGCAAACTCACAAGCTCGTATTGAGTTGGCTCAAAGCATAAGTAAAGATGCTGAAGTTCTCTCAGTTGCACAGGGCGAACTACCTCCTTATGTTGATGCATCTGGACGCTTCTACCGAATATTTATCTTTGGTAAACACGATGTGGGATCTACTCAGATGCAAGAACTGGTGCGAAACACTAAGACCATCTATGTGCCTCAATCTAATTTCGAAGGAAATCATCGCTTCTATCTGGGCGGTGCACCGGCTCAGGGCGTTGATCTGCTGGAGAAGATTCGAAGCTCTGCGCCAATTATTTTCTCGATAGCTATTCTGATTATTGGGCTACTTCTGGGCAGAGCGTTTAAATCCATTGTGGTTCCACTGAAGGCAATCGCCTTAGATCTGATTTCTATTGCAGTTGCACTTGGCTTGCTTGTGATCTTCTTTAAGCACAGAGTGGGTTCCTCTCTCTTTGGCACATACCAACTCCCCCAGATCGAAGTCTGGGCCTTACTCTTTCTCATCGTTATTCTCTTTGGAATTTCGATGGATTACGAAGTATTTATAGTCTCTCGCGTGCGTGAATCTTGGACAGCAGGAGCAGCCAATGAGACTGCTGTAATCGACGGTTTTGTGCGCACCATTCGAGTCGTTACAACTGCTGCTGCAATCTTTATCGTGGCAGTCTCAGGATTTATCGGTGGACACTTTGCAGGGCTGCAAGAGCTAGGAGTGGGGCTGGTCTTTGCGGTCCTCATTGATGCAACTCTTATTCGTCTTCTACTACTTCCGAGCGCCATGATTCTTCTGGGCAGAGCCAATTGGTGGTTACCCAATAGAAAATCCCGCCACCTAACAAAGTAGCGGGATTTTCCAGCATTAGGGAGGTACTACGTTTACTTCACAATCTTAATTGCAAAGTAAATAGTTGGGATTTGATAACCCAGCGCTAATCCTGGAAGGTCATTCTCGGAAGTGAGAATAGGAACCATTCCATAGGGTGTGTTAGCAAATGATGGTTGCTGTGTGTAGAGAAGTGGTCGCATTGAAATAATGTGAGTTCCTACTCCACCAAGAGCCTTAAGGTGAACGACGAGATAACCATTGGAGTTAAAACCACAGCCATAGCCAACATAACTGTTGTCATATGCCACAGCCAATGTGTTATCCATCTGAGTCCAACCTACGCCCTTCACTGAGAGAGTAAATTCTTCTCCCTCCTTAAATGTGTAGGTAGGTGTTCCTTGTCCTCCACGAGCAAATGCCTCAGGAGATCCGGATAAATCTGCCCTTGCAACGCCCATGGTGATGACTTTGCCGTTCTTATCAAGAAGCGGCTGGATGCTTTCGCGAACATAGAAGACTTGTTGTGCTTCTACAACATCACCCAATTTAACTTGAACAACATGGAAACCACCAAGGTGATCAGGGATTGTAATTTCCTTACTTACTGTTCCATCAGTGATATCTACTGTCCCAAGGGGAATTGGGTTATAGACCCAGCAAGTACCAGTTGTGCAGTTCACGCGGTTGCCAACAACGGTTGCCCACACAAGTGTGTGGATACCCTTTGTTGGGATACCTGTGATGTTGACCTTCGCCTTGCTTCCTACAATTCCACGATCGGGAGTCAAGGTCATCTTGGCATTGGTTGTGGGATCAAGACCTGCACTCGATAGCGTTGTGCGTTGATCGACTGTGGGAGTCATTGAGGGTGGATAAATCAGATACGGCTTAAAGATCCCATTGTCTTTGGTAACAGTGAATGTCCCCATCTCACTGTTAGCAAATGGAACAGGTGATTG
>JBILBC010000078.1:0-5806 GCA_044353885.1 Candidatus Planktophila sp. | reverse complement strand
CAAGGAATATGCAGCCCTCGGCGTTGACATCATCACAACCTCTTCAAAGAGTGAAGATCGCGCTAAGGATGTTGAATCCATCCTTTCTGTTCTCGATGAAAAGATTTCAGTCTTGGTAGGCCACTCAGGTGTTGGAAAATCAACGCTCATTAATGATTTGGTACCAGAGGCCCAACGTATGACTGGTGATGTCAATGACGTCACTGGTCGCGGTCGCCACACCTCATCCAGTGCAATCGCACTTCCATTAATCAATGGGGGCTGGATTATCGATACCCCTGGAATTCGCGCCTTTGGTCTGTCTCACCTGAATAAAGATCGCGTCATTGAGTCATTTCCTGATATCTATCAAGTGATACAAACATGTATGCCTAACTGCTCACACCACGAAGCATCCTGTGCACTCAATGCCTGGATTGACTCTGATGCAGCGCTACAGAGTGAACGATTGATTAGAGTCACAAGTTTGCGCTCTCTTCTTGAAGTCAAGCCAGTAAGCGACGAGCAGTAGACTCGCACTATGAGCACGCGACGTGGTGAAGACCTCGCTCTCGCCCACCGATTAGCTGATGCGGCAGATGCAATAACTCTCTCCCGCTATCAAGCAATTGATTTAAATGTCACAACAAAGCCAGATAACACACCTGTTACAGATGCAGATAAATCCGCTGAAGATGCAATCCGCTCTCTCCTTCATGCACATCGCCCTGATGATGGAATCGTCGGTGAAGAATTTGGAACTGAAGGAACAGAGAAGAATCGTTATTGGGTCATCGACCCTATTGATGGCACAAAGAATTTCTTACGTGGCGTTCCCACATGGGCCACTCTCATTGGTTTGATTGAGAAGAGTGAAGATGGATCAGAGCGTGTGATTGTTGGCGTTGTGAGCGCTCCTGCTCTCTTTAGACGTTGGTATGCCCTCGAAGGTAGCGGAGCATTTGTCATCGTCAATCATGAAGTACCAAAGAGAATTAGCGTCTCATCTGTTGCAAAGATTGAAGATGCATCTATCTCTCACTCTGACTTCATAGGTTGGGGCCCGCGTCTTGCGCCATTTCGTGCCCTGATGGATAAGGCTTGGCGCACTCGAGCACATGGAGATTTCTGGTCACATATGTTGGTTGCAGAAGGCGCTGTTGATATCGCTGCTGAGCCATCCCTCGCTCTCTGGGATATGGCAGCTCTCGACATCATTGTGCGCGAAGCAGGTGGACGATTTACCAATATCGAAGGTGTCGATGGATCTCTCGGCGGCAGTGGACTCTCTACCAATGCAGCTCTCCATGAGTATGTTGTAACTGCACTTAAGGTAGCTGGGTAGGCAAGTGATGAAAGATATCCACGTCCAGACCTACGCAGTCTCAGGAATGACCTGTTCTTCTTGCGTCAATAGCATCGAGCGTGCACTCAATGAGATTGATGGAGTCACGGCTTCAGTTAACTTTGCATCAGAGACTGTTCATATTGCAGGACCAGCAGATCTTTCACCTGATGTAGTGATGAAGAAGATCAAATCTGCAGGCTATAGCGCAAGCCTTTTGAAAGATAACGCAGATCCAGCGCTACATCGCAAAGGTGCAGCACGTGCACTCTTCTTTGCACTTTTATTCGCAGTTCCTTCCATTGCAATCTCAATGGTCATGAGCTGGCACCAGCCCATCAATGATTGGCTCATCGAACTATTTACCAACTACTCCATTGCTCTTCCACCACATGCCGATCATCTCTTTGCCTCATGGCTTGTTCTTGCACTCAGCGCGCCCCTTATTTTTATTGTGGCATTTCCTATTCATCGCGCGGCAATCAGAAATATCTTGCACCCAACGATGGATACCTTGATTTCACTCGGTTCTCTGAGCGCATATATATGGTCCAGTTATGCAACATATACAAACCAAGGCGATGTCTATACCGAAGTTGCAGCAGGTGTTCTCCTCTTTGTCATTCTTGGACGATTCCTTGAATCTCGGGCTAAGAGAAGTGCGGCAAGTGCGCTCTCTACTCTCTTGGCACTCGGTGAGAAAGAGGTTGCCGTCCTTCGCAATGGCACTGAAGTTCTTATTCCCATCTCTCATTTGGTCATTGGCGATGAGTTTGTCGTAAAGCCTGGTGCTCGCATCGCAACAGATGGAGTGGTGATCTCAGGACAGAGCACAGTTGATAACTCACTCATCACAGGTGAATCAAAACCCATAGATATCACTCCGGGTATGAGCGTTATTGGTTCTGCTCTGAATAACAATGGACGCATCATTGTGCGTGCAACCCGTATTGGTAGCGATACCGAACTTGCACGCATCACTGCGATGGTTGTTACGGCACAAGGTGCTAAAGCTCCCATCCAAGCACTTGCCGACAAGATTGCAGCCGTCTTTGTTCCCGTGGTTACCGTCCTCGCCATTGCAACCTTTGCAGGTTGGTATTACCTCGGTGAAAAGTCACTCACCTATTCAATTTCAACAGCAATCACAGTTCTTGTGATTGCATGCCCATGCGCACTAGGGCTTGCTACTCCTGTTGCACTTCTTGTTGCATCAGGCCGTGGTGCCCTACGTGGAATTGTTATTAGACATCCACGTGTACTGGAAGCATCCAAAACCATCGATACCGTTGTTCTGGATAAGACTGGAACTCTCACAGACGGTGCGATGAAGGTCCAGCAAGTAGCTATTCCAGTATCTGCGCAGAAGGTATTGGGCGCTAGCTTCACATCCATTCTTACCGAACGAAACATTCTCTCCTCAGCACTTGCACTGGAGAGCCAGAGTGATCATCCAGTATCTCAAGCGATTGCTAATTACTGCATTTCTCGTAGCGCTGAACAATTACCAGTTACTGAATTCACTCAAACTCCTGGTGTGGGTGTTGCAGGTCGCGTGCGCATCGGAGATAAATCCCCCGTTGTCATTATCGGCTCCCCTGAATCTGTGGCACACAGCTGCGTTGCATTTGATGGTCAAATCCAACAGGCAGTACTTGATGCCCACGCGCATTCTCATGCCGTCTCCGTACTTGCATGGGATGGAGTTGCGATCGCAGTCTTTGCAGCAGGTGATGTCATTAAGGCAGATGCTGCAGCAACTATTGCAGAGCTTGCAAGAGGCAACATTGATGTGTGGCTACTTACTGGAGATAACCCGGAAGCTGCTGCCAAGGTTGGCTCACTCGTTGGAATACCCACCGATCGCATCATCGCTTCTGCAAGGCCTGAAGATAAATTGTCCAAGATTTCTGCTCTTCAATCAGAAGGTAAGCATGTATTGATGGTCGGAGATGGCATCAATGATGCAGCAGCTCTAGCTCAAGCAAATCTGAGTATCGCTATGGGAACCGGCACCGATACTGCGATAGCAACATCAGATATCACCATCATGAGACCTGAGTTGATGAGCGTTGTTGATTCACTCGCTCTTTCCAAGCGAACCTTGCGTACTATCAAAGTAAATTTAGGGTGGGCATTTGCCTATAACGTGATTGGGCTGCCGATTGCTGCGATGGGCTTAATGTCACCGATGTATGCCGCCGCTGCGATGGCGGCAAGCAGTCTCTTTGTTGTTACCAATTCACTGCGTATAAAGTGAAAAAGGCGCCTATATAGGCGCCTTAATCTTTTGGTAGCGGGGGCAGGATTTGAACCTACGACCTCTGGGTTATGAGCCCAGCGAGCTACCGAGCTGCTCCACCCCGCGTCGGAAGTGCAAGTGTAGAGCGAGCCAGGTACTTCTACCAAATCGGTGAAGTTTGTACTGAATTACTTACGTGATTGCGCAGCAACTGCCGCAGCAATCGCTGCTTTGAGTCGATCTTGTGCGCGACCATATGCAGCGAAATCACCCTTTGCAAGTGCAGCTTGTCCATCAGCAATTGCTTGCTTTGCACTTTGTAGTGCACTTGAAACATCTGCTGAACTATTTGAAGTAGTTGGATTTGCTGAAGTCGAATTAGTTCCAGAGTTTCCACCGAAGACTTGATCAAGTGCGCCCTTGAGCGAACTATCAAATCCGATGACATCACCGAATGAAACTAAGACTTTCTGTAAGAGTGGATATGCCGATGAGTTTCCTGTTGCGCGAACGTAGACAGGCTGCACATAGAGCAGGCCATTTCCAACTGGAAGCGTAAGCAGGTTTCCAAGAACTACATCAGAACCACCTTGGCGCAAGAGTGAGAGCGCATTTGCGACCTCTGGTTTTGCTTCAAAGTTTGATGCAACCTGTGAAGGTCCTGCAATGTTGGTGCTTCGTGGAAGCTGCAAGACAGTGATCTTTCCGTAGTCAGGACCTGCTGTTGAGTTAACTGCAGCGAATGCAGAAAGGTTTTCACGACCACCGCGTGGAACAAATGGTGTGGTCAATGAGAATGCTGGAGTTGCCGCACCTGGCATTTGTACAGTCATGTAATACGGAGGTTGTGCCCCCGCATTAGCTCCGAATGTTGATGGATCGCGAGGTACGCGCCAGAAATCTTGTCCACCGTAGAACGCAGCTGAGCTCTTCACGTGATATGAACTCAAGATATCTCGCTGCACGCGGAACATATCTTCTGGGAAGCGAATGTGCTCTAGAAGCCCCTTAGAAATGGCGCTCTTTGGCTTTACAGTATTTGGAAATGCCTTCATCCAAGTCTGCAAAACAGGGTCTTTCGTATCCCATTGATACAAGGTAACTGAACCGTCATATGCATCAACAGTTGCCTTCACTGAGTTACGGATGTAATTCACAGCTCTATTTGATTGAGCGGTAATGGATGCAGAGTTTGCTGTGAGTGCATCATTGGTCGCTGTTGCAAGAGAGGTTGACCTTGAATATGGGTAACCAGCACTTGTTGTGTAGCCATCGATAATCCATGTGATCTTTCCATCGACAATTGCTGGGTATGGATCTCCATCAAGTGTTAGCCATGGAGCAACCTTTGCAACGCGCTCACGCGGTGAACGGTTGTAGAGAATCTTTGAATCTGAATTGATTAAGTTGGAGAGCAAGATGCGCTGTTCGCCATACTTGATTGCAAAGAGCAACTTGTTGATGGTGCTTCCGACAGGAACTCCACCCTTACCTGTGTAGGTGTAATTCTTCTGCCCGTTGGCAGATGTGTCATCGGGGTAGTCAAACTCAACTGGCTCATTGCTCTTCTTGCCACCAATGATCGAGTAATCAGGAACATTCTCACCGAAGTAAACGCGAGGTTGGAATGCACCAAGTCCCTTTGTTGGAGGCAGATCGCCAACAAGGAAGTTTGGCTTTCCATCTGCATCAACTTGATTTCCATATGCAGCTACGAAACCAAATCCATGTGTGTAAACAAGGTGATCGTTAATCCAGTTACGGCTTGGGTTTCCATCGATATTGAGTTCACGAACTGCAACAACTGCATCGCGAGACACACCATTGACTGTGTAGCGATCGACATCGAGTGATTCTGGGAATGTGTAGTAAGGCTTGATCTGCTGGAGCTGACGGAATGTTGCAGAGAGAACGTTGGGATCCATCAAACGAATGTTTGCAATCGTTGCCGCATCCTTTGCGAGCTGTCCTGCACTCGTTGACAAGGTTGCGTTGTAATCCTGCATCACTACGCCATCGAGGTCATAGGCAGAGCGGGTCGCATCGATATTGCGCTGAATGTATGGGGCTTCCTTTGATGACTCAGATGGCTTCACCTGGAACTGCTGAATAGCACCTGGATAAATTCCTGCAATCAGAACAGATGAGACAACAAGGAGTGCGGTTCCGGCAGCTGGAAGCAGCCATGAACGGCGGATGATATTTGCAAAGAAGAGAATTGCGCAGACAACTGCAATGGC
>JBILBC010000076.1:0-6021 GCA_044353885.1 Candidatus Planktophila sp. | reverse complement strand
TACGAAGCCTTCGCTGTAATCGATATGTTCGCCAATAAGGTTGACGCGACCTGGTGCTTCTGCGATTACTTCTGGTTTACGGCCATAGATCTCTTCAAAACTACGTGCAATCGATGCCATCTCTTAGAGCTTTACATCTTTTAACTGCTGCGCAGATTGTTCTGGCTTCATATCCATAATGAATGCACCCATCGCAGACTCTGAACCAGCTAGATACTTAAGTTTTCCTGGAGCGCGGCGCACGCTTGTGATCTGCCAATGCAGACGAAGGAGATCGCGACCTTCACGCACAGGCGCTTGATGCCACGCTGCGATATAGGCCATCTCGATGCCAAATACTCCATCAAGGCGTTGCATGACTTCGATGGCAATCGATGGGAATGAATCACATGCAGCAGGTGCTAATTCGGTCAGATCTGCAACGGGTTGAAGCGGCACAACGTGAATTTCAAAGGGATAGCGGGATGCATAGGGCGTGAAGGCAACCCAGTGTTCATTGCGAGCGATGATGCGAACGCCATCGCGAAGTTCACGGGCAAGGACATCATCGAATAAGACTCGACCTGTCTTTGCATGGTGTGCACGTGCCACATCAAGCATCTTGCCCACGCGTGGTGGAATATATGAATAGGCATAAATCTGACCATGTGGGTGAGCAAGTGTCACGCCAATTTCTTCACCACGGTTTTCAAAGGGTGCGATGTGAGAGATGAATGGCATTGTCGAAAGTTCTGCCGTGCGATCACGCCATGCTTCAAGGAGGGTGCGCACGCGTTGTGGGGATAGTGATTTAAATGCACCACCGTGATCTGCTGTAAAGCAGATCACTTCACATTTACCGGCAGCAGCGCCTTCATCCGTATCTGATCCGACCATATCGGGAAGAGCAAAGTCTCCATCTGGTGGACGCAGCGATGGTGAGCGGTTATCAAAGACGACTACTTCAAAATCATTTTCAGGAATCTCAGTAAGCAGATCACCTGTTGTTGGACACAGTGGACAGAGCTCCTTCGGTGGCAAGAAGATGCGTCCTTGGCGATGAGCTGCCATAGCAACCCATTCATTGACCAGTGGATCAAGGCGGAGTTCACCGATTCCTGGTTGTTCCTCCTGTGGACGTTGATCTGCAACGGTGCGAGTTTGCCCTGCAGTGTCGTAGTAGCGAATTGTTCGGCCATCGTTCATGGTGCGGCTTGTGCGCACAATGCCAGCAGAAAGTTCGACTATCTCATCCATGATGTGCGTACTCTACCGTGAGCCTAGCAATATCTCGCTAGGCCCAGTTGAGTGTGCGTTCAATCGCTTTCTTCCATCCTGCGTAACCCGATGCGCGATCTTCAACGCTAGTCGTTGCGCTCCAGCGACGCGATTGTTTCCACTGCTTCTTCAATTCATCTGTGTTCTTCCAGAATCCAACTGCTAATCCGGCTGCATATGCAGCACCCAGTGCTGTGGTCTCGGTTATCAGTGGACGAGTGATATCGATTCCCATGATGTCAGCCTGCATCTGCATGCAGAGTGAGTTTGCAGTAATGCCACCATCAACGCGCATCTCAGTCATGGGCACACCGCTATCAGCAACCATCGCATCCATGACATCGCGGGTTTGATAGCAAATTGCTTCAAGGGCAGCGCGTGCAAGGTGGGCTTTAGTTGCAGCACGTGTGAGACCGACAATCACACCGCGTGCATCGGTGCGCCAGTAGGGTGCAAAGAGTCCTGAAAATGCTGGAACGAAGTAAACCCCTGCAGTATCTGTCACAGATGATGCAAGCGCTTCAGTCTCAGCAGCGTTTGAAATGATTCCTAGTTGATCGCGCAACCATTGGATGGCAGAGCCTGTTACGGCCACAGAACCTTCCAGTGCATACATCGCAGGTTGGTCACCGAATTTGTAACAGACGGTGGAGAGAAGACCATTGGTTGATCGAACTATCTCCGTTCCCGTATTAAGAAGTGCGAAGTTACCCGTTCCATATGTGGTCTTAGATTCACCGCGCTCAAAACAAACCTGTCCAACCATTGCTGCATGCTGATCACCCAGAATTCCTGCAATGGGAACTGCAGAACCTAAAGGCCCATGAGGGTTAGTTGTTGCATAAATTTCAGAGGAAGATTTGATTTCGGGAAGTAGTGCGCGAGGAATGCCGAAGTAGCCAAGCAGCTCATCATCCCATTGCAGAGTCTCTAAGTTCATGAGCAGTGTGCGACTTGCATTGGTGACGTCGGTGAAGTGCACGCCACCTTGCACACCGCCAGATAAGTTCCAGAGAAGCCATGAATCCACAGTTCCAAAACGTGCTGTGCCAGCTTTTATTGCGCTCTTTACTTCTGCCGAATTTTCAATCAGCCAATGCATTTTGCTGCCGGAAAAGTAAGGTGCGATAGGTAGACCTGACTTATAGGTAATCGCCTTAGAAATTTCGGGGGAGAAGCTATTTAGGTAATCAGCTGTGCGGGTGTCCTGCCAGACGATGGCATTATGAAGAGGGTGACCTGTGGTGACATCCCATGCAACTGTTGTTTCGCGTTGATTGGTGATACCGATTGCAGCTAAATCTGAACCCAAGATATCTGCCTGCTTGAGAGCTGCCGCAATCACCTCTTTGGTGCGATCCCAAATCTCTGCGGCATCATGTTCAACCCAGCCTGCTTGAGGAAGTATTTGGCGGTGCTCGAGTTGATGTTGCCCCACTACTTTTCCATCACCATCGAAAATCATGAAACGGGTACTACTGGTTCCCTGGTCCAAACTTCCGATGTATGCCATATAGTTAAGACTACTAAAGACTGTTAAAACTACTCAAGCACATAGAAATTGGTACCTCTTCAAAGATGTTTACTTCACAGCTCAATCCACTGCAGCGCCAGCAGGCTCTTAAGTCTCTGGCCAGTGAAGAGTTCGACATCCTCGTTATTGGTGGGGGAGTCAATGGAGTAGGTGCAGCCCTTGATGCTGTCTCTCGTGGACTAAAAGTTGCTCTCGTTGAAGCCCATGATTATGCAGCTGGTACATCAAGTCGATCCAGCAAGCTCATCCATGGTGGCCTTCGATACCTTGAACAATATGACTTCAAATTAGTTCGCGAAGCGCTACACGAGCGCGAACTTATGGTTTCAACGCAATGTCCGCACTTAGTCAAGCCTGTAAGTTTTCTCTATCCACTTACAGAAAAAGTAAAAGAGCGCACCTATGTGGGCGCAGGTCTTGCTCTCTATGACGCACTACGCGGATTTAAGCGCGCGCTGCCTTCTCATAAGCATTTAACAGGTAAAACAATTGCAACAATCTCACCTTCACTGCGACAAGACATTATTACTGGTGCTATTCGTTACTTCGATGCGCAAGTTGACGATGCTCGTCACACGATGATGATTGCTCGCACAGCTGCACGCCACGGCGCAGTCATGGCAACGGGTGTTCGCGTAGAGGATCTGACTCGCTCTGGCAAGAAGGTAACGGGCGTTGTAGCAATTGATACTGCGACAAATAAGAAGTTCACCATCTCTGCAAAGGCAACGATTATGTGTGCTGGAGTCTGGAGTGATGAGCTCCATGAAGATTTTGGACTCACGGCCGGGTATTCAGTAGCGATGTCTAAGGGTGTTCACATTGTTGTTCCAGGAGATGCGATTCACTCCAAAGATGGAATTATTCTTAAAACTGCAGTCTCTGTCCTCTTTCTTATTCCATGGGGCGATAAGTGGATTGTTGGTACTACAGATACTCCTTATGAAGGAGATCGCTCTAAACCTCTTGCTACACAAGAAGATGTTCAATACATCCTGGATCAGGCAAACCGAGTACTTGATCCACAGCTCAAAGCAGAAGACATCATCGGGGTATTTGCAGGTCTTCGCCCCTTGGTTGCAAATAAGACTGGCTCTGCAACAACAAAACTTTCACGTGAACATACTGTCGATCGCCCAGCACCTGGCTTTGTCAGCATAGCTGGCGGTAAATACACCACATATCGCGTGATGGCTAAAGATGCAGTTGATCTTGCTGTCCTCGATCTTCGTCGTCTTGTCAATGATTCAGTGACAGAGAAACTTCCACTCATTGGTGCAGATGGCTACTTCGCACTCAAGCAACAGGTTGCCAAGATTGCAGAAGAGAATGAAATTTCTGAGGCAACTGTGACCCATCTTCTTGATCGCTATGGCTCACTCATTGAAGAGATACTTGAGCTCATCGCACACGATTCAAGCCTTGCAGAGCGCATCATCCCTGAACTTCCCTACTTGAAGGCTGAAATTCTTCACGCTGCAACGCATGAAGGCGCACTCTCAGTCGAAGATGTTCTCCTTCGCCGCACACGTATCTCTTTTGAAGCCTTCGATGGCGGCGCAGATGCAGCTAAAGAGGTTGCAAAGATTATTGGTGAACCACTTGGTTGGGGTGCTAAAGAACGCAGTGCTTCAGTGAGTGCTTTCCTTGCAGTGATTGAGAAAGAGGAAGAAGCTCTCGTCGAGCTTATTAATTCTTAATCTGATTCCTGCAGCTATCGGTAGCAGGTTTCGTTGAAGGCTTCTTTGTCGGTGCAGGTGTTGGTGTTGGTCCTTGTTCAATTGTGAGCACCAGTGGTTGCTTAATTTCAGCATGTGTACCTGATGCATCCTTAAATCCAACGTTGCCGACCCATGTTCCCGCTGGAATTCCCGCAATAGATAACTTCCATGAGCCGCTTGTCTCACGCGCAACAGTTTGAACCACTTTTGGCACTACTTGATTGGTTGAGTTGAAGTAGTACTTCACTGATCCCGTGACAACAGGTGAGTTATCTGGGCGCTTTACCTCAACTGAAATTACGGCATTCTTATTTGTCGTTGAGGCGAATACGGATGTAATTGTCATAGTTGTGCTCTCACCTTGAGGCATCTGATCTGCAAGCTCTGGTAACCAGGTTCCGGTGAGCAAGCTCTGAAATTTCTCTGGTGTACCACTAAAGACATTGAGATCTAGGCGACTACCTGGGACTCCGTACTTAGGTGCAATTCCACAAGATGAGTACTGCCATACAGTCCAATTGGCTGAACATTGCGCCGTTGTCCATGAGTGCACAAAACATCCCGCTGCCTTTACATTGGGCTTTGCACCTTCTTTAGCGGGGTCAATTGCATATTGCGCAATCCAAAGGGGATAAGTACTCAGCTCTTTATCTCGAACGAGTGCGGTTTCAAGGAAATGAGGTGAAGAGTAGATAAAGGGTGTGCGACCTGTCTTCTCTTTGACTGTCTTAAGAAAAGTCTTTGCCCACAAAGTTGCAGCGCTGCGTGTTGCATACTTCTTGCAGACTCTCGTTGAGCTTACTCTCACGCAGTTATTTTCAAGATCGAGGGCAATCGGTAGATCTTTTTCGTTATATCCACCAAGGGATGCAATTCTCCACACAACCTTCTGTGCCTGAACACGAGCATCGCGAGTTATCGCAGATGGTGATGTGACATCAGGAAGAAGTGCATAGTGATAGAAACCTGTGTAGATGCCAGCTGCTTGTGCTGCTGTGCGATCCATCTTGACATATTTTGCTGCGAGAAGATCGGCATCATCTCGAGTATCAGATGCCTTGATCATGACAAATGACAGACCTGCATCATGCATCTTCTGAAAATCAATGGGTTTTCCATTGGGATGTTGCCAGCGACTGATATCGGCGCCATGGATTCGCCCACCTGGACCAATCAAGTTGAGGTCTGTTGCCTGCGCAGGTGAAATTGATTGAATAGATAGAGACAGAAATGCGATGGAGGACAGGAGCGCAAGGATCTTCTTCACTTTTCGACCACCACGATAGTCAGGCCAAATACATCAAAGATTGCGCTCTGCAGAAGTGAGCGATGGCGCAGACGTGCTTCTTGATAATCATGGCCAGTGGCAAGTTTGTTGCTATCTCTGAAATCCAGAGCTAATCGTCCATTTTCAAATGAATCAAGTCGTGCATCAAAATAGGCGATCCACACAACACGGTCGCGACTTTCAACGAGATCGAGAACTTCATTCCAGCGCTGGCGTAGGTC
>JBILBC010000074.1:0-6155 GCA_044353885.1 Candidatus Planktophila sp. | reverse complement strand
CATTGTTACTGAGAATGACATAGTTATTTTCTCCTCTTACTTAACCGTGTGAGTGAAGTGGTTTGCCTGCAAGAGCCATATGAGCTTCGCCCATTGCCTCCGACAGTGTTGGGTGTGCATGAAGTAGTGGTGCAACATCATCTGCTGATGCCTCCCAGTTAAAGATCAATTGTGCTTCAGAGACTAATTCCCCAACGCGTGCACCGACCATGTGAATGCCAAGGACTGGACCATTCTTCTGTGCAATAAGTTTGATAGAGCCTGCAGTCTTAAGGATCTGCGCCTTGCCGTTTCCGGCCAAGTTGTAATCAAGCTCAACAACATCATAACCACGCTCTTTTGCAACCTTTGTTGTGAGTCCCATGGAGGCAACTTCTGGTTCAGAGTAGGTAACACGTGGAACGCCGTCGTAATTGATTGGACGTGGGTTAAGTCCTGCGATGGTCTCTGCAACGAGAATTCCCTCTTGGAATCCGACGTGTGCAAGCTGAAGAGTAGGGATGATGTCACCAACTGCGAAGATGCCAGGGATATTGGTGCGGCAGTGGTCATCGACAGTGATGTATCCGCGATCCATTGCGATACCCACTTCTTGGTATCCAACGCCATCGGTAACAGGGCCACGTCCGACTGAAACAAGAAGCAGATCTGCTGTGAATTCGCGGCCATCTTCGAGAGTGACGGTAACGCCCTTCTTATCAACTTTATGAGATTTAAAGCGAACACCCAGCTCAAAGTTAATTCCGCGCTTGCGATATGCGCGCTCAAGCAACTTGCTCGATGACTCATCTTCAAGAGCAATCAGATGTGGAAGGCCTTCAATGATGGTGACCTCTGAACCAAATGATTTCCAGACAGATGCGAATTCGCATCCGATAACGCCGCCACCTAAAACAATGACGCTCTTGGGAACATAGTTCAGAGAAGTACCGTGATCAGATGTAATAACGCGATCGCCATCAATATCGAGTCCTGGCAATGTGCGGGCATAGGAACCGGTTGCAAGAACTATGTTCTTTCCAACGTAGGGCGTGCCATTGACATCAACTGTGTTATTGGAAACGAGGCGCCCAACACCTTCTATATAGGTGATGCCGCGAGACTTAACGAGACCTTGCAATCCTTTATGTAGCCCAGCGATGACGCCGTCCTTATAGGAGTTGACTCCGGTCATATCGATGGAGTTGAAAGTTGCATTGACTCCGAAATGGGATGAATCGCGTGCGCTATCTGCGACTTCACCTGCGTGGAGGAGGGCCTTAGTTGGAATACATCCGCGATGCAGGCAAGTACCGCCGACCTTATCTTTCTCGATGAGAGCTACGGAGAGCCCGAGCTGTGAAGCGCGAAGGGCTGCTGCGTATCCACCACTACCGCCACCGAGAACTACGAGATCAAAATTTGCCACCAACACACTCCCTCATTCTTTGAGCTCTAGCGCCCCCTATCTTGCCAGCCTAGGTAGGCGATTGCATAACGCGCCTTAGGAGCTGGCAGATATAGCGAGTTGGACCAAGGAGCGAAGAGCGATGCCCGTTCCACCCACTGGGGTGTATCCGTGGGGCTGGCCCTCGTTATAGGCAGGACCTGCGATATCAAGATGTAGCCATGGGAGTTCATCTGCGACAAAATCCTTCAGGAATAAGCCAGCAACGAGCATTCCGCCCATGCGTTCACCGATATTGGCAAGATCTGCAACAGGTGAATCAAGGGACGCTCGCAATTCAACAGGCAGTGGCATCGGCCAGAAAGCTTCACCTGTCTCCTTTGTCACATCCAAGAAGTGAGATGAGAATTCTTCATTATTTGTCATGACCGCACTGGTGCGAGTTCCGAGAGCAACAACTTGTGCACCGGTGAGTGTTGCAACATCGATGATTCCATCAAGATCTTTAGTCTCTTGTGCTCGTACTAGTGCATCAGCAAGAACGAGACGTCCTTCTGCATCTGGGTTAAGAACTTCAACAGTCTTGCCACCGTAGATAGTGATGACATCACTAGGGCGAGTTGCAGTATCGCTGATCATGTTCTCTGCCAAAGGCGCCCATGTTTCGATAGCAACAGGAAGCTTGAGTAGAGCAATCGCGATGGTTGCAGCACAGACAGCTGCAGCGCCGCTCATATCTGACTTCATCGCCTCCATGCCCTTGGCAGGCTTGAGTGCAAGACCGCCAGAATCAAATGTGATTCCCTTACCAACGAAGGCATATTTCTTCTTAGCCTTGGCGCCCTTGGGTGTGTATGAAATGTTGAGAAGGCGTGGAGGATTTACTGACCCTTGACCCACTCCAGTAATGCCACCGTAACCCTTTGACTTTAAT
Source organism: Candidatus Planktophila sp. (assembly GCA_044353885.1). Taxonomy (GTDB): domain Bacteria; phylum Actinomycetota; class Actinomycetes; order Nanopelagicales; family Nanopelagicaceae; genus Planktophila. Next base: position 3,834 of record JBILBC010000074.1, on the reverse strand, counting down.
TGGGCATCTGTCATGACAGAGACCTTGAGGCCAGTTGCTGCGCCACCTGCCTTCTTCACCGCATCGTTAATGGCTTTGCAGAAAGTCTCAGGTGTTAAGTGACTTGGGGGAGTATTAATCAAATCACGTACAAGATTTGTATAGGTTGCGATCACTTCAGCAGATTTTGCAGTTGATTTCGCACTTGCTTGTGAAGCTAAATCCGTATGGACAGTGATTGATTTCAAGGGAGACCTCTGGACGCTCTTAGTTGATCCTCTAAATTGATCAAAGAGGTATGAGCCAAGTGCTGCACCTTCTGCCACACCTCTGATGCCAGAAATGGACTTGGCTGGAAGTGAGAAAGTTGCGCTGGAATTTCCCGCTAGCGCACGAGCTGCAGCACCTGCTGCGCGACGAAGAACTTCATGGTCATAGCTTGCACTTGCTTTGCCTAGACCTGTGAAGACTATGAGTCGTGTGGAAGTACCCGGAAGCTTAATGACCTCATCTGCTTTTCCTGTCGCACCTAAATCTGTAAGCGCCTGCATGAGAGTTTTGGTATCGAGGGCGATATCGCCTGATTCAATCTGCAGGGATGTCGCTCCGGCCTTAGAGGACTTGGAGTTTTTAGATGCCAAACCAACGACTAAGACATCATCTTTAACAATTCCGTCTGAAAGGCGGATCGTGGTCATGGCGACTCCTCTAGATATCACTCTGCTGATACTCAGCAGATGCGAGGTCGTAAGTGTAAGTTGTCGTTGTGAAAAACTCACCTTTGCATCAGAAACATCTCGACTTACAGGCGAAGATGGCCGATTTTGGTGGCTGGCTGATGCCTATCGAGTATCCGGGATCAGGCGTTCTCGCTGAACATACCGCTGTCCGCGAACGAGTGGGTCTTTTCGATGTCTCTCACCTCGGTAAGGCAAGTGTGAAGGGTGAAGGCGCACTCGAATTTCTCAATTCCATGTTCACTAACGATTTGAGTCGCATCGTCGATAGCAAGGCGCAGTACACCTTGCTCTGTAACCCCGATGGTGGGGTTGTTGATGATCTGATTGCCTATCGCAACTCTGATTCAGATTTTTTCTTGATTCCCAATGCATCAAATACAACAGATGTTGTTCGGGTTCTGAAGGAGAACTCACCTGATGCAATTGCGGTGACCAATCTTCATGAGAGCTTTGCCGTGCTTGCACTACAAGGCCCTCGAGCCGTTGATGTTGTGAAGAGCTTTGGTATCGATCCCACAATGGATTACATGGCATTTGCTCATGTCTCTATTGCAGGCTGCGATGTGATTCTCTGTCGCACCGGATACACAGGAGAACATGGTTACGAGTTGGTCCCAACCTGGAGCGATGCACCGGTTGTGTGGGATGCACTGGTTGCAGCAATGAAGCCATTTGATGGAGCTATCTGTGGCCTGGGAGCACGTGACACTCTGCGCACTGAAATGGGATACCCACTTCATGGCCACGAACTCTCACTGGAAATTTCACCAGTGCAGGCAAGTGCTGGATGGGCTATTGGATGGAATAAGGAATCTTTTAGGGGATCCGATGTCTTGAAATCTCAGCGAGAGGCTGGCCTTGTGCGCACTCTGAAGGCGCTGAAATCTAATGATCGTGGAATTCCTCGTGCTGGAATGGCTATTAAAAATGCTGAAGGCGCGGAGATTGGCATCGTCACAAGTGGAACATTCTCGCCTTCTCTCAAGGTAGGCATTGCGCTGGCACTGATCGAACCACAGTATGCAGTGGGCGATGTTGTCACAATCGATGTTCGCGGCCGCGAATCATCAGCGACGATTAACTCTCTACCTTTTATGCCTTCACACGTTCGATAAATTCAATCGGTGTCATAAATGCTGCGCGGGTGTGGGCTCTGCGCAAGGTGTGAAGAACTGGTTTCGCGGTAACCACTATGAGGGATGCGGTAAATATCGCTCGCGGAATATCCCAGGCCATAGCTGATAAGAAATGGTAAGAAATGAAGTTCGAGAAATTTGTTGAGAGTGCAGCTCCTGCAACATAGGAAAGTTGAGTATCAGCTCCCAGAGTCCATGGCCAAAATTGCAGATCCATTGCTATGCCAAAGAATGCAGCTGCGATGATTCCATAGAGTGCCAGTGCAAGAATCTCTGCCTTGCCTCGCACATTTCTTGGAATGAGAGCTACTCCAAGACCAATCCAGCCGGCTGCAAATGATTGATAAGCAACCCAGGGACCTAATCCGCCTGTGAGAATTGCAGAGAGAAACATCGAAATAGTTCCCAGGAGAAATCCAAAGGATGGACCAAATACTCGCGCAGAGAGAATAAGCACAAACCACATCGGTTCGATTCCCACAGCACCCGTTCCCATAGGGCGCAGCGCTGCAATCAGTGCAGAGAGCACTGCTAGTAGTGCAATTGATTTGCTATCTAATTCCTTATTGCTGACGCTGATCATCAGAAGCAAAAGTGCACAGGGAGCTGCTAGCAAGAAGATCCATTGCGGGTGGCCTTGTTTCTCACTGATGAGAAATGGCCAGATAAAGCCGAGTGCACTGATAGCACTTGTGACCAGCAGCGCTACCAGTGATGCACCTTTAAAGGTGAAAATACCTGCAGTCTTCACGAGACATCTCCCAAAGCTTGCACAACATCGCTCACAGTCAACCACGGCTTAGGAGACATAATCTTTGCTACTTGTGGCGCAAAGGCAGGAGATGAGAGAAGGACTTCTAGGGTTGTGCCATCGGCGACTATGTCACCTTCTGCAAGAAAGAGAACACGATCAGCAAGTTCTGCAACGAGTTCCACATCGTGGGTTGCGAGTAATACAGGTCTATTGAATTGTGTTGCATACTCCTTGAGCGCTAATCCAAAGAGCGCCTTTGCGTGGTAATCCAAGCCTCGAGTAGGTTCATCAAGGACTAAAACATCAGGGCTTGCAGCAAGAACAATGCTGAGAACTAAAGCTAACCGCTGTCCCTCTGAAAGGTCGTTGGGATGAGCGTGGGAAGTGATCCCAGGAACAAGACGATTCAGTAGCGCAGCGGTTGATCCCGTGGCTAATTCATTACCCTGATCTGCGAGAGTGCATTCCTCTTCAACGCTGGATGCAAAGAGCAGATCGCTAGGTTCTTGCGGAACATAACCAATTGCTTGTCTGCGAGCTGCGCCTTTGAGGTGTGTGGGATCTTGGCCATTAACTGTGATTTCACCTTTATTTGGTGAGTGCAAGCCAACGATGGAATGAAGCAGTGTGCTCTTTCCGGCTCCGTTGCGCCCCATGATGGCGACAATTTCACCGTGATGGATGGTGGTATTGATCTTGTTGAGAGCCACCTTGTCGTCGTAAGAATGCGAAACAACATTTACACGAATAGCAGGTGAGTTCGCTCTCTGTGAGACACCGGCTTGGGAATATTCACGCGAGCGAATCTCATCAGTGGCTCGTCTGACTTCACGGACGCTTGTGCCAATTTCACTTAAGTTCAGCGCGCGAGCCAATTTCACAATCGGTGGAACAAGCTCTGAGGTCTTGAGAATTTCATCGGGGGAGCCAATGGATGTCTCACCATTTCCCTCGATATAGATAATGCGATCAACGAATTGAATTACGCGTTCCAGGCGATGCTCAGCAATGATGACTGTGACGCTTAAATCATGAACAAGTCGATGTAAGACAGAGAGGACTTCCTCCGCTGCTATGGGATCGAGTGCACTTGTGGGTTCATCAAGAACTAGAACTTTTGGGTGCATCACAAGAGCTGCACCTATTGCAACGCGTTGCTGTTCACCACCGCTTAAGGTCGCAATAGAGCGATTACGAAGTGCACTCAAGCTGAGAAGATCAAGTA
>JBILBC010000073.1:0-6239 GCA_044353885.1 Candidatus Planktophila sp. | reverse complement strand
AAGCGGCTGTCTTGGGCATCTCACCAAGAGGCAACACGGTGACAAACTGGGCTTTTGCAAAGTACTGTGAATAGAGATCATGAACTTCCTGGGTTGTAATCTTCTTCGCAAGCTTTGCTGTAATCGTTGAGAGAATTCCTCTTGGCATAGGAGCCAAAATCGGAGTAAATGAAATCTTTGCCTCAACTCCTGAAATCTTGGTAAGAGCTTGTTCAATCTCTGGAGTGTGCTGATGTACTCCCCCAAACTTGTATGAGGTGAGTGAGCCAGCAACTTCGCTTGCAATCAGATTAATCTTGGCAGTTCTTCCAGCACCCGTGGTTCCAGAGGCAGCAACTACAACAAGATCACTGAGATCCGCAAAGGCAGATGCCGGAGCTACCCCTAGCGCAATCGATGTTGCATAACATCCTGGGTTGGCAACCTTGCTTGATGTGGAGATCTGAGATTTGAAAGGTTCGATATCTGCTAGTCCATAAGTCCAGGAGCCTGCGTGCTCGCCACCGTAGTAGTGAGCCCACGCATCTGCGCTCTCTAATCTGTAGTCAGCGCCTAGATCAACAATCTTTGCAGTTGCGGGAAGTTGTGCAATCACCTTTGCAGACTCACCATGAGGCAGCGCGAGGAAAATGAGATCACATGCGGTGAAATCAGATGGAGAAAATGCGCTGAACTTCTTGCCTGCATAACTGCGCAACTGCGGATGCACGGATGTGATCTGCTCCCCTGCATTGGAGTGCGCTGTAATTGCAGTAACTTGGAAATGGGGATGGACGCTAAGAAGACGCAGTAACTCGCCTCCTGCATATCCACTAGCTCCTACGACACCAATTTTCATGGATGCAGAATAGCATATTTATGCAATAAGGTGCATATTTATGCAGTACGGAGAACGGCCCCTGTCGCCTTCACGGCCGCGGCCACTGCCGCCTCACGCATCTCGCTCACTTCAGCTCCCGTAAGAGTGCGATCTGGGGCCCTAAATACCAATGAGAATGCGAGGGAAATTTTGCCATCGCCTAACTTGTCGTACCGATCAAAGAGAGTGATGGATTCTAGGAGCTCGCCTGCTCCAGCACGCAGTGCGAGCTGAACTTCAGCGGCAGTGACCTTTGCATCGACAATCAGTGCAACATCTTGCAGGGCTGCAGGCATAGTGCCCACAGTCGTTGGACGAACAAGTGCGGAATCAGGAAGCGCGCTTAAGCCGACAGCAAAGGCCACAGATCTTTCGGGAAGTCCGTACTTTGCAACGATGCGTGGGTGCAGCTCGCCTGCATGTGCAACAGCTTTTCCATCGACTATCAGTTCTGCGCAACGTCCTGGATGCCATGGAGCAAAGTCAGAGCGCTTAACGGTCCATTCAAGATTACAGAGTTGAAGAATGTCTTGTGCATAGGCGATTGCATCCTGCCATGTATAGGCGCGAACTTTTCCTTGCCAATCTTCGTTCTCTACCTTTCCAACGAGCAGACCTGCAACGTGATACGCCTGTGGTGGAACGCTTGCAAAAATCTCATCAATAACTTTCTGTGACGGCTTCTTAGATAGATCCGGTGAAATGAAGGGAACGAGCTTTTGAGAGCTGCGGAAGATAGATCCCATTTCAAAGATGGCAAAGTCCTTTGCGCCGCGGCTGATATTGCGCTGGGCAACTTCAATTAAACCTGGGACTAGGTGAACGCGCATGAGTGGGAACTCTTCAGACATCGGGTTGGCAATGCGATAGGTAGGTGCGCGCTCTCCTACGAATCCCATCGAATCGATAGTCTCTTGATTGGTAAATGGGAATGTCTGCACTTCAGCTAGGCCACGGCTCGCAAGCATCGCAGCAACCGCTCGGCGACGCTTCTGAGTGGGTGTCAGTGATGCGTGCAATGGGCGGGGTGGCAGAACTGATGGAATCTTGTCATAGCCAATCATGCGAGCTACTTCTTCAGTCAGGTCAGCTGCAGTGAGTAAATCTGATCGCCACGCTGGTGGGTCAACTTCAAAGTTCTTCTCATTCACATCGCAACCGATGGTGCGCAAAATTTCTGCAATCTTTGCTGGTGCAATCTCAAAGCCAAGAATGCGTGAAACATAAGCTGGATCGAGCTTGACGATAGGTGCAAAGCGAGGCTCCCCATCGATCACCGTTGCCACATGCTGGGCTGAACTGTTCTCAGTGAGCAGTTGCACGAACCGCGCAGATGCATATTGGGCTAACGATGGATCCACACTTCGCTCTAGTCGGCGTGATGCTTCAGAGGAGAGCTTGTGGCGTCGTGAATTCTTGGCAACGCAGATCGGATCAAAGCGAACAGCTTCTAGTGCAATCTCTGTCGTTGTTGCTGAGATTTCAGATGATGCGCCACCCATAGTTCCGGCCAATGCAAGAGGTTGGGCATCATCACAGACCATCAAGTCATCGGGATCAAGCTGGCGCACCTGGCCATCCAGAGTTGTAAAAGCTTGCACCTTACCTGCGCGCTTAATTGTGAGGCCACCCTCAATCTTTGATTTATCAAAGGCGTGAAGTGGTTGACCCAGTTCAAGCATGACGTAGTTGGTGACATCAACAACTAGCGAGATCGAGCGCATGCCCATCTTCTCGATACGACGGCGCATCCATAGGGGTGTTGTTGCTGAAGGATCAAAGTTTGAAAGAGTACGCAAGTAGAAGACAGACGCAGTGGACTTATCTGTAATCTTTGCGCTCACTCCCTTGCCTGTCTCAGCAAATGTGAGGTTACGCAAAGCATCAACGGGATCGGTGAAGTTCAGGCCGAGTGAACCAGCAACTTCGCGCGCGATTCCGCGAATGCTGAGGGCATAACCACGATCAGGATTGACTGCGATATCGAAGATGATGTCATTGATCATCAACCCTGCAATCGCATCCTCGCCAATCTCTACTGTTCCTTCAGCGAAAGTCATGATTCCTGAGTGATCTTCGCCTAAACCAAGTTCGCGGGCAGAGCAAATCATTCCATTAGATGTTTTGCCATAGGTCTCACGAGCACCGATGGAGAAATCACCTGGAAGTACTGCGCCTGGAAGAGCAGCAACAATGAGGTCGCCCACTGCGAAGTTAGTTGCTCCACAAATGACATAGCGCGTGGCTTTCTCTCCGCAATCAAGGCCCACATATCGCACTGGCTTCTTAAACTCTGTGAGCTCTTCGATGCTCAAGACCTTTGCGAATACAAGTGGGCCAGTGAGATCTGCGCCCTGCTTGATGATTTCTTCTACCTCAAAGCCAACGCGAATAAGCGCATCCGAAATTTGCTCAGCAGTAATTGAAGCTGGAATTTCAACGAATTCCTTAATCCACGATAGAGGTGCGCGCATTTACAGGCCCACTCCAAACTGACGTGTGAAACGAAGATCGCCTTCAACAATGTCGTGCATATCTGTAATGCCATGGCGAACCATGAGCGTGCGCTCTAGCCCCATGCCAAATGCAAAACCTGTATAAATATCTGTATCAATGCCGCAGGTTGCAAGAACTTGTGGATTGACCATTCCACAACCGCCCCATTCAATCCAGCGATTATTAAAGAAGACATCTACCTCCGCACTGGGTTCAGTGAAAGGAAAGAATGATGGGCGAAGACGGGTGATGGCATCAGGACCAAACATGTGGCGAGCAAAGTTATCTAGTGTGCCCTTCAAGTTCGCCATCGTGATTCCCTTATCGACGACTAAACCTTCTACCTGATGAAAGACAGGGCTATGAGTAGCATCGAGTTCATCGGCGCGGAATGTGCGACCTGGGCAGATGACATAAATCGGAGGCTCTTGCGTCAACATAGTGCGAATCTGCACAGGTGATGTGTGAGTACGCAGTACTACGCCAGATTCAACCGGCTCGATGAAGAAAGTATCTTGCATGGTGCGCGCTGGGTGATCGGCAGGAATATTGAGGGCATCGAAGTTAAGCCAACCCGATTCAAGCTCTGGTCCTTCCTCCACTGCATACCCTTGTTCAATAAAGAAGTCTGAAATTTCATTTTTGATGATGGAGATGGGGTGTAATCCACCGCGGTGTGTGCGCTGGACAGGAAGTGTGATGTCAACAATCTCTTCTAGTAATACCTTCGCATCACGCGCTGCCTCAAGCTTTTCTGTAGCAACTGCAAGTGCTTGCGCAATCGCAGCCTTTGCATCACCAATCAACTTTCCAGCAGATGCCTTCTCCTGCGGTGAGAGTGAGCCCAGTGATCGACTGGCAAGTGAGATAGGAGCCTTATCGCCTGTATGTGCAAGACGTGCGAATTTGAGTGAATCGAGGTCGGATGCGGCAGTAAATGCTTTCTCGGCATCGCTTATCCACGATGCAATATCTGCCGGATTCATGGAGGTAATTCTAACCTGCCAACTTTGAAGAAAGGGTGAACATTACGATAGATGCGGCGGCCGATAAATTAAGACTTTCAGCACGTCCACCCATAGGAATCGTTACTTCCGTAACACCGACCCCGAGAGCTGATGCATCCACTCCCCTGGCTTCATTGCCAAAGATTGCTATGCAATCACCTGGGATTGAGAGATCAAGAATTGATGTTGTTGCATGCGAAGAAAGAAGGAACTTCTGGATTCCAGCAAATTGCTTATCGACTCTATCGAAGGAGACCCCTTCAAATACAGGAATGTTCCAGAGAGAGCCAGCAGTTGAGCGAACAACCTTGGGTGAATACATATCTACTGAATCAGGTGATGTAATCACCGCAGAAATTCCCATCGCATCAGCTGTGCGCAGAATGGTTCCCGCATTGCCTGGATCTTGAATCTCATGGAGATAGATAAATCGGGAAGACCCAGTTGCTTTCAGATCTGAAAACTTTGATTCTGGCTTATAGCAAAGCGAGATAAGCCCTTGTGGTGAGACTGTGTCAGACATAGCTTTCATGACAGGCTCTGATACTTCGACAATCTCAACTGAATCAAGATCAAGTTCTGAGATCTTAGAAAGACCGTTCCCGGTCGCATAGATAATCTTGATTTGAGGACCGCTCTGTGAAAGCAGCGCCTCACGAGCACATTGCACACCTTCTGCAACGAAGAGTCCCTGCTCGCGTCGTTCCTTTGCACCCTTAGAACCAATAAGAGCCTTCACTCGCGCAACATGTGGCGAGTGAAGGCTCTCAATCATTGGGTATGTATTACTTATGCTGCAGGCAGGTTCTTACGTGAAACATCCACGAGAACCTTAAATGCAGCTGGATCATTCGTTGCGATATCTGAAAGAACGCGACGATCTACCTCAAGGCCAGAAGCCTTAAGGCCCTGGATGAAGCGGTTGTAGGTCATTCCGTTTTCGCGAGCTGCAGCGTTGATACGCTGAATCCATAGCTGACGGAAATCGCCCTTCTTATCTTTACGATCGTTGAAGGCGTAAACCATTGAGTGCGTAACTTGCTCCTTCGCCTTTGTGAAAAGACGTGAACGCTGACCGCGATATCCGGCTGCACGTTCAAGAGTTGTGCGACGCTTCTTTGCTGCGTGTACTCCGCGCTTGACTCTCATTGGTCGACTCCCTTACTTCAAACCAAGCATGCGCTTGGCTGTCATTGTGACTGTTGCTTTAGCTGATGATTCTTGACTCAAACGACGAGTAACGCGTGATGACTTGTGCTCCAAAAGGTGGCGCTTGCCTGCACGCTCGTGCATGATCTTTCCTGTACCTGTGACGCGGAAGGTCTTCTTCGCACCACTGTGGGTTTTCATCTTTGGCATCTATCTTCTCCTGTTACTTCGTCGTTGTTAAAAACTGGTACTACGTAAATTTAATTAGTAGCTGCTGCTGCTTCTTCTTCAGCAGCCTTCACTTTGGCAGCTCGCGCCGCCTTCTGTTCTGCTACTGCTTCGGTCTTCTTCTTCGTTGGCCCTAGGACCATCGTCATCTGTCGACCTTCTTGCTTAGGAGCGAACTCCACGAACGCAATCTCTTTCACATCTTCTGCAAGACGCTGCAAGAGTTTGAACCCAAGCTCTGGACGTGTTTGCTCACGGCCACGGAACTTCATCGTGATCTTCACCTTGTCGCCACCTTTGAGGAACTTCTCGACTGCTGAGCGCTTTGTCTCGTAGTCGTGATTTTCGATCTTTGGTGTCATACGCACTTCCTTCACCACAATGTGGGTCTGGTTCTGACGTGCTTCGCGAGCTTTCTGTGCTTCCTGGTACTTGTACTTGCCGAAGTCCATGATTTTGCACACTGGTGGATTTGCCTCGGGTGCGATCTCTACGAGATC
>JBILBC010000071.1:0-6381 GCA_044353885.1 Candidatus Planktophila sp. | reverse complement strand
CTTGGCCGTCAACAGCTGCAATTCGATCAAGATGCACTTGTGTTAGTTCAACGGATGTCGTCTCCCCCTTAGCAAGAGCATCTGCCATCTGCGCTGCAGTATTGCGAATCATTCTGCTTCACCCAAGATTTGAGGAACACGAAAACGTGACTCTTCTTGTGCTGGAGCGCCAGAGAGTGCATCTTCTGGAGAAAGACTTGGGAGAACAACATCAGGGCGTGCGATATTTTCTAGTGGCTGTGGATGCGAAGTTGCCTTGACTCCAGAGAGATCCATCTCTTGAACGCGAGCAACAGCATCAAGAATCAATCCAAATTGTGATGAGAGTTCAACGAGCTCTGCCTCAGTCATCTCGATGCGGGCTAGGCCTGCAAGCTTTGCGACATCATCGCGGGAGAGGCTGCTCATGTGGGGAGTCTATAAAAGGATGAGATTAAGAGCGAATCTGGCCCGTGCCAGTAACAATCCAGGTAGTTGTGGTCATCGCCTCAAGGCCCATAGGTCCTCGTGCATGCAACTTCTGATTTGAGATTCCAATCTCTGCGCCAAAGCCCATCTGCTCGCCATCAGTAAATCGAGTCGAAGTATTGACCATGACAGCTGCGCAATCAGAGAGTGCGATAAAGCGAGCGGCATTGGCTTTATTTTCAGTAACAATCGCCTCTGTGTGGTTGGTGCCGTATTGAGCAATGTGATCTGCTGCAGCATCAACTGAATCAACAACTGCCACATTCATCTCAAGAACTCCGTACTCAGTAGACCAATTCGCATCCGTTGCAAGAGTGGAAGCAATCTTGAAGGTATCTGCCACCTTTTGTGCAGTGGCATCAGCATGCAAGATAACGCCTGCATCACTCAGAGCCTTCAGCGCCATCGGCAAGAATGTTGGCGCAATCGCCTTATGAACCAAAAGAGTCTCAGCAGCATTACAGACACTTGGTCGATGAGTCTTTGAGTTAATCACAATCGGAAGAGCCTTCTCAATATCGGCAAACTCATCAACAAAGACATGGCAGACACCTGCGCCAGTTTCTATTGTTGGCACAGTTGCTTCATCAACAACCATGCGGATGAGGGCTGCACTTCCACGAGGAATAACAAGATCTACCTTGCCACGGGCTGTGAGCAGAGCCTTTGTGGTTGCTCGATCCTCTGATGGAACAAGCTGAATCACATCAGGTGAAATCTTGGTTGTTGCTAGCGCATCTTTCATGACCTTTACGAGAATCTCATTACTGTTGTGTGCAGTCGATGATCCGCGCAGAAGAGCCGCATTTCCTGACATCAATAAAATAACGGCGGCATCAACGGTCACATTAGGACGTGCCTCATAGACCATTCCAATGACTCCAAAAGGAACTGAAATCTGCTCAAGCTCTAGTCCATTAGCAAGAGTTGATTTACGAAGTGTCCGTCCAAGCGGGTCAGGCAACGCTGCTACTTGGCGCGCTCCCCCAGCAATTCCTGCAATACGCTCTGAGTTAAGTAGTAAGCGATCTTGCATCTGTGGGTGCATCTTTTCAGCGCGCGCAGCGACCATATCGAGTTCATTCGCTGCAAGGATTTCAGTGCTACGAGATTCCATGGCTTGTGCAATGGCCTCGAGTGCAGCTTTGCGCTCAGCACCTGTTGCAGTAGAAAGTGAGCGCGAAGCCTTGCGGGCTTTTTGCGCTAGCTCAGCAACTACTGCTTCGGCGTTCATAGGAGAACTAAATCATCTCTATGCACGAGCTCGCGCTCATATTCAGCACCTAATGCTGCAGCAAGTTCTTTCGTAGAACGCCCAAGCATCTGTGGAATCTCTTCAGAATCAAATGCCACAAGGCCACGAGCAATAACTTTGCCTGATCCAGATGCAAGTTCAACGGTATCGCCTGAGATGAAATCACCTTCCACTGCAGTAACACCTGCAGGAAGAAGTGAGACTCCACGTTCAAGAATTGCTGTGACTGCGCCATCATCGAGAATCAAACGACCTCGTGGTGTTGATGCATGAGCGAGCCAGAGAAGTCGTGAATTGGCTTTGGAAGTGTGGGCCTCAAAGAAGGTACCAAACTCTTCACCAGCTACCGCATGTCCTGATTCCTGAAGGGAAGTCAGAAGCATAGGAATACCGGCACTTGTTGCAATGCGCGCAGCTTCTACCTTTGTAACCATTCCACCGCTACCAACGCCTGAAGAACCCGCACCACCTAAAGTGATGGATTCAATCTCTGCAATATTGGCAACATAACGAATGGGTTTAGCACCAGTTTGTGTTGGAGGTGCGTCATAGAGTGCATCAATATCTGAAACAAGGACAAGCAAATCTGCCTGGATGAGAAGTGCAACAAGGGCTGCAAGGCGATCGTTATCTCCAAAGCGAATCTCTTGCGTTCCAACTGTGTCATTCTCATTGATAACGGGAATCACACCCAGTGAAAGTAATTTGGTAAGTGTCTGCTGCGCATTGGCATAGTGCGAACGGCGCACAACATCCTCAGTTGTAAGAAGAACTTGAGAGGAGATGACGCCATGAGCCTTGAACTTCTCGCTGTATTGCGCAATCAATAGCCCTTGGCCGACAGATGCTGCAGCTTGCTGTGTTGCAAGGTCTTTAGGACGCAGCTTTAGGCCAAGTGGTGAAAGGCCTGCTGCAATGGCACCGGATGAGACAACTACTACTTCTGCCCCACGCTTTTTAAGTGAGAAAGCTAAATCAACAACCTTCTGCACAGCATGGGGATCGAGTTCAGAACCAGCAGAGCCTGTAAGGGAAGAGGAGCCAATCTTGATGACAACGCGCTTAGCGCTTGTTATTGCCCCGCGGTTCACTTGTCATTGCTTTCTGTTTCACTCTCTTGAATCTCATTTAAAGTCAGTTTCATTTCAGGATTCGTTGGTTCTGCAACGTTGTATTCCCATTGGCGCGCAACTTCATCATCTGAAAGGCGATCGCGCTCTGTTTCAACGGTATTCCATGCACCCTCAAGTCGTGAATCTTCTCCGCGACGATGTAAGAAGCCTGCTAGTTGTTCAGCACCTGCCTCAATGGTTGGCTCCCATTCGAAGACAACTTCATTATCGCCAGAGCCGATTCGAACTTCAGAGCCAGCAACTGCGCCTTTTTTAAACAATTCTTTCTCAACACCGAGCTGAGCAAGGCGATCTGCAAGATAACCAATTGCTTCTGCATTCTTAAAGTTTGTCTGGCGAACCCAGCGGACAACTTTCTGTCCGCGTACGCTAAATGAATCATCGCCATTTTTCTGCACAGTAAATCCTGAATCATCGACTGCGACAGGGCGCAAGATAATGCGAGTGCGCTCTTCCTTTGCAGCCTCTGCACGTTCGCGCTGAACAAGGCGAGCCATTGAGTAAAGAAGTTCTTGCAAACCTTCACGGCTTGCCGCAGAGACTTTATAAACCTCATAGCCCTTCTCTTTGAGCTGCTCTTCCACCATATCGGCCATTGCCTTGCCATCAGGAAGATCAACTTTATTCAAGGCAACAATTCGGACGCGATCTTCTAGTCCCCCATAGAGCGCTAATTCATTTTCAATCGCTTCAAGGTCATCGATGGGATTGCGATCTGTCTCAAGAGTTCCACAGTCCAAAACATGCACAAGTGCAACGCAGCGTTCGACGTGGCGAAGAAATTGCAATCCAAGGCCCTTGCCTTGTGAAGCACCAGGAATGAGTCCAGGAACATCTGCCACGGTAAAGCGTGTGTCTCCTGCTTGAACAACACCCAGGTTTGGAACAAGAGTAGTAAATGGATAGTCAGCAATCTTTGGTCGCGCAGCTGAGATTGCTGCAATCAGAGATGACTTTCCAGCGCTAGGAAATCCTACGAGTGCGATATCTGCTACAGATTTGAGTTGAAGAGTGAGTCTGCGCTCTTCTCCTGGTTCACCAAGGAGGGCAAAGCCTGGTGCGCGACGCTTTGATGAAGCCAGAGCGAGGTTTCCAAGGCCACCATGTCCACCGCGTGCTGCAAGGAAAGTTGTTCCAATACCAATCAAATCTGCAATCTGTTTTCCATCTTCATCATAAATAACAGTGCCATTAGGAACAGCCATGATGAGATCTTCACCTGAAACACCATCTTTGCGATCGCCAAAGCCTTGATGGCCAGAGGTTGCCTTGCGGTGCGGTGAGTGGTGGAAATCAAGAAGAGTAGTTACTGATGAATCGACAACGAGAATGATGTCGCCACCGCGACCACCGTTGCCACCATCAGGACCACCCAGTGGCTTAAATTTTTCGCGCTTGACTGAGACGCAACCGTCTCCACCTTTTCCGGCAGCGGCAAAGAGAGTGACGCTATCAATGAATGTTGTCATTGTTACTCCCCTTCCCTTTAAGACCGATGTAAAACTATTGAAAATAAAAAAGCGGACCGCGATAAATGCGGCCCGCTCTTTGTAGAGAAACCTAAATTAAGCTGCAGGGACTACATTCACTACGCGACGATCGCGAGCGCGACCGAATTCAACTACTCCTGCTGCAAGAGCGAAGAGTGTGTCATCTTTACCGCGTCCAACGTTCTTGCCTGGGTGGAAGTGTGTTCCACGCTGACGAACGAGAATTTCTCCTGCATTTACTTCTTGGCCACCGAAACGCTTAATACCGAGGTACTGTGGGTTTGAATCGCGACCGTTACGTGTTGAGGAAACACCCTTTTTACTTGCCATTTGTTTGCTCCCTTAACCCTTACTTAGCACCGCTGATTGCGGTGATCTTTACTCGTGTGTGCTGTGCACGGAAACCTTGACGACGGCGATGGCCTGTCTTGTTCTTGTAACGAAGGATGTCGATCTTTGGACCCTTTACTTCGTCGATAACTTCGCCAGTTACCTTGATGCTTGAAAGAACCTTTGGGTCGGTAGTGACGCTTGCGCCATCGACAACGAGGAGCGCTGGGAATGAAACTGATGCGCCAGCAGCAGCGTCGATACGATCGACGGTGATGGTCTCGCCAACGGTTACCTTCTCTTGGCGTCCGCCAGCTTTAACGATTGCGTACATGCTCATTGCCTCAGTTCTTCGTATTAGTTATCAAGCCTGATTCACGCGTAAGGCGTTCTCGGGCAGACGCTAAGGGTACGGATTTCGTACCCCATGGGTCAAATCAGCTCATTGTTATGCGGTGATAACCCCTGAACTAGCCGCCCTGCGACGGCGCTTGCCCTTTGGGGTTGTGACCGCTTCAACATCTGTTGGGCTCTCCTCATTGAGAACCTCGTGGAATTCGTGATCTGTCGCTGACTCTTCTTCGACATCTGGGTGATGCGCGCTCTGCGCATTTACCTGAGGCATCGGAGCCTTCATCTTTACTGGATCCATATGGATATGAATTCCGCGACCATTACATGAATCACATGTCGTCGAGAATGCTTCGATGAGGCCCTGTCCTACGCGCTTACGAGTCATCTGTACCAGACCAAGGGATGTCACTTCAGCAACCTGATGCTTAGTGCGATCGCGGCCCAGGCATTCAACTAAGCGACGCAGAACTGCATCGCGGTTAGATTCCAAAACCATATCGATAAAGTCGATAACAACAATTCCACCTAAGTCGCGAAGACGTAGCTGACGTGCAATCTCTTCTGCGGCTTCGAGGTTGTTCTTGGTGACGGTCTCTTCGAGGTTACCGCCCTTACCAATGAACTTTCCGGTGTTAACGTCGATAACAACCATCGCTTCAGTGCGATCGATAACGAGTGATCCACCTGAAGGCAGATATACCTTGCGATCGAATGCCTTGGCGAGCTGTTCTTCTACTCGGTAATCAGCAAAGAGATCTGCTTTACCTGCATACTTTTCAATCTTTGGCATCAACTCAGGTGCGATAGAGCCAAGGTATGAAGTGATCTCATCCCATGCTTCGTTACCTTGAATAATGAGCTTGCGGAAATCTTCATTGAAGATATCGCGAATAACACGGACAGCAAGATCTGGCTCTGAGAGCAGAAGCGCTGGTGCATGAAAATTAGGGTTAACAGACTTCTGATAAATATCTTCCCATTGCGCCTTCAGGCGTTCGACATCTGCAGTGAGCTCAACTTCGGAAACACCTTCTGCTGCAGTACGCACGATGACGCCTGCCTCTTCAGGGATAAGAGTCTTGAGAATTGCCTTAAGTCGTGTGCGCTCTGATTCAGGAAGGCGCTTTGAAATACCACTCATGCCACCGCCTGGAACAAAGACAACATAGCGACCAGGAAGTGAGATCTGACTTGTGAGTCGCGCACCCTTCTGGCCGATTGGATCTTTAGTTACCTGGACCAAAACTGGTTGGCCAGTCTTGAGAACCATCTCAATTTTGCGAGGTTCAGATTCAGAGATACCTGCAGCATCCCAATTCACTTCACCGGCATAGAGAACAGCGTTACGTCC
>JBILBC010000070.1:0-6447 GCA_044353885.1 Candidatus Planktophila sp. | reverse complement strand
TATTTGTGAAACTGGTGGGCGGTGAGGGTTTCGAACCCCCGACATCCTCGGTGTAAACGAGGCGCTCTACCACTGAGCTAACCACCCGGGCCGTGCTTTCGTACTTGCGAATACTACTTTATATAAGCGAAAGTACGAAAATCGTGCCTGAAGTATGCCTGGTTAGAGCGCTGCAATAGCGCTCTTGTAATCACCATTATTACGAGCATCGCCAAGGCCATTTACTACAGACCAGCGGATGATGCCCGCTTTATCAATGATAAATGTGCCGCGCAACGCGCAACCAAGATCTGCATTGAAGATTCCATACGCCTGCGCTGCAGCTCCATGTGGCCAGAAGTCTGCAAGTACTGGGAACTTATATCCCTCTTGCTCAGCGAAAATCTTCTGTGTAAATGGAGAATCACATGAGATTGCTAGAACTTGAACGTTATCGTTTTGGAAGGCTGCAAGGTCATCGCGGATTGCACAGAGCTCACCAGTGCATGTGCCCGTGAATGCAAAGGGGATAAAGAGAACGACGACATTCTTATTGCCCTTAAATGATGAGAGCTTTACCAGTTCTCCATATTGATTCTTTAATTCGAAATCTGGTGCGGCTTCACCGACACTTAAACCTGCAGGTAGTTGAGTCATGGCGCGAATCTATCGCTTGCCCGCCTTACGTGCCACTAGACGCGTTGCAGTCCAATCCTGCGCAACAACAAGTGTGGATGTTTGGCTCAGACCACATGTGGGCGCAGCATCTTGAATATCACTGGGTTCAACATGTCCATCGCGGCCGACCTTGGGAGTGAGCACCCAGATAGGTCCTGTCTCAGAGAGATATGCCATCGCATCCATTAACTCATCCACGAGATCACCATCACCATCGCGGAACCAGAGCAGGACTGCATCAACTACTTCATTAGTGGAATTTTCATGAAAATCTGTGGCGACTATCTTCTTAATCTCAGCGCGCAGAGAATCATCACAATCGGCTCCATAGCCGATTTCAAGGATTAGCTCTCCCTTAGCAAAACCCATGCGCATGGCCACGGGATAAGTCCAACGGATGAGACGGATATTTACAAGGGTTTTGGCGCCCTCATAGTCGATTTTTTTGCGCTCATCCCCCTTTGGCGGAAGAATACGGCCATGACCGAATTCGCCGGATCGCCAGATCAGATAATCGACCAATTAGTAGATACAGATCCTGCTGAAACGGCTGAATGGCAGGCATCCTTTGATGCAGCTCTCAATGCTGCTGGCCCAGTTCGTGCGCGTTACCTAATGCTCCAACTTCTCAAGCGAGCACATGAGAAGAAGATTGGTCTTCCTGACCTTCGCACAACTGATTACATCAACACAATTTCTCCAGAGAATGAACCAGATTTCCCAGGCGATGAAGATCTTGAGCGCCGTATCCGTGCATATGTTCGTTGGAATGCAGCGATATTGGTTCACCGTGCACAGCGCCCTGGTGTTGGAGTCGGCGGACATATTTCAACCTATGCATCTTCTGCATCTCTATACGAAGTGGGCTTTAACCACTTCTTCCGTGGACAAGACCATGCAGGTGGCGGAGATCAAATCTTCTTCCAAGGTCACGCATCTCCTGGAATGTATTCACGTGCATTTCTTGAAGGACGTTTTAGTGAGAACCAACTCGATGGATTCCGCCAAGAACTTTCCCACGAAGGTGGCGGACTCTCGTCATATCCACACCCACGTTTAATGCCAGACTTCTGGCAATTTCCCACAGTGTCGATGGGTATTGGACCGATCAATGCAATTTATCAAGCGCGCTTTAATCGCTACCTGCATAACCGCAACATCAAAGACACTAGTGATCAGAACGTATGGGCATTCCTGGGCGATGGCGAGATCGATGAAGTCGATACATTGGGCGCAATCGGTCTGGCATCACGCGAGAATCTCGATAACTTAACCTTTGTTGTGAACTGTAATTTGCAGCGCCTTGATGGCCCTGTGCGCGGCAATGGCAAGATCATTCAAGAGCTGGAATCCATCTTCGGTGGAGCTGGCTGGAATGTCATCAAGGTTGTGTGGGGCCGTGGATGGGATCCACTCCTTGCGCAAGACCGTGAAGGCGCACTCGTTAACTTAATGAACACCACTCTCGATGGTGATTACCAAACCTTTAAGGCAGAAAGTGGCGCATTTGTTCGCGAGCACTTCTTTAATCGCGATCCACGCACTGCAGCGATGGTCTCTGGATACTCAGATGATCAGATTTGGAACCTCAAGCGCGGTGGCCATGACTATCGCAAACTCTTTGCTGCCTACACAGCTGCAACTGAGAAGAATGGTCGACCAACTGTCATCTTGGCTAAGACAGTCAAGGGCTGGACACTTGGTTCGCACTTCGAAGGTCGTAACTCAACGCACCAGATGAAGAAGATGACTCTTGAAGACATTATGGAGTTCCGTGATCGCCTGGATATTCCACTGACTAATGACAAGTTAGATAAGTACACACCTGCTTACTACCGTCCAGCAGCTGATTCTCCTGAGATGAAGTATCTGGAGGAGCGTCGTCGCGAACTCGGTGGATCTATTCCAAGTCGCCGCAAGGTCTCTCGTCCATTGCCACAGCCAGCTGATACTGCATATGAATCAGTGCGCCGTGGTTCAGGTCAGCAAGAAGTAGCAACAACGATGGCATTTGTCCGTATGTTAAAAGACCTGATTAAGGATCCAGGACTTGGTAGTCGCCTTGTGCCAATCATTCCTGATGAGGCTCGCACATTCGGTCTTGATTCACTCTTTCCAACACTGAAAATCTACTCACCACATGGTCAGCAATACATGGCCGTCGATCGTGAGTTGATGTTGTCCTATAAGGAATCAACATCGGGTGTCATCTTGCACGAAGGTATTAATGAGGCAGGATCTGTTGCCTCCTTTACCGCTGTGGGCTCTTCATACTCAACGCATAACGAGCCAATGATTCCTATCTACATCTTCTACTCCATGTTTGGTTTCCAGCGCACAGGAGATGCCTTCTGGGCAGCATCTGATCAGTTAGTCCGTGGATTCGTCCTCGGTGCAACTGCAGGCCGCACAACCTTAAACGGTGAAGGCTTGCAGCACGAAGATGGTCATTCACACCTACTTGCTGCAACCAACCCTGCAGTTGTCTCTTATGACCCAGCATTTGCCTATGAAGTCGGACATATCTTTAAAGATGGTCTGCGCCGTATGTATGGAGAAAATAGCGAGAACATTTATTACTACATGACTGTCTATAACGAGCCTTATATGCAACCTGCTGAACCAGATAACTTAGATCTTGAAGGTCTGCTGAAGGGAATTTATCTCTATGCGGGTGCATCAAAGCAGCGTAAGAAGAATGCGCAGATTCTTGCATCCGGCGTGGGCGTTAACTGGGCTCTTAAGGCACAGAAACTTCTTGCGCAAGATTGGGGCGTTGCAGCTTCCGTCTGGTCAGTAACGTCATGGAATGAACTACGTCGTGATGGTCTTGAAGTAGATCGCCATAACATGCTCAATCCAAAGGATAAGAAGAGCGCTTATGTCTATGACAAGCTCAAGGGAACTCACGGACCTGTCATTGCAGTCTCTGACTTCATGCGCGCAGTCCAAGATCAAATCTCACCATGGGTGCCAAATGCATTCCATTCACTGGGAACAGATGGCTTTGGTTTATCTGATACTCGCGGTGCTCTTCGTCGCCACTTCAAGGTCGATGCAGAATCAATCGTTGTTGCAACCTTGGCAGAACTTGCTAAGGCAGGGGAAGTAAAGGAATCTGTCGTTCAAGAAGCGATTGATAAGTATCGTATTTTCGATGTTCGCTCAGCAGATGCTGGCAACACCGAAGGTTCTGGCTGATCTGACCTTCTTAGACCTTTGACTTGGAGTCCTCTTTAAGGGAATCCACGAAGAAGATAGTTGCAAGCATCATCACTGTTGGAATCATCATCGCAAGTGCGATGGATCCGGTGAATTGAATTGTCCACGCAACAATCCATTTGATACCAAAGAGTAGAACGTTATTGACGACGCCAAATTGACCCACAACTACCGCACTTGGCTGTGAAGAACGGCGATTTGCTGCTGCAAAGAAGGATGGGCCAAGAAATGATGAGCCAAGGCCTGCGAAGAAGAATGCCAATAGGAAGAGTCCGTATGACCACCATCGCGCGCTGGCAGGTAGATGGGTTGCAGTGATGATGCAGATTCCAAAGCCAGCTCCTGCGAGCAGAGCTGCGCGCTTTACCCATAGATGCAACGGTGCTTTAGGAAGTATTCGATGGACAAGTAATCTGCCAAAGATCATCATCGCAGTGAAGACGATGTAAGGGGCGGTGCTGAGCCCTGCGCTAATACCTAATCGATCCTTGGTAAAGATCGTTCCCCAGTCACCGATAGCAAATTCGAGATAGACGGCGCATGCCATGCCAAGGCTCACTGGCCAATCAATTTTAAATCCAGTAAATATCTCCTTGATTGAATAGTCATTGTCAGAGTCTTCATTTGATTCTAGTAGCACCGATTTCAAACGAATAACGAGTGCAAACATAAGAACGGTAATTACTGCACAGAGAAAATCAATGTGAGTAACAAGACTTACTCGTCCTACTAAGAACCCAGAGAGAATGGCTGTAGCCAAAGCTCCTGCGCTCCAATATCCAGCCGTGCTCGTAACCAGATTGATTTTGCTACGCTCTAAGAAGTGAAAGACCTGGCTATTCAGGCAGACGTGGACTGAGGTGATTCCAAAACCAAAGAGAATGCTAAAGACAAGAAAGAGAAAACTTGATTGCACGTGCACGAGTGCCACAAGGCTTGAATAGAGAATCAATATTGCTGCCAAAGTAACTCTATATGCGCCAAATCTATGGATGATGTGGCCCACTGTTAATAGACCAAAGAATGCACCGATGGCACCTGTGCTCATGAGTGAGCCAAATGCTCCGTTATCAAGGCCAAGGTTTGCCTTCACTTCAGGAAAACGTGGGACCCAGGCCATGATGCCAAAGCCAAAGAGGAAGAGAAGTGTGTAGAGAGACTTCTGCTCTAGTGAGTGGTCAATATCTTTAGCCATTAAAAGAGGGCATTCGCAAGCTGTGTACGGGCTTTCATTACTCGTGGATCTGCAGGATCTACGAGTGCAAAGAGTTCAAGAAGGCGATCTTTAATCCGCTTCTGTTCATCGCCATCAAAGAGAATAAGAAGGCGCAGTAAACGATCAAATGCTGGCTCTAAATATCCACTCATCACTTCAACATCCGCGCATTGAATCTGCAGTTCAATATCATCCGGGCTCTTAATGGCATCTTCCATTATCTTGGCAGCATCCAGGCCATGTGTGCGGGCTAGAAGTTGTACTTGAGCAAGTCCTAATTTGGCATAAGAATCAGAAGGCTTACGTGCAATCAAGCGCTTGTAGGCAGCTTCAGCTGTTACGTAATCACCTTGATCAAGGGCTGCAAGTGCTTCATCTTCCTCTGGCTCAGTCTCCTCAACAGGCTCTTCACCAATTCCTTGTTGCGCAGCAACAGTTAAAATCTTATTGATGACTTCACGGAGTTGAGTCTCACTTAGTGGTTGTTCAAGGAACGGAACTGCCTGTCCCCCGATAAAGACAACTCCGTAAGGAATGGTGCGCACTTGAAGTGCTTGCGCCACAGGAGCTTGCTCATCAATATTGACTTGAGCCAAAATCCATTTACCTGCATCATCACTTTCCAGTTTTCCAAGGGTGCGCAGTAATTCAATGGATTCGGCAGAACGTGGGCTCCAGCAGAGAACAACAACTGGTTTTGTTTTAGATAGTGGCAATACTTCTGCCTGCAAATTAAGGGGTGTGACTTCAATTCCTGGAAGTGGTGTTGTCATATCAGGAGCGGGCTTTCCCAGAGAGCTCAGATCTACAGCTTGTGAAAAGTTTGGTGGCAAACTCATGACATCTTCCTCGCTATTGCATCACGCCATCTACACGTACATCGACTCCTGAGTCGCGTCGGTATGGCAATACTTCTGCTACAAATGACTTCGCGGCAAACTCTAGTCCAACATCGTGGCCTGCTCGCTCACTTAAATACCAGCGGTGTTCAAGGGCTTCATGGAAAAATTGAGCACGTTCAATACGGCCTTCAAGTTCTGGTGGAATCAGATTCACAGTGGGGTGAAAGACTTCATTTAACCAACGCATGGCAGAGTCTGACATCGGAGGCTTGGGTGATTTCTCTCGCCCTCTAAAGCGATCAAAGGATGCAAGTAGACGCTTTGCCTGTAGCTCCTCCGTATCAAGACCCATCAATTCACGAAGTCTGTTCTTGTGATAACCGGCTGCAACTAATTTAGGTTGGAAGACGAGCTTGCCCGCATTCTCACCCTCTTCCATAGAAACCGATACTTCTTCCACAGCAAACCCAAGATCATGGAGTTGTCGCATTGCTCGCTCCACTGCATGAC
>JBILBC010000068.1:0-6626 GCA_044353885.1 Candidatus Planktophila sp. | reverse complement strand
GATCAAAAAGATTTAGCAGCAGTGGGTGCATCAGCACAGAGTGCGTGGTCACAAGTCAATGATGCAACACCACGTCCACCGCGCGCTGCTGGCATCAAGGTCAATGATGAAGGCAATGGTGGTCAAGACCTCGTGAACTTCCTTGCAGAGAAGAAGCTGATATGAGCACTGTATTTATCCTCGCTGATTTTTCAGGCGATAAGGCGACTAAGACCACAGCAGAGCTTGCAACAGCAGCTGCCCGCATTGGCGCTGTCACTGCAGTAGTTCTTGCAGGTAGCGGAAAAGGTGCAGCACTTGCTGCAACAATCAACCAAGGACCTATTGCAACTGTTCTTGTTATTGAATCTGATGATTTTATCTCTCACGGCGTTGCAGCATCAGCAGATGCTCTTGCAAGCCTTGTGAAAGAGAAATCACCTGCAGCACTGCTTATTGCATCTCACGCCTTCGGTAAGGAAGTTGCAGCACGCGTTGCAGTACTCGCTGATTCAGGGATCATTACCGATGCAGTCGATGTTGCAGCAGATGGCACAGCAACACAATTAGTCTTTGGTGGATCTACCACCGTGCACTCCAAGGTTTCCCATGGCGTTCCTGTCATTACCGTGCGCCCCAATAGCGTTGAGGCAGATTTCTCTGCATCATCTCCCGCAATCGAAAGTGGCACAGCAACAATTAGCGCTGATGCAAAGAAGGCAACAGTTTCTTCTTCACAGCCTCCTGTAAAGGGCGGTCGTCCTGAACTGACAGAGGCAAATGTTGTTGTCTCTGGTGGTCGTGGCACGGATGGAAACTTCACACCTGTTGAAGCATTTGCAGATTCACTGGGCGCCGCAGTCGGTGCATCACGAGCTGCAACAGATGCCGGGTGGTATCCACACTCACATCAGGTTGGTCAGACTGGAAAGACTGTCAGCCCACAGCTCTATGTCGCATGCGGTATCTCGGGTGCGATTCAACATCGCGCAGGAATGCAGACCTCTAAGACAATCATCGTGGTCAATAAAGATCCAGAAGCACCGCTCTTTGATATCGCTGATTTCGGCGTAGTCGGAGACCTCTTTAACGTGCTTCCAAAGGCCACAGAAGGCGTGGTTGCTCGCAAGAACTAGACTGCTCCCATGAGCGTCTATCTCGACCATGCGGCTACTACGCCGATGTTCGATGTTGCCATTGATGCGATGAACACTTCACTTCGCAAACTCGGTAACCCTTCATCTCTTCACACTGAAGGTCGTTCAACGCGCAAAGATGTTGAAGATGCGCGCGAGAAGATCGCTAAGGCCGTTGATTGCCTGGCAAGTGAAATTATCTTTACTGGATCAGGCACGGAAGCTAATAACGCAGCAATCAAGGGTCTGTTCTGGCATAGCGATAAGAAAGTCATCCTCATCTCCAGCATCGAGCACCATGCAGTTCTCGACCCAGCGCATTGGTTGGTCGAACATGAAGGCGCCCAGCTCATTGAGATTCCCGTAAATACAGATGGCGTCATTGACCTGGACTTTATGAAGAAAGTTATTTCAGAGCGCAGATCAGAGATTGCACTGATCTCAGTGATGCATAGCAATAACGAGACAGGGGTCATCCAACCTATTGCAGATGTTGTAAAGATTGCAGGAGATATTCCTGTTCATTGTGATGCCGTGCAGAGCTTTACGAAGGTGCCACTATCTTTTAAAGAACTTGGTCTCTTTGCGATGACCATTAGCGGCCATAAAGTTGGCGGTCCACTTGGCATCGGTGCGCTGATTTTGCGTCGCGCAGTTGAAATCCCCGCTCTGCTCCATGGCGGGGGACAAGAGCGCGATATTCGAAGTGGCACACTGAATGCTCCATCGATTGTTGCACTTGCTGCAGCTGTTGAGGCAAAGCTCTATGACGCAGGCAAAGTTGCTGCACTTCGTGATTCTTTTGAAAGCGGTGTTCTTGCATCGCGCCCTGATGCGGTCATTAACGGCAAGAGCGCACCGCGCCTTCCAGGAATTTCCAACATTACATTTCCTGGAACACAGAGTGATTCACTCTTGCTACTGATGGATTCACAGAAAGTATCTTGTTCCACGGGTGCTGCCTGCACAGCAGGCGTTCATCGCCCCAGCCATGTCTTGATGGCGATGGGCCTTACAGATGTGGTCTCACAATCATCACTGCGTTTCTCATTCGGTTCAACGAATACAACAAGTGATGTTGAGTATGCGCTCTCAGTGTTGCCTGATGTGATTGAGCGCGGGCTAGCAGCACATGCGGTGGGCAAGAAGTGAAAATCATTGCAGCCATGAGCGGTGGCGTTGATTCAGCAGTTGCTGCAGCGCGCGCAGTTGAGGCAGGACATGAAGTGATTGGCGTGCACCTAGCGCTATCTTCTAATCCTCAGAAATACCGCAGCGGTGCTCGTGGATGTTGCACCATTGAAGATTCTCATGATGCACGCCGTGCTGCAGATGTGATTGGTATTCCCTTCTACATCTGGGATATGGCAGATGAATTTCATGAAGGTGTTGTTGAAAACTTTATGAGTGAGTACAAGGCAGGGCGCACACCAAACCCATGCCTTCGTTGTAATGAGAAGATTAAATTTGCTGCAGTGCTAGATCGTGCAAAGGCGATGGGATTCGATGGCGTTGTTACCGGCCACTATGCGCGCACACAAGAAACATCTGCAGGGCGCACCTTGCATCGGGCGGTTGATCCCCTTAAAGATCAGTCCTATGTGTTGGCAGTTCTTAATCGCGAACAGATAAACGGTGCAATATTTCCTTTGGGTGATACAGAGAAAGTTGATATTCGCATTGAGGCAGAGGCTCGCGGACTTGCAGTTGCTCAAAAGCCTGATAGCCACGACATCTGCTTTGTTCCATCGGGAGATAACGCTGGATGGCTTCGCGATCGCATGGGCAGTGAAGTGGGCCCGATCGTGGATCAAGATGGCAATAAGTTGGGTGAACATAAGGGCGCTTACACATACACAATCGGTCAGCGCAAAGGGTTAGGGCTGACTATCCCAACAGAGGATGGCTCACCGCGCTTTGTATTAAAGATTGAACCAGTCTCGAACACAGTTGTCGTAGGTCCGCGAGAAGATTTAGCTGTGACTTCGATGCGTGGTGAACGACCTATCTTCTGTGGCCAAGAGGTGGGTGCAGCTCCTATGCGTGGCTACGTTCAGGTTCGAGCTCATGGCGCAGCACTTGATTGCACCTATTACATGGATAACGAGCAATTAGTTGCTGAACTCGATGCACCTCTTCTTGGTCTTGCAACAGGACAAGCAATGGTTATCTATGACGGCGATCGTGTTGTTGGTTCGGCAACAATCTGCGAGACAGCATGACAAACCAAGCACGCCATCGCATTATTGAACTCACTCAAGAGATTCGCGATCATCAATTTAAATATTATGTTCTGGATAGTCCATCTATTACTGATGCTGCATTCGACAAGCTACTCAAAGAGTTAGAAACCCTAGAGGCAAAGCACCCAGAGCTCCTTGAACCAGATTCACCTTCCCTTGGTGTCGGTGGGGGATTTGCAACTACCTTTGATCAGCATGATCACATCGAGAAGATGATGAGCCTTGATAACGTCTTTGATAGTGAAGAACTTGCAACATGGTTTGATCGCGTGGAGAAGGATTCTTCCAATCCCGAATACTTATGTGAACTTAAAGTAGATGGCCTTGCTATCAACCTGCTCTATGAGAATGGACAACTCACTCGCGCACTGACACGCGGTAATGGCGTGACAGGTGAAGATGTCACGCTAAATGTGAAGACTATTAACGGACTTCCTCACACCTTAACGGGGAAGAAGATTCCATCTCTGATTGAAGTGCGCGGTGAAGTCTTCTTACCTGTTGCAGCATTTAACCAGCTTAATGAAGAGTTGGAAGAGGCGGGAAAACCGCTCTTTGCCAATCCGCGAAATTGTGCAGCAGGATCTCTTCGACAGAAAGATCCTCGCGTTACAGCATCACGTGCACTCGATGTCGTTGTCCACGGTGTGGGCGCAAGTGAAGGTATTTCATTTACATCTCAATCTGATGCCTACGCCCAACTCAAAGCGCTGGGGCTGCCAACATCAAATCGCTTTAAAGTCTGCAAGTCTCGCGCAGAAGTCCTTGATTTCATTGAGAATTACAACCTTCATCGCCACGATGTTGAACACGAGATTGATGGCGTTGTCATCAAGGTAGATGCCATCGCTGAGCAGAAGAAGCTGGGCTTTACATCGCGCGCACCTAAGTGGGCCATTGCCTATAAGTATCCGCCTGAAGAGGTCACAACAAAGCTCCTTGATATCAGAGTCAGCATCGGTCGCACAGGACGCGTTACACCTTTCGCATTTATGGAACCAGTCAAAGTTGCAGGTTCGACAGTCACCAATGCAACGCTGCATAACCAAGAAGAGATTGAACGCAAAGGCGTATTAATTGGCGATATCGTCATAATTCGTAAAGCTGGAGATGTCATCCCTGAAGTATTGGGACCAGTTCTTGATAAGCGCACAGGCACAGAGAAGGCATTTGTAATGCCAACACAGTGTCCTGAGTGTGCCTCCGATCTTCGCGCAATCACTGAAGGCGATGTTGATATTCGCTGTCCTAATACCCGAAGTTGTCCCGCACAACTTCGCGAGCGTATTTACTACATAGGCTCTCGCGCAGCACTTGATATCGATGTGCTCGGATATGAAGCAGCAGTTGCAATGTTGCAGGATGCAATCATCACCGATGAAGCAGATATTTTTTCACTGACCGAGAAAGCTTTGATGAAGTCATCCTTCTTTACCAAGAAAGATGGCAGCGCAGGTAAGAATCTGGAGAAGTTACTTGAAGCGTTAGAGGATGCTAAGACTCGTCCACTATGGCGCACCATTGTGGCGCTCTCTATTCGCCACGTGGGACCTACTGCAGCGCAAGCACTTGCCACCAATTTGGGAAGTATGGATGCAATTTCCAAAGCTTCAGTTGCAGATCTTGCTGATATCGATGGTCTAGGTGATGTCATCGCTCAATCCGTAGTCGAGTGGTTTGAAGTTGACTGGCATCGCAACATCATCAAGAAGTGGTCTGATGCAGGTGTTGCTATGGTCAATGCAACGGGTGAAGCGATGCCACAAACACTTGCAGGCCTTACCTTTGTTGTCACAGGCGGCCTTGAGGGATTCACGCGAGATTCCATCGCTGAAACGATTACCGCATATGGTGGAAAGCCAACATCATCTGTTTCTAAGAAGACCGATTATGTATTGGTCGGCAGTGACCCTGGATCAAAGCTTGCAAAAGCTCAAGAGTTAGGCGTCACAATCATCGATGAAGCGCGCTTTTTAGAACTTCTTGCGGGTAAGTAGTAATCTTCACTCATGATGATGCTCAACGCTGAAGTTGTTCGCGAACTCCCACTTCCTCCATATGGATTCGGGCTTATCGCCTTTGGAGTATTCGCATTCCTTCTTTATATCGTTCTTCGCTTCGATAAGTAGATCACCTTGCGCGTAGGGCTTTACGGCGGGACATTTGACCCCATTCATAACGGGCATATCCATGTCATCCAAGAGCTCATCTCTCGAAAGATTGTTGATCACTTACTTGTTCTCCCTGCAGGGCAACCTCGGCTTCGCGATAACGAACCACATGCAACAGGTGCCCAGCGCCGTGCGATGTGCCAGTTAGCAGTTGCTGAGCTACCAGCTGAGATTAAGAAGTGCGTTGAAGTAAATCCGATTGAAGTATTACGCGATGGACCTAGCTACACCATCGATACCGTTGAGGCTGTGGCGCAGAACTATGAAGGTGACACTATCGTTCTGATTGTCGGCACCGATGCCTATGAAAAGATTGATCAATGGCATCGCGCAGATGAGCTCAAAGAGATGGTTGAGTTTGTAGTAATCGATCGCCCTGAATTTCCTGGCCAGCACAACACAAGCGTGGATGCGATTGCAGTCTCTGCAACTGATATCCGAGCACATACATCTGATGCAGTACCGGCGGCAGTCGCCGCCTATATAAAGGAGCACAACCTCTATGCCAGCAAGTAAAGCCTGCGTCGATCGCACACAGATTGCAGCACGCGCTGCAGTCGATAAGTTCGGTACCGAACTCGTTGCACTCGACCTTTCAGATCAGAGCGTGCTCAGTGAGGTATTCCTTATTGTTACTGCAACCAATGCAAAGATGATTGGCAGTATCGCAGATGAGGTTGAAGAGCAGCTTCGCCTTGTGGGAGATAAGCCACTACGTCGTGAAGGCACCGCTGAATGGGTGCTGATTGATTACTCAGATCTCGTCATTCATATTCAATCGACTGAGCTTCGTCGTTACTACATGCTCGATCGCTTATGGAATGACTGCCCACAGATTGAACTCGATATCGTTAAAGAGGAAGCAGCACGTGGGTAATCAGATCATCCTGTGGCGTCATGGGCAGACCGAATGGAATGTGGCCAATAAGTTTCAGGGCCACACAGATATTCCACTCAATGATGTGGGAAAGTTTCAAGCATCACATGCCGCCCCGATGATCGCTGCAATGGATCCCACAATGATTATCGCCAGTGACTTAGTGCGTGCACAGAGCACAGCACATGAATTAGTTAAGTTGACTGGACTTGAAGTACTT